>NZ_CAXAPA010000040.1:0-1605 GCF_963970835.1 Pseudomonas sp. EA_15y_Pfl1_P101 | reverse complement strand
CGCGTGAATTTTGCAGCCATGCGTTTCCGACAAGAGCTTTAAGAGGTGGATATAGAAAACATAATCATCTTCTGAATAGAAACAAACCGAACGATTATTTCCGCGCTGAATGATGTGCAGCGGAAGACCTGGTACCAACAACCGAGGACGACGAGCCATAACAACCCCCTGATTTCTGAAAGAGATCAGCTTAGTCGTCCGCAACAAAAACAAAGTAAAATAATGATTTCAAAAAATAAATCAAATTTTTAAAGAGCACGAATCGTTATAAATAGCGGAAACCGTTATATACGTTAATGAAACATCACAAAAAAGTTAAACACTTGTATGGATTTCGCTGAAAACGTGGTCTGACCCCGATTTCCTACATGTGGTGTCGACACATCAGCATGAGCTGCACCTGTAACGTCAACCCGCTTAACAATCATCCCAGCTGAATCATAGACAGCGTAGCTGGTGATATTTCCTTGATTATCGGCCCGATACACAGCTCCATTCGCTGGGCCACCGTCTAGCTTAAAGCGGCCGCTAATCTGAGTAGCGTTTTCAAGCGGACCTCCTGCAAGATCATTTGCGTTGCGAGGAACAGAATTGAAGCTCGTCGACCCTTTTGGACCAGCCTCCTTTACCGGGTGGGCATACGGCATGCCAGCCTCAGCATCCGGCGAGACAGTCGAGGTGTATGGCGCCTTACCTGTGCCCGTCCCTTTTGCACCAGATAAATGCGCGCCCTTTCCACTTTTTTAGGCTCAGCACGCTTTTATGCCTAATCCGATAGGGTGTAAGAAATATCTCCCGAGTCGCGCCAAACTCCATTCGCAAAGCTTATCGGCCGCTGTGGATAACATACCAACACCCCTTCGATGAACTGACGAAACGACAAGTCAAGTCGCGTTATCCAACGCATATTGTCGATTTCCAACAATCGCCAGTTGTCTCCACTGTCGAAACCGAAAGCAGTCCCGGTGCTATCCCAACCGAACAGCCACACCTCGCCCTTAGCACCCGATTCATAGGGTCCGTCCTTATAAAACCCATCATCACCAAAGTAGTCTGCCGCGGGACATAATGTGGGTTGAATCGTCAAAAGCGACAGCGCGCAGTCGTCCTCCTTAATCTCACCATGCCCCCGCTCCTGCATAAAAGCAAAGTATTCATCGGGAGCCGCTGGCCACTGCTGTCGCATCCCACTCACGTCACCAGAAGAAACAGGGTTCAGCCGCTCTAATAGCACGCATGCGAGTGCATTGAAGGCCTCTAATTTTTCGTACATGGTCATGGGCGCCTCGGAGGTTTCTGCGGAAATGCTGTAGTTGTTGGACTTGCTGGGGCATGAACGCCACCTTGGTGAGCACTTCCACCCGGCACCGGATGCAAATTCCACCATTGGTTAGGTCCACCATACTGCTGTGGTATCACATGGTGCGCTTGGAAATCCACACCACTCTCCGTCTTGGGCCATGTCAAACCAGTATTCAACTGTATCCGCTCCACGAACCCCACATTCCAAACGAATAGCTGACAGCTGATGCTGTGCTCCCGATTTCCCTTAGGAGCCCGCAACCATGATGCGTCCCGACGCCAAGGTCGAAAAAGTCTATCTCT
>NZ_CAXAPA010000039.1:0-1617 GCF_963970835.1 Pseudomonas sp. EA_15y_Pfl1_P101 | reverse complement strand
CCACTACATCTTCGACGTAGCGCTGTCGCGCATCAAACTGGTTCATCGTAAGGTTATAGAACGCGTGCGGGGCAAAGGCCGTAGCCAGCACTGGTGTGTCAGCACCCGAGTGGGAGAGTGGCCTGCACGGTATCGGCGTGGAGTCATTGTCGGCACAGCAAGCTGTGACCACGTATAAGAGAGTGAATCCGCTCGCCACCGTGTACCCCGCCCGCGTCGTTCAATCCTGCGAGGAATTGTCATGACGCGCAAGAACCAAAAGCGTTTTGAGGTTATCCATCCCGATTGTGGTGCCGTTGATGTGGGCGCTGGTGAGCATTTGGCGGCTGTTGATCCGACAAAATGCGATGACCCGGTTAGGCGGTTTTCAACCTTCACCGATGATTTGCATGCCATGGCCGATTGGTTTGAGTCCATGGGCGTCAAGATGGTGGCAATGGAGGCGACTGGAGTTTATTGGATCCCGCTCTTCGAAATACTGGATAGACGAGGTTTTGAGGTCTATCTCGTTAATTCCCGCGCCACTCGGCAGATAACCGGTCGCAAGTCTGATGTACTTGATTGTCAGTGGATCCTTCAACTCATGACGCACGGCCTGTTGAGAGGCGCTTTTCGGCCTGCGGACGACGTGTGCTCACTGCGCTCATTGGTCCGTCAGCGTGGCAATAAAGTTCGCGACCAAGCCAAAGCCCTTAATCGGATGCAAAAGGCTTTGGTGCAAATGAACATCCAATTAGCCCAAGTCATCAGCAACATAGCTGGGGTGACGGGCATGAGTATTTTGCGCGCAATCGTTGATGGCGAGCGCGATCCCGAAGTGCTTGCACTGCTCAGAGACAAGCGTGTTAAGGCCGATCAGGCCACTGTTGCTCGCAGCTTGCACGGCAACTGGCGAGCTGAGCATTTGCATGCGCTGAGTCAGGAGTTGGCGGCTTATGACTTCCTGGAAAAACAGATCGGTGAGTGCGACCAAGCCATTGCTTATGCACTTGAGCGGCTGCCGGTTCTTCAGGCGCAAGTTATCCCGCCCAGCAAATCACTGCGTAACCCGCACCGTTCCAATGAGCAGCAACTGATTTTGCATCGGGCGCTAAACAAGATAATGGGTGTGGATTTAACCGCAATTCCTACCATCGGCATCGATACGGCTTTGGTCTTGGCCAGTGAATTGGGACCGGACTTGTCACGATTTCCGACTTCACAACACTTCTGTTCCTGGCTTGGCCTGGCTCCGCCCACAAGGATTTCGGGAGGGAAACCGCTGCCTGGTAAAGCGGTGAAGGTAATTAATCGAGCTGCGCAGGCATTGAAGCAAGCAGCCTCAATCGCCCGCAATGACAAGAGCTTTATCGGCGCCAGTCATCGTGCTCGCCTGACCCGAATGGATACCTGTTGCGCAATCAAAGCGACAGCCCATCAACTGGCAAGGTTGATTTACGCAATGCTGACTAAAGGTCAGCCTTACGTTGAGAAAGGGATAGAAGCATTTGAAGAAAGAAGCCGTGATCGGCAGATGCGCGCCTTGGAACGCAAGGCACGCAAACTTGGATTGCAGCTGGTTAAAGCGGCTTAAATTTTAAGAGCAAAAACAATGAGTTATTTTTTGTTTGATAAGAG
>NZ_CAXAPA010000038.1:0-2043 GCF_963970835.1 Pseudomonas sp. EA_15y_Pfl1_P101 | reverse complement strand
ACTGTATCCGCTCCACGAACCCCACATTCCAAACGAATAGCTGACAGCTGATGCTGTGCTCCCGATTTCCCTTAGGAGCCCGCAACCATGATGCGTCCCGACGCCAAGGTCGAAAAAGTCTATCTCTACCCCAAACCTGTCGATTTCCGAAAGTCCATCGACGGCCTCGCCGCCCTGGTTGAATTGGATATCAAAGTGGCAGTGTTCGATCCCGTGCTTTTTGTTTTTCTGAATCGCCCCCGTAATCGGGTGAAAATACTTTATTGGGAGCGCAACGGCTTCTGCCTTTGGCTCAAGCGCCTCGAATCCGAACGATTCAAAACGTCCCCTGACGATACGGATGAAGCCATTGTCCTGACGGTTCAGGAACTGAACTGGCTGCTCGACGGTTTTGATCTCTGGCGCAACCGTCCGCATCAGGTTTTGACGCCGCGATTTGTCGCGTAGTTGGATATAATCCGGGCCATGATTTCCATGCCCGACGACCTCCCCGATGATCCGGTTCTGCTCAAGCAAATGCTTGTGCAGATGCTCAGTGAGCGTCAGGTGGACAAAGACCAGATTGTTGATCTGAAAGAACAGATCCGGCTATGGCGTGAACGTTTTTTCGGGCGTAAATCAGAACAAACCGTCGATCCGCAGACGCCACAGCTCGCGCTCTTTAATGAACCTGAAAGTCTCGCTGTTCCGGTCTGCGACGAGTCTGACGAAGAAGCCGTTGCTCCTACCAAGCGCCGTGGCAAGCGCAAGCCGTTGTCGACTGACTTGCCGCGCATCGAAGTTATCCACGAACTTCCAGAGCACGAACTGACCTGCGCCTGCGGCTGTCGCAAACACGTCATTGGCGAAGAAACCAGCGAACAGCTGGAGATCGTGCCGATGCAGATCCGCGTACTCAAACACATCCGCAAAGTGTACGGTTGCCGCAGTTGTGAAACCGCGCCGGTCACCGCTGACAAACCCGCTCAGATAATCGAAAAGAGCATGGCCAGCCCCAGTGTGCTGGCGATGTTGTTGACCACCAAGTATGTCGATGGTCTGCCGCTGCATCGTTTTGAAAGTGTACTGAGTCGACACGGCGTCGATATTCCACGGCAAACCCTGGCGCGTTGGGTGATCCAGTGCAGTGAACACTTTCAGCCACTGCTGAACCTGATGCGTGATCGATTACTGGAAAGTCCGGTGATCCACTGCGACGAAACCCGCGTCCAGGTACTCAAGGAACCGGATCGAGACCCGACCAGCCAATCCTGGATGTGGGTGCAAGCCAGCGGCCCGCCAGAGCGGCCAGTGATCCTTTTTGACTACACCACCAGCCGAGCGCAGGAGGTGCCGTTGCGCCTGCTCGGCGACTATCGCGGCTACGTGATGACCGATGATTATCCGGGTTACAACGCATTGGCGTTGCAACCCGGAGTTGAGCGTTTGGCGTGTATGGTCCATGCGCGACGCAAGTTCGTCGAAGCGCAGAAGGTACAGCCCAAGGGCAAGACCGGTCGCGCCGATATCGTGCTGGCGATGATGAGCAAGTTGTATGGCATCGAACGCGAGCTCAAGGATGCCTGCGATGAACAGCGGTTTATCGGTCGGCAGGAGAGAAGCTTGCCGGTACTCGCCGAGTTGAAAAGTTGGCTGGAGAAAACGCAGTCCCAAGTCACGCCGCAAAGTGTGCTGGGCAAGGCGGTGAATTACCTGGCGAACAACTGGAGCCGGTTGGAACGCTATGTGGAGGCCGGCCATTTGCCGATCGATAACAACTTGGCGGAGCGTGCGATAAAGCCGTTTGTTATTGGGCGCAAGGCGTGGCTGTTCAGTGACACGCCTAAAGGCGCCACGGCCAGTGCGCAGATCTACAGTTTGGTCGAGACAGCCAAGGTCAACGGCCAAGAGCCCTATACGTGGCTGCGCCACGTACTGGAGCGATTGCCGCACGCCTCGTCAGTAGAAGATTACGAAGCGCTGCTGCCGTGGAACTGCTCGCCACAGATGCCACGGTAAACCGAGGTTACATCTTGTGGTAGGTGGGGTTTGTGGATCGCACTC
>NZ_CAXAPA010000037.1:0-2606 GCF_963970835.1 Pseudomonas sp. EA_15y_Pfl1_P101 | reverse complement strand
GCGATTGCTAAAGGGAAGACTCCGAAAGTTGACGATGCATGGATTAAGGTTTTTCCTGAAGATGCAGGGCTAAAGGGCGAGAGAATTCCTATGCACCATGTCCAAGGTTCACCACTTACTGTGCCACTACCTGATACACGGCATTTGGACGCGCATATGCCAGGAGGATTTAGATATAATCCGGGCGGTCCAGGGTCAGCTCTCCCGGCATACCCACCGAAAAAAGGAGCTGAGTAATGCATTCCATACCGCTAGAGCTTGCGAAGCAAAAGTTAATTTTTTACGTGGCTCAGGATTTGGACCAATCTGTTAGATCTAATGTGCAGCAGCTTGTGAATGAGGTTGCTGCGTCAAGAATATGGAGCGTTACTCCGCCAAGCTTTATTGACGAGATAGACGAAAGTGGCGCGGAAGTAGTAGGTGGGATTTTGGAGATTTATTCGGCTTTGCCGCCAAACATACTTCCTATTGAGATGGACTCAAAAAACCTAGATGACGTAGAGGCGCTGGTAGCTGCCGTAAAAAAACTATCTGAAAAAGAAAATCTTTCCTTTGAGTTTCAGTTAGATACGACTTTCGTCGGTGCTATTGAGGACGGTGTTATTGATCGACTCCTGTTGGACGGTTTGCTTGTACCGTGGCGAAATCACATCAAAGAAAAAAGGTGAATTGGTGCAAAAGAAGTAGCCGGAACGAGTAAGAATAATTTACCTGTTCTTTTTGACGGGGAATTCGCTACTAAGCAGTTGCTTGGTACGGCTATGACATCTGGTGGTAAGCAAATTAACTTTCATGCTGCGGATCGTATGGTAAATCCGCCTAAAGGCAGAGAACCGATGACCATTCTGGAAGTAGAGGATTTTATTGATACCGCAGATAAAATTAGAAAAATAAAAATAGATGATCGTGGTACCTCAGTTACGCTCATGAACTCTAAATATCCTAAAGCTCAAATTGCTGTGGATGGGGATCGTATTGTCACAGTTGTTAATCCGGTAAAGAAAAAATGACGATAGATAATTTGATTGAGCATCTTGATAAATTTGTGAGTGGTTCTAATATTTCGGTTCAATGGGCAAAAGATACGGAAACCCTTCTGGATGAAATTGAAGAAAATGAAGGTTTTGGTAAATTTGAAAATCTCTTTGATGAGCTGCAGGAAAAGCTCTCGCTTTATCGGCCTGGAGGCGGCGAGCATCTTATAGATGAGTTCGAAATGAAACTGTTTTGTGTAAGGGTTGTTTCAGCACTTTTAGAAGAGAGGTAGGCAATAGGATCAGTCCGATATTGTCCTGCCGTAAAATGGTCCAAAAGAGGTAGCAAGCCCAGATGCGACGGGCGGGAAGAAAGTTGGTCCAGAGACCGACCTAGCCCCCGAAGTAAATCTGCATTCAGATGGAAGCTATCGAACCCCTGACGGAAAATTTGCTAGCCCGAAGGGTCTAGCTCCTCCGGGAACAGTTAAGGCAGATGAGTTTGCTAAGCATTTAGAAGCAAATGGAATGGAAGTTGTAGGCACGGAGATGGTCGTTAAAGGGCCTCTCGGTGATCGTAGGTATGACATTGTAGTCCGTGACGCAAATGGTAAATTACACGGTCTTGAGGTGAAAGGCGGAACTGCTAGTAAGACCAGCTATCAAGAATTCACCGATTATTTTGTCAATCAGTTTGGGGCGCAAGGGAAGGGACGGTTAAAAGGCGAAGTCATCGAAAGCGCTACAACAGTTTATGTGCCGTGAAGGTGAGGAATATGAAGCTCGAAGCCGAAAATAGTCCCGTATTAATTGACGTTAACCAGGCGCAGCTTGTAAAAGTGTTAAAAAAATTAAAAAGCTACGGTCCAAGCTCATACGCATGCATAACTGACGACGACGGTAATTATGTGCAAGTGGCAGGAGGCAGATTCACTTGCTTTATTGAAAGATATGACGCAAAAAGTAAAGCTCTGTTTAGAGGGTATCATTCAAATTCCAGCACGAACTTTGAAGATGGGAGCTTGCTGTCGTTTGGTGCAGGGCGTGTTCAATTAAAGAAAGATGAGTGGTTTAATATTGACGATGTGATCGAAGTTTTCTCCCGATTCAATCAGAATCAGCCTTTACCAGAAAATATTTACTGGCGCGAGGTAAAGATTTTGAATCAGAGCGACAGTTGATGAGTTGGTGCAAAAACAACTCCATCCGGTTTGGTTTCTGGAGAAACTGGAGTTGTAGGTACTGGTAAAGCTGCGGCTAATGATGCGAGTTTTACAGCAACATCCACATCAGGATGGACGAGCATCTCGAGTGACGCTCGCGCGGTGGTCCGGGACGTCGAGTACCATTCAGGTGTGCCGATGCCCTCTAACCAGCGCACGCAACTCGCAGAGGAGTTGCGTCAGGTGGATCACACTTATGTCGCGCCCAGAAGCGACTATCAAGCCTTACAGCGTGAATACAATAGCCAGCGAAATAATCTCAAGCGTGAGTGGGAGTTGAATGAGTGCGATCCACAAACCCCACCTACCACAAGATGTAACCTCGGTTTACCGTGGCATCTGTGGCGAGCAGTTCCACGGCAGCAGCGCTTCGTAATCTTCTACTGACGAGGCGTGCGGCAATCGCTCC
>NZ_CAXAPA010000036.1:0-3096 GCF_963970835.1 Pseudomonas sp. EA_15y_Pfl1_P101 | reverse complement strand
TAGCTTTCGGTGTTTTCGTGAGATCGAACTTTCGGTTCTATCGTCTTCACACACCGCAATCTGATGCTCGTTAGAGTAGTCAAATTGCTTGGGTGTTATATGGTCAAGCCTCACGGGCAATTAGTATTGGTTAGCTCAACGCCTCACAGCGCTTACACACCCAACCTATCAACGTCGTAGTCTTCGACGGCCCTTCAGGGGACTCAAGGTCCCAGTGAGATCTCATCTTGAGGCTAGTTTCCCGCTTAGATGCTTTCAGCGGTTATCTATTCCGAACATAGCTACCCGGCAATGCCACTGGCGTGACAACCGGAACACCAGAGGTTCGTCCACTCCGGTCCTCTCGTACTAGGAGCAGCCCCTCTCAAATCTCAAACGTCCACGGCAGATAGGGACCGAACTGTCTCACGACGTTCTAAACCCAGCTCGCGTACCACTTTAAATGGCGAACAGCCATACCCTTGGGACCGGCTTCAGCCCCAGGATGTGATGAGCCGACATCGAGGTGCCAAACACCGCCGTCGATATGAACTCTTGGGCGGTATCAGCCTGTTATCCCCGGAGTACCTTTTATCCGTTGAGCGATGGCCCTTCCATACAGAACCACCGGATCACTAAGACCTACTTTCGTACCTGCTCGACGTGTCTGTCTCGCAGTCAAGCGCGCTTTTGCCTTTATACTCTACGACCGATTTCCGACCGGTCTGAGCGCACCTTCGTACTCCTCCGTTACTCTTTAGGAGGAGACCGCCCCAGTCAAACTACCCACCATACACTGTCCTCGATCCGGATAACGGACCTGAGTTAGAACCTCAAAGTTGCCAGGGTGGTATTTCAAGGTTGGCTCCACGCAGACTGGCGTCCACGCTTCAAAGCCTCCCACCTATCCTACACAAGCAAATTCAAAGTCCAGTGCAAAGCTATAGTAAAGGTTCACGGGGTCTTTCCGTCTAGCCGCGGATACACTGCATCTTCACAGCGATTTCAATTTCACTGAGTCTCGGGTGGAGACAGCGCCGCCATCGTTACGCCATTCGTGCAGGTCGGAACTTACCCGACAAGGAATTTCGCTACCTTAGGACCGTTATAGTTACGGCCGCCGTTTACCGGGGCTTCGATCAAGAGCTTCGCGTTAGCTAACCCCATCAATTAACCTTCCGGCACCGGGCAGGCGTCACACCCTATACGTCCACTTTCGTGTTTGCAGAGTGCTGTGTTTTTAATAAACAGTCGCAGCGGCCTGGTATCTTCGACCGGCATGAGCTTACGGAGCAAGTCCTTCACCCTCACCGGCGCACCTTCTCCCGAAGTTACGGTGCCATTTTGCCTAGTTCCTTCACCCGAGTTCTCTCAAGCGCCTTGGTATTCTCTACCCAACCACCTGTGTCGGTTTGGGGTACGGTTCCTGGTTACCTGAAGCTTAGAAGCTTTTCTTGGAAGCATGGCATCAACCACTTCGTTAACTAAAAGTTAACTCGTCATCAGCTCTCGGCCTTAAGATCCCGGATTTACCTAAGATCTCAGCCTACCACCTTAAACTTGGACAACCAACGCCAAGCTGGCCTAGCCTTCTCCGTCCCTCCATCGCAATAACCAGAAGTACAGGAATATTAACCTGTTTTCCATCGACTACGCTTTTCAGCCTCGCCTTAGGGACCGACTAACCCTGCGTCGATTAACGTTGCGCAGGAAACCTTGGTCTTTCGGCGTGGGTGTTTTTCACACCCATTGTCGTTACTCATGTCAGCATTCGCACTTCTGATACCTCCAGCAAGCTTCTCAACTCACCTTCACAGGCTTACAGAACGCTCCTCTACCGCATCACCTAAGTGATACCCGTAGCTTCGGTGTATGGTTTGAGCCCCGTTACATCTTCCGCGCAGGCCGACTCGACTAGTGAGCTATTACGCTTTCTTTAAAGGGTGGCTGCTTCTAAGCCAACCTCCTAGCTGTCTAAGCCTTCCCACATCGTTTCCCACTTAACCATAACTTTGGGACCTTAGCTGACGGTCTGGGTTGTTTCCCTTTTCACGACGGACGTTAGCACCCGCCGTGTGTCTCCCATGCTCGGCACTTGTAGGTATTCGGAGTTTGCATCGGTTTGGTAAGTCGGGATGACCCCCTAGCCGAAACAGTGCTCTACCCCCTACAGTGATACATGAGGCGCTACCTAAATAGCTTTCGAGGAGAACCAGCTATCTCCGAGCTTGATTAGCCTTTCACTCCGATCCACAGGTCATCCGCTAACTTTTCAACGGTAGTCGGTTCGGTCCTCCAGTTAGTGTTACCCAACCTTCAACCTGCCCATGGATAGATCGCCCGGTTTCGGGTCTATTCCCAGCGACTAGACGCCCTATTAAGACTCGCTTTCGCTACGCCTCCCCTATTCGGTTAAGCTCGCCACTGAAAATAAGTCGCTGACCCATTATACAAAAGGTACGCAGTCACCCAACAAAGTGGGCTCCCACTGCTTGTACGCATACGGTTTCAGGATCTATTTCACTCCCCTCTCCGGGGTTCTTTTCGCCTTTCCCTCACGGTACTAGTTCACTATCGGTCAGTCAGTAGTATTTAGCCTTGGAGGATGGTCCCCCCATATTCAGACAAAGTTTCTCGTGCTCCGTCCTACTCGATTTCATGACTAAGAGATTTTCGCGTACAGGGCTATCACCCACTATGGCCGCACTTTCCAGAGCGTTCCGCTAATCTCAAAGCCACTTAAGGGCTAGTCCCCGTTCGCTCGCCACTACTAAGGGAATCTCGGTTGATTTCTTTTCCTCAGGGTACTTAGATGTTTCAGTTCCCCTGGTTCGCTCCATACACCTATGTATTCAGTGTAAGGTAACCATCTTATGATGGCTGGGTTCCCCCATTCAGACATCTCCGGATCAAAGTCTGTTTGCCGACTCCCCGAAGCTTTTCGCAGGCTACCACGTCTTTCATCGCCTCTGACTGCCAAGGCATCCACCGTATGCGCTTCTTCACTTGACCATATAACCCCAAGCAATCTGGTTATACTGTGAAGACAACATTCGCCGAAAATTCGATAATACTCAATACAGAGTAACTCACAAATTTTACCTTAGCCTGATCCGT
>NZ_CAXAPA010000035.1:0-3099 GCF_963970835.1 Pseudomonas sp. EA_15y_Pfl1_P101 | reverse complement strand
CGGCGACCTCGCCGTACAAGCCGGCCGCGACCTGACCATAGACGCGGCGCAAAACACCTTCGCCCGCACCGACATGCACAAGGAGAAAAACCGCGACCTCACCGGCGTGCTGACCGGCAACAAGCTCGGTCTGGACGACATGACCGGCAACCAGAAGCTCTACATCAACAGCTCCAAACACAACGGCACGGCCAACGAAATGACCTTGACCGGCAGCACGATTGGCTCGAGTGCGGGCAATGTGTCGCTGACGGCGGGGCGTGAGTTGAAGGTGGTGGCCAGCGATCTGGTGAGCACCAAGAACATGGAGTTGAGCGGGGCGAATGTCACCGTTACTTCGGGGATGGAGACTGCGAGTCAGACCAGTAAGGACAGTTCCAGGAGCTTGGCGGTAGGGCGGGTAATTGCGGGCTCGGTGGTGGACACCGCCACCAGCATGCGCGACGCCGTCAAAGCGGCCCGTAGTGCTGATGACCCACGACTCAAGGCCGTCAAAATCGCCCAGGCAGCCCTCGCCGCCTACAACCTGAACGGCCAGGCATCGGACGCCAATGCACAAAGCTCCGGCTTCAAAAACAAAACTGGCGGCACGCCCGGCAACGGTTCGCTGATCAAGATCGGCACTGAACTGGCCAATAACCGCAGCAAGAACAGCAGCGAATACAACAGTGCCACCGCCAAGCAGAGCACGCTCAACGCCGGGCAGGACTTGTCGATTGTTGCCACAGGCGCGGCGGCGGGGACTCAGGGTGATATCCAGATCACCGGCAGCCGCTTGAAAGCCGCCAACACCCTGTTGCTGGCCAAAAACGATGTGCTGATGCAAAGCGCACAAAACACCACCGACCGCAAAAACGAAGGGTCGAAAACCAAAACCGCCATCGGCGCCAGCTTCAATATTGGCGAGCAAAACGGCTTCACCCTGGACCTCGGTGCGCAGGGCGCCAGGAACAATGGCAACGGTAACTCCGTTACTCAAGTCAACAGCACCCTCGATACCGGCAGCCTGTTGTTGCAAAGCGGTGGCGATACCACCCTCAAAGGCGCCCAGGTTCGCGCGGACAGGATCAAGGCGGATATTGGCGGCAACCTCACTATCATCTCCCTCCAGGACACCGAGTCGTCGCGCAGCAAACAGAACAGCGCAGGCTTTGGCGCGAGCATCTGCGTGCCACCGTTCTGCTACGGCTCCACCGTCGCGGCCTCGGCGAACCTTGCCGCCGCCAAGATGAACAGCGACTACAAGGGCGTGACCGACCAGAGCGGCTTGTATGCGGGCACGGGCGGCTACGACATCAATGTCGGCAAGACCACCACCCTGCGAGGCGCGGTGATTGCCAGCGAAGCCAGCGCTGACAAGAACCGCCTCAGCACGGATCGGCTGATCGTCAGCGATATCAAGAATGTCAGTGAGATCAAGAGCCAGTCGGCGAGCATCTCGGTCTCCACCAGCAGCGGTGGCGGCACCTCGCCGGGCGGCGCCATCCCGATAGCACTCAAGGATAAAGACCACAGTTACACCCGCAGCGCGGTCAGCGAAGGCACGATTGTGGTTCGCAATGCCGAAGGCGCCAATGATCTGGTGGGGTTGAACCGCGACACTGCCAATGCCAATCAGAAGCTCGACCGGCCTGATGAAAAGGCCATGCAGGAACGTATCGACCTGATTCAGAGCTCGGCGCAGTTGGCCAGTGGGGTGATCAGTGCGGTGGGCAAGGCGAAGGCGGATGAGGCTAAGAAGCTTGGATTGGCAGCGAGAGAGCAGGCTGACGCTGGTGCGCCCGGTGCCGCTGAGACCGCCCGTGCCGCCGATATGGCTTATACGGAAGCCAAGCGTTGGCAGTTTGGTGGCGACAAGAAAATGATGGCCGATATCGCGACGGGCCTGATCGCCGCCGGCCTGGGTGGCGCGCCTGCGGGTACGACGGTGGGTATCGTTGCCAATACAGCGTCCAGCGAGATCTTCAAGCGAGTAGGTGATTACGCCGAGGCGCAATCCCTGAACCCGAAATCGGACGCGGCCACCCGGGCGGCATGGGCTGAAGGTGGCGCGGCACGTGTCATGTTGCACGCGTTGGCAGGCGCCGCCATTGGGTTGTCCAGCGGTAATGTGCAAAGTGGTGCGTTGGGAGCTGGAGCTTCCGCGGCTCTGATGCCCTCGATCGCAAAGGCGCTGGAAAACAGCACATTATCTGAGGCCAGCCAGGACAACCTCGCAGCTTTGGTCGCGACCGGGATAGGCGCTGGAGCAGGCGCCGGGAATGGTATCGGCGGCGCCGCTGTTGGGAGCGGCGCAGGCTACGGCGTCGAAGTCTTCAATCGACAGCTTCACCTCACCCAAGAGGTGCCACTTCTCAAGAAGAAAGCTGAAGAGTTGGAGAAGACCAAGGGCAAGCCGAAATCGGATGCCTTATGGGAAGACTTGCTGCGTATGGCAGCAGGATCGAAGGTCGATGCCGTCGAACAAAACCGTTTGGATGCGCTGGAAAAGAAATGGGGCAGCGACCCGACGCGGTACTGGCTTGATCGTGATTTGGCGATCGCCAGGGGGGCGGTTCAGGAGCTGGCTGACCAGAAGATTCCACTGACGTGGAAGGACGGCACCGCAATTATCGCCAATGGCTCAGCGGTGTATGCGTTCAATTCGACCAAAGAGCAGTTTGTAGACACAAGCCTGTTTAATGGTCTGGGCACAGGCCTTTATGGCGAATTGCCCATGGCTGACAAATGGAATCAATACGGTCGGGAACAGGCAGAAGCGCATGCGACGGAAATCATTAACGTCTCGACCAACGACTTGGCTCCTAAAGACGCGATGTCGAGGCTGTTGGTACTAGCCAGGAAATCGGCTGAACCGGTCACGGCGATCGATGAGACGGCCATTTCGCTCACAGGTGTAGGTCTGGCAGCGAGAATTTCAGAGATCGTTGCCGCTGCCTTTGCGAAAAGGAAATTGGCGACGGAGGCGTCAGGCGAGGTTTTCGTCCTTGGGGCAAACGGTGCAAAAAAGACAGGTGCAGGAAAGGCACCATACTCCTCGACTGCCTCGCCGGATGCTGAGGCTGGCATGCCGTACACCCATCCGGTAAAGGAGGCCGG
>NZ_CAXAPA010000034.1:0-3173 GCF_963970835.1 Pseudomonas sp. EA_15y_Pfl1_P101 | reverse complement strand
AAATCAAATTTTTAAAGAGCACGAATCGTTATAAATAGCGGAAACCGTTATATACGTTAATGAAACATCACAAAAAAGTTAAACACTTGTATGGATTTCGCTGAAAACGTGGTCTGACCCCGATTTCGTCCGCAGCATAAAGGCTTGGGCGCGGCGGTGTTGCTCTTCGTACTCAATCACTAATTGATGCCCACGATTGAGAGCCGCATGGGTGAGATAGCCCTGATCGATGACGGCATCCTTCCAGCCTAGGATCGCCATGGCGGCCATCATATTGGTGGCGGTTTGGATGCTGTAGTTTTGGCGGCGTCGATCATTGCCTGCCGCTTTGGCAATAATGTCGAACTGACCCGCCCAGAAGAACAACTGCCAAATTCCTACTTGGTAATAGCGCAGCCAATGGGCCAATTCCAGAAGCCATTGCGGGTTATCTGGTGCGGTTGCCAATACCTTGTGGGCTCGTGTGACGGCCATCCATTCGGAGCTACTACGCGTAACGTTGTCACTATTCGGTACAGGCATTGATGGCTTCGCAAATGCATCGCCGCGCTCAACATATTCACGGATGCCATTCAACTCGTATTCATCTGAGACGTGTGGCCCCTTGGCTATGCGCCCCAGCACACTTTTGAAGGAGGTCCATTTCGGGTTTACGCCCGAGCGCTCGCACTGAATTACTTCTTGGTCCATGGTTCCACCTTAAATTCTGCTACACCTGTTTTACTGGGGGCGGGAACACCGACTTTGACTGTTACACCTTGAACCTTGGCTTTTCCTGAATCCAACGCCGCTTGCAAAGCATCGCGTAAAGCAGGATCAGAGTCGACAATTCGAGAAATAGGGGTCAGACCACCAATATACATTGGTGCACTAATCGTGGTCTGACCCCTATTTCCTTATTAAACTCATTACCCGCATCAAGCCGCTGCAACCATTCAGGTTTAGACGATGGAGCTACAACATCATCTACCTTTTCTGCAGCAGCGCCTGTAGCTTTTGCACCTAACCCTGTATTCTACTTGCACCTTTTTTTTTGCTCTACACATTTAATACTGATAAACTTACATCACCAGAGCTTAAAAACTCTTGAAAACAAGAAATAACGACCCCTATATCTCTCGTAATTGAATTCGCTTGATAGCAATCACCCAGAATATCAATCAGTTTTGTTCCGGCCGACGTATTATTAAGGGTGCGTACAACGTGCCCCCCATCATCCAGATATTGATTTAACATCAGAAGATAATTTCCAGAATCAGCATAAAGATTGATTTCGTAAGGCCCAGCTTCAGGTGCAGGGGTAATAGACAATGAAGTGACGCCATCGAATTTACTATATTCATATATAATCGATTTAACATCTTCCATAGTCGGCTGATGAACAAGAGGGATTTGCAATCTACCGTGTTCAGGACTAAGCGTATACCCTCCAATTATCATCTATTTTTTCTCCTTTATGGACTTCATACCTGACTCCCAGTAATAATTTTTCGGAAGTCCTGTTTTATCATCTATAGCTCTTACGGTTAAAGATTTCAACTCAGCCTTTTCTGCGGCAGCGGCTATGTCACCTTTGCAGAATCCGCATACATCCTTTCCTGCAACTGTCATGGACATGTCCGCTCCGGCGGTTTTACCAGAGCTATATGCTTGCTGAATCACACCAATTTCAGCGTGGGCATCTTTCATATTTCCGTTTGGATAAAGCTTGCCAGGATTCGTCGCGGCTTTATCTGCAATTCTATCCGTGATCAACGACGGTATTTTTGGGTCCGCTTCATTGAGCGGACGAGAGGTTTGATTGACATCTTGGAAGGTCTGCCCTCCTACCTTTCCCTCTGCCGCCACTTTTGGTGCAGCTCCCTTAGCCGTTCCTTCTATTACATTTCTCTCGACCAGCGCAGCGGCTTCCGAATCCGTAAGCATGCTTGTTGCATTCGCATTCCTGGACGCAGCGTCTTTTGCGCCGACAACTTTGGTCTCTCCAGTAATCAAAGTCGATGCAGGCACTTTTACACCGGAGGTTAGCCCTTTTAATCCGTACCCACCAGCCATCGCCACCGTGATTGCATGCATCGTCATGACAAAGTCATACTGCTGCTCAACTTCCGCCCGCGTCTTTTCAGAGCGGCTCGCGAGGTCCGTTATTACGATGTCGCGGAGAATGCTATCGGCGTCCAAACCCCGGAGGACGGCTTCCGCATTCGCCGCATCAACACGGTAAACATCTTTATAAAGTAAGTTGTACGCGACATTTTCCCCATATCCGTCGAGGGCTTTCTGAGCAGGGGCAATCAAGTTGCCGCACGCGGTACTGGATAAATTCCCGGCAGTGCACGCCCCACGAATCGCTTCGTCTCGACTTTTATCGATAACGTCTATGTAGGCGAGTTCGTCCTGTTCATCTTCAGTGATGGTGCCCAGCATTTGCTTGCGTGAAAGCACAAACTTACGGGTCGCTTCCGGCACGCTGAGATAGTTATTCTCAACCGCATTCTTCCCAACCTGAGCTGCTGCCACCGCATCCAGTGCGCCCTTGCCGGACAACGATCCTGAAAGGCCACCCGCCAAGGTCGCGAGGCTGGAGATCGTCTGCTTTTGCGCCTGGGTCAGGTTCTCGTTACTGACATCGCCATACAGGTTCTCTTTGATCAGACGTGCGGTTTCCTCCGCCGCAACAGCACCGGCTGCGCCAGCAAGTGCTGAGTTACCGCCAGCCTTGGCGAGCACAGCACCCAGTACCGCATGGGCCATCAGATTGGCTGTGGGGTCGCCCTTGGTCCTGTCCCTGATTGTTTCTGCCAGATACGGCGCTGCCGCTCCCGCCAACGCGCCCCCGACGCTACCGCCCAGAGAAAATAGGGGTCAGACCACAATTGACGTTTGAAAATCATCTCTTTGGGCGGCCAGCGAATCCTCTAACTGTTCGCTTACCCAAAGCTTGTGCTATCTGCGACGCAAACTTTCCCGTTCCGAATACGTAATTTCCATTTGTAGCATCTCTGATTTGGTCGATTACTTCTTGCTGAAGCTCATCCTTGAAAAGACGACGATACGCCTCAGCCCTCTGATCGACATTACTACCCAATTCTTTATAACAATCATGAGGCGTTATAAGTGCTGAAGGTTCCAGCTGTGCATTTGCTCGGTAGCTCGTCCAACGATACTCAGCG
>NZ_CAXAPA010000033.1:0-3497 GCF_963970835.1 Pseudomonas sp. EA_15y_Pfl1_P101 | reverse complement strand
GCGAGGTTTTCGTCCTTGGGGCAAACGGTGCAAAAAAGACAGGTGCAGGAAAGGCACCATACTCCTCGACTGCCTCGCCGGATGCTGAGGCTGGCATGCCGTACACCCATCCGGTAAAGGAGGCCGGGGCAAAAGCAACAGCCGGTTCTGTAGACAAGCAAGCGCCGCCTAGTTTTTCCAATCAATTCCCAGATCATCCAACCGGTGTTCCAAAGCTAATCTCAGATACAAAATTGACCCAAGGCACAGGAAGATATAACTATGTCGTTCTTCAGGATGGTCAGTTAGTGATCGGGCGGAAGTTTAATGAGGTAGGTGGTGGTCACATTGATCTAGCGAATGGCAAACCCGTTGTTGCTGCGGGAGAGGTGAAAATTGTGAGCGGCAAAGTTAAGTATATTGATAATACATCAGGGCACTATGAACCCTCTGGTCGGGCTGCTCAAGCCGCAGCAGAAGAAGCTTTTTCTAAAAAAGGGTTTGATGTGGGAGGGAAATATATAGAAAAAGTCTGGGTGCCAGATTCTGGCAATTCCAGAAAAGGTGCCTGGGTGCCGAGATGAATGACGTCATTAAAGAGTTTGACGAACTTTGCGATATGGCTATGGCCGCTTTTGGTGAAGAGCTAGACATTACCTACGAGATGTCCTTGTTAAATATTTTGGAGTTTGTAAAAAAACATCCTGGCTGTAGAGAGGGTTTTATAAATAGATTTAAATTGATTTTAATGTCTGGTAACTCGCCATTTGAAGTTGTGGCATTTTGTATGCGTGAGCTTCAGTGGCCCGAAATTAAAGAATTTGTAATTTCAAACATGAATCCTTCTGAGGACCCTCGTAGTGAGGCCCTAAGAAGCACATTAACCGCATACGACGAACGTTGGCCTGATGCGGATCTTTACAGTTACTATGGCGGGGATTAATTGGTCCAAAAGGTATTTCTCCGGTTGTCACCGCAGAGGGAAAAATTGGAGATGCGGCATTTACTGATGTAAACCAAACAGCTCGTCCAGTAGCTCAGGCAAATCCAGATGAGCCAACTCTGATAGCTGATCGAGTAACGGCCAAAACTGAAGCAACAGGAAAATCTTTGCCGAATGGAAATATGGCTGACGCTCATGCAGAAATTGGCGTCATACAGCAGGCATATAATGCTGGCAAGACTCAAGGTGCTGATATGGCTATGAGCGTTGCAGGTAAAGATGTATGGAAATAGGGGGCAGACCACGATTAGTGCACCAATGTATATTGGTGGTCTGACCCCTATTTCTCGCGGGTAAGGTAGGGCTTTGCAGCGTCGGTTATCAGTCTGAGTATGAGGGGGGGATACAGACCGCAGATAGTGTCAGTAGCTTGCGCTGGTACTTCGGCCTTTCTGAGGCAGACGCATCACGGTTGAAGGAGTTTGTCACCGAAGAAAACCAGAACGATATGGGGTTGTTGTACAACTCGCTGCCGGCCTGGGAGAAAGCGGCTTTAATTGGGAAGGAAGTGCTGACAGCTTCTGGCGCTTCGATAGGGCGTGATAAAACGTCTATTGCTTCGATTGTTGGGAAGGGTAAGGGAGGAGCGGGAGTTCAGGGGGGCGGTACAAAAGAATCCGCGCCTTCGAAAACGGCGGTTCAAGAACTTGAGGTCGACGCCTATAAAAACCTTAAGGCAAGAGAGGTTGTTGGAGATGGTCTAGAACACGACCATATCCCTTCATTTGCTGCGTTGCGCACAGCAAAGGAAGCAGAGTTGGGCCGCCCCCTTACTGAGTTGGAGACCAAAACTCTACTGCTGTAGAGGTTCCACGAGATGTACATATTGCAGGTCCGACGTATGGCGGGAAAAATACTCCTGCTCAGATTCAGCAAGATGCTGCGGATCTGTGCGGTGCAGTTTGTCGTGACACAGAAGCTTTGCGGGCAAATCTGAACAGTAGAGGTTATGATTCTAAGTTAGTAGATGAAACTGTTCAAAAAATAGTGGAAAGAAATCGCAATACGGGGGTTATTAAATAATGAACACTTGGTCGGATTTTGTTCGGGCTCTTGGTCAAGATGAAAGCGGGGGAATAGTCACCGACTTATGTCGAAGAGTCGGAGAGTTGCCAGCCGTTTCGGAAACCCCGGATAACTATAATGACCCGGAAGGTAAGACAAGATTCTATAAGTTTATTAAATCTGGCATAGAGATTGGATTTCGTTCGGGAAAATTAAATCACATTCATTTTTTGGTGCAGCCTCACGAAGGTTATTCGGCATATAAGGAAGATGTGCTTGGTCGTATAGCTCAAGCATGGCGTGTTGAAGATGTTGTTGCAGAGCTAGGCTCGCCTAGCAAAGAGGCGCCAGGTAGAGTCGATATGTTAATCGGCTATGTACAGCAGTGGCTGAAGTATGAGTTTAAGACGTACGCTCTACGCATGGAATTTTCGGAAGATGGACGCTTGTGGAAAGCGACGCTAATATCAAATTGATCGCTTTAAGCGTAGCAATGGATTAGATGTTTGTGTGATTTTTAGATGGTACAAAAGAAACAGTTGGTACAGCTACAACAAGTGGGGCGAAAGTTGTTCCAGATAAAATTAGCCCGCAGCAACTTGACCTTGTAACCAGCCATCCGAATGCACATTCTTTGAGTGTTCATGGTGGTGGAGTATCGGATGGTGCTTTAATGCTTCGAGCCAAATCTGCTATTAAACCTAATGGTGATGTTGGTCCTTCAGTTCCACCGTTATCTTCGGCATTTCATAGTGATGAGCTATTGGTTTTTGCTGATCAAACCGTTAGGAATAGCGGGGCCTTACAGAAAGCTATGACTCGCCAGCCGGGACAGGATGTAATTAGAGTTACGGTTGATGATGTGGGTGATATTGGGGCTGATCTTGGTAGAGGGTTTAAGAGAGTGTTGCCTGGTGGTAACAAAGCTGCGAATGTGGGAACTCATGGTGCGCCGATTAGAGTTGATAACCTGCGCAGTGTAGAGGGGTTGTATCAGTTTAACTCTAGTAAAAAGGCTTGGGAGACAATTACCATCTTCCCGGCTCCGTTACCATAGATAAGGTTGTAGATTATGAGTTATGAAAACATTCGCCACATGCTTAAAACTATTTTCGTTGTTGAATTTAGTTTGCCAGAAGACGTGTCGATTAATATATATGTTGAAGGCCTAAGATCAAGTGGCAAGAAAGAAGAAATGAAAAGCGAGTTGGCTAAGGCTTTTGAGGATAAAAATATATCCTGGCGAAATATGCTGGTGAATGATGAGTACGAAGTGCTGGAGTTTGAAACTGAAGAAGAAGCCAGGGCTTATGTCAAAAGAGTGCTTTGGGAACCATTAGAGGGTTAGCTGGCTAAGGTGCAAAAGCGACAGGCGAAGTCACACCTACTGCGCCTGCTGTTACTTCTGGTACTACTCGGACAGGTGTTGTTCGTACAAATGCCGCAGACTGGAGAGCACTGCGTGATAACTGGGATGACCTTGGATATGGTCAAATCTTAAGTACTGAAA
>NZ_CAXAPA010000032.1:0-6848 GCF_963970835.1 Pseudomonas sp. EA_15y_Pfl1_P101 | reverse complement strand
CCACTCGGGTGCTGACACACCAGTGCTGGCTACGGCCTTTGCCCCGCACGCGTTCTATAACCTTACGATGAACCAGTTTGATGCGCGACAGCGCTACGTCGAAGATGTAGTGGGGCCTCCCACATTTTGATCGATTTACACCCAATAGGGCTCGAGCGACTATCAAGCCGCCACGGGAGCAAGCTCCCTCGCCACTGGTCGGACACAACACCGAAAGTTGTGTAGATACCCATGCTGCGATGGGGGCGACGCGGTCCATCAGAATCACCCAGGCTGGAGCCCAACCACCCCAGGCTGTTACCATTCCTCCCTTGTTTCAATTTTCAGCTTTATCGCCCATTCGAGACCTGCCATGACCACCGTCCGCACGCGCATTGCGCCATCGCCTACTGGGGATCCCCACGTCGGCACTGCTTACATCGCCTTGTTCAACTACTGCTTTGCCAAGCAGCACGGCGGTGAATTCATCCTGCGGATCGAAGACACCGACCAACTGCGCTCTACCCGTGAGTCGGAACAGCAGATTTTCGATGCCCTGCGCTGGTTGGGCATTACCTGGGCGGAAGGCCCGGACGTCGGCGGCCCGCACGGTCCTTATCGCCAAAGCGAGCGCAGCGACATCTACAAGCAGTACACCCAGCAATTGGTCGACATGGGTCATGCATTCCCGTGCTTCTGCACCGCAGAAGAGCTGGACCAGATGCGCGCCGAGCAACAGGCCCGTGGCGAAACCCCGCGCTACGATGGCCGTGCGCTGCTGCTGTCGAAAGAAGAAGTCGCCCGCCGCCTGGCCGCTGGCGAACCGCACGTTATCCGCATGAAAGTGCCGAGTGAAGGCGTGTGTGTGGTGGCGGACATGCTGCGCGGTGACGTCGAAATCCCGTGGGACCGCATGGACATGCAAGTGCTGATGAAGACCGACGGCCTGCCGACGTACTTCCTCGCAAACGTAGTCGACGACCACCTGATGGGCATCACTCACGTGCTGCGCGGTGAAGAATGGCTGCCGTCGGCACCGAAACTGATCCTGCTCTACGAGTACTTCGGCTGGGAACAGCCGCAGCTGTGCTACATGCCGCTGTTGCGTAACCCGGACAAGAGCAAGCTGTCCAAGCGCAAGAACCCGACCTCGGTGACCTTCTACGAGCGCATGGGCTTCATGCCGGAAGCGATGCTCAACTATTTGGGCCGCATGGGCTGGTCGATGCCGGACGAGCGCGAGAAGTTTTCGCTGCAGGAAATGGTCGACAACTTCGACCTGTCCCGCGTGTCCCTGGGCGGGCCGATCTTCGATATCGAGAAACTGTCGTGGCTCAATGGCCAATGGCTGCGTGACCTGCCGGTGGAAGAGTTCGCCAGCCGAGTGCAGCAGTGGGCGTTGAACCCTGAGTACATGATGAAGATCGCGCCGCTGGTGCAGGGCAGGGTGGAAACATTCAGCCAGGTCGCACCGTTGGCCAGCTTCTTCTTTGCCGGTGGCGTGAACCCGGACCCCAAGCTGTTTGAGTCCAAGAAGCTCTCCGGTGATCAGGTTCGCCAGTTGATGCAGTTGATCCTGTGGAAGCTCGAAAGCCTGCGTCAGTGGGAGAAGGATGCGATCACCGCGACGATCCAGGCGGTGGTGGAGTCCCTGGAATTGAAGCTGCGCGATGCCATGCCTTTGATGTTTGCCGCGATCACCGGGCAGGCCAGTTCGGTGTCGGTGCTGGATGCGATGGAAATTCTCGGCCCGGACCTGACGCGTTTCCGTCTGCGCCAAGCCCTTGATTTGCTTGGTGGTGTGTCGAAGAAAGAAAACAAAGAGTGGGAAAAACTGCTGGCTGCTATCGCCTAAGCAGGCTGCTGTAACGGTGAAACCCCGGTTTTCCGGGGTTTCACCGGTAAGTGATTGTTATCCCGGCAAAAAACTTTAGAAATTGTTGAAAATAAATTTGACACACTTCTAAAGCGCCATTAAGATTCGCCCCGTCCTCACCGATGAGGGGCTATAGCTCAGCTGGGAGAGCGCTTGCATGGCATGCAAGAGGTCAACGGTTCGATCCCGTTTAGCTCCACCAATTTACAGGTTCAAGGTCTGGCCACACCGTCCTTGAATTGATGTGCAGAAGGTTTTGTCCCCTTCGTCTAGTGGCCTAGGACACCGCCCTTTCACGGCGGTAACAGGGGTTCGAGTCCCCTAGGGGACGCCAGTTTAAACAAGCATTTCGAAAGGTATGCTGCGTCGCGAGACGAAAAATCCGGGGCTATAGCTCAGCTGGGAGAGCGCTTGCATGGCATGCAAGAGGTCAACGGTTCGATCCCGTTTAGCTCCACCAATTTTACAGGTTCAAGGTTGCGGTCACTCGGTCCTTGAATCGATCAGTTCTGAGCGCTGATCAATGTATAGAAGGTTTGTGTCCCCTTCGTCTAGTGGCCTAGGACACCGCCCTTTCACGGCGGTAACAGGGGTTCGAGTCCCCTAGGGGACGCCACGATTACCCGCTCTGCGGGATTTTTAAGGGTCATTCAATTATTGAATGGCCCTTTTGTTTGTCTGGCGTTTGGCCGATCCCTCTCTCAACTCGCTTTTTCTCTTCTGACCAATGGTCATACCTGTCGCTTGCCAAATATTATTATGTTAATAATATTCAACTCATTAACATCGGAGGCAGTGATGAGCGATAAAAAAGCGCAAACCCGCGAACGCATTCTGCAGGCAGCCAGCGCCGCGTTGATCCAGCGTGGCCCGGCAGAGCCAAGTGTGGGGGAGGTCATGGGCGCCGCGGGGCTGACCGTCGGTGGTTTCTACGCGCACTTCGAAAGCAAGGACGCGCTGATGCTGGAGGCCTTTACTCAGTTGCTGTCCAAGCGTCGCGCCTCGATTGACGACATCGATCCACAGCTGACCGGAGAAGAGCGCAGAAGCCTGGTGGCGGCGTTCTACTTGTCGCGCAAGCACCGTGACTCAACCGCCCAGGCATGCCCGATCCCGGCCACTGTGGGCGAAATGAGCCGTCTGCCGGATGAGTTCCGCCAGGCACTCAATGAGCACTGCGAGCTGATGGCTGCGCAGCTCGCCGCCAGCCCTGAAGACACCGACAAAGCCCTGGCTGACATGGCGCTGATGATCGGTGGCCTGGCCTTGGCCCGCGCGCTTGGTCCTGGTGAATTGTCTGACCGTGTGCTGCGTGCCGCCAAGTCGGCGGTGCGCTAGAAGAGGGCTCTCATGATGGGCACGCCAACCTGGATTCGTCGCTTCAACGGTACGTTGGGGCACCTGGCTCCGCAAATGGTGGCCAACAAGATGCGTCGTGCCTTCATGACGCCGCGCCATCTACCGCCGCGCGATTGGGAGCTGCCGCTGTTGGCGCAGTCGGAGCGCATCACCTTGCGTTTCGGTTTGTCTGCCTTGCGTTGGGGGCAGGGGCCTGCGCTGCTGTTGATGCACGGCTGGGAAGGGCGGCCCACCCAGTTCGCGAGCCTGATCAGTGCGTTGGTCGACAATGGTTATTCGGTGATTGCCCTGGACGGTCCCGCCCATGGCCGTTCGCCGGGGCGCGAAGCCCATGTGCTGCTCTTTGCTCGGGCCATGCTTGAGGCGGCGGCGGAGTTGCCGCCGCTGCATGCCGTGATCGGCCATTCAATGGGCGGTGCCAGTGCGATGCTGGCAGTGCAGTTAGGCTTGCGTACCGAGGCGTTGGTGAGTATTGCCGCGCCGTCACGCTTTCTGGATGCGCTACGCGACTTTACCAGGAGGGTCGGTTTGCCAGCGCGGGCACGGTCGGCGTTTATCCAGGAAGTCGAGTTGACGTTCGGCATGCCGCTCAAACACTTGGATGTGGCCCACTACCAGATGAATATCCCCGGCCTGATCGTGCACGCCGAAGACGATACGTTCGTCCCGGTCAAGGCGTCGCAAGCCATTCACGAAGCCTGGTTCGACAGCCGCCTGCTGCGCCTGGAGCAGGGCGGTCACCAGAAAGTGCTCGCCGATCCACGGGTGATCGACGGTGTGCTGGCATTGCTGGCCGGCCGCTGTCTACAGGAGCGGCAAAGCGCCTGATACACTCCTCCCGCCGACATTAATCAACTGGAGCAAGGCATGGGCTGGGATTTGGTAGCGCCGTTTATCATCGATCTGCAGGTCGCCGCTGAAGACATCGACGGCCTGGGGCACGCCAATAACGCGGTGTATGTGTCTTGGCTGGAGCGCTGCGCCTGGCGCCATTCCCAGCGCCTGGGGCTGGACCTGACCGAATATCGTCGACTGGACCGCGCCATGGCCGTGGTGCGGCACGAGATCGACTACCTGGCCGCAGGCTACGAAGGCGATGAGCTGCAACTGGCCACCTGGATCGTCGACTGGGACCAGCGCCTGAAGATGACCCGGCGCTTCCAACTGGTACGCCCGCGTGACGGCGTCACCTTGCTACGCGCACACACTACCTTTGTCTGCATTGAGCTCTCCACTGGCAAGCCCAAGCGCATGCCAGCGGCGTTTCTCGACGGTTATGGCCCCGCCCTGACAGGGGGTTAACGGTTGCTGCGGGAAACCCAGTAAACTGCGCCACGATTTTTGTTGAGTGTTTTCCATGCAAATTGCTTTGGCGCCCATGGAGGGGTTGGTCGACAACATCCTGCGGGACGTGCTGACCCGCGTCGGCGGTATTGACTGGTGTGTGACCGAGTTCATCCGCGTCAATGACCGCCTGCTCACCCCTGCGTATTTCCACAAGCTCGCCCCGGAACTGCTGCACGGTGCCCACACCGCCGCGGGCGTACCGCTGCGTGTGCAATTGCTGGGCTCCGACCCGGTGTGCCTGGCAGAAAACGCCGCCCTCGCCTATGAGCTCGGTGCGCAAGTGATCGACCTGAACTTCGGTTGCCCGGCCAAGACCGTCAACAAGTCCCGTGGCGGCGCGGTGCTGCTCAAGGAGCCGGAGCTGCTCAACCGGATCGTCGAGCACGTCCGGCGCGCTGTACCGGCCCACGTCCCGGTGACCGCCAAGATGCGCTTGGGTTTCGATAGCCCGGACGGCGCCCTGGTCTGCGCCACCGCCTTGGCCGAAGGCGGCGCGGCGCATATCGTCGTGCATGCGCGCACCAAGACCGATGGCTATAAGCCGCCGGCCCATTGGGAATGGATCCCGCGGGTACAGGATGTGGTCAAGGTGCCGGTATTCGCCAATGGTGATATCTGGAGCGTCGAAGACTGGAAGCGCTGTCGCGAAGTCAGCGGTGCCGAAGACATCATGCTGGGCCGTGGCCTGGTGGCACGGCCGGACCTGGCGCGGCAGATCGCCGCGGCGCGGGCGGGCGAGGAAGTGGTTGAGATGACCTGGGCAGAAATGCAGCCGATGCTCCAGGACTTCTGGACCCAGTCGGTGGTGCAACTGACCGAGCGTCAGGCGCCTGGGCGTTTGAAACAATGGTTGGCGATGCTGACGCGTAATTACCCGGAGGCGGTGGAATTGTTCAATGCGATGCGCCGCGAGACCGAGCTGGACAAGGTGGGTCTCTTGCTTGGGATGGCACCCGTTCTGAAAGATTAAGTTTATATTGATACTGCTTTAAAACACCTCAAGAGGGGCGCCATCGGCGCTCTTTTTTTTAAATGGTTTAACGGTGCTTTCTTGGAGCGGGGCATTGGCATGTTGACGTTTATTTTTTACATGAGGTGATAACTGGGCAAGTGGTCGGTGTTTGTGTTTTTGTTGCATTGGGTTTTCTCCGGGGGGGGGGCACGTTGTTTGGTTTGTGCGCGTGTGTACGAACTAACATGAATGGACTAAAGTTGTTCTGGCTTAATGATTTCATTAGTTTAAGGTTGGGGCTGTTTATTACCTTGTGTATCTGTGCTGTGGGTGGTGCATAGGGTCGAGGCTTTGATTTTCTTGATGGTCTATGAGGCGAAGTCTGATTTTCCATTTTGGTTTCCTTATGTGAAGATGGGTTTTTGGAACTCGATAGCTCTGCGCCCCACGAAAGTAAGGACTGTGAAGTGATGACGGTTGCTTCCGGTTCTATTCTATTGCTGCCGATGTTAGTAAGTTGTTTTAGGGCGGCGCAAAACTAAAGGTGAGATTAAGCAGATGTCCAATATACCGATGAATAATGTTTCGGCTTTTAAACCAGCGCTCCATACGGCAAACTCGCCCACAGCGGACACCTTGAAGGACATAGAAAAGGCCAGTGGTTCGCTGGCAGGCCTTAGTTCAAGGAGTAACGCGCTTCCGCGCAACGACTCTCCTAAAGAGGCCGCCAAGGACATTACGGTTAATGCCGATGCTTTGGAAAAATTGTTTGAAATGTTTGAACTCGTCTTCAAAGCAATGCGCAGCGTGTTATCGGGTAGGGGGTTTAGCGCCAAGTTGCCAGTTGACGTTGGCACTGGCGTGCAAATTGGCGTGAAAGGCAATGGCAAACAAGCGACGCCGGTGAATGGTGAGAAAGGCGCGCAGGTAAAGGTCGGCACCGACGGTAGCGTGCAGGTTGGTGTGAAAGGTAACGGTACTGAATCGACGCGGCCAACGGGTGAGAAAGGTGCGCAGGTGAAGGTCGGCACCGACGGTAGCGTGCAGGTTGGCGTGAAAGGCAACGGTACTGAATCGACGCGGCCAACGGGTGAGAAAGGTGCGCAGGTAAAGGTCGGCACCGACGGTAGCGTGCAGGTTGGCGTGAAAGGCAACGGTACTGAATCGAAGCTGCCCAGTGGTGAGAAAGGCGCGCAGGTAAAGGTCGGCACCGACGGTAGCGTGCAGGTTGGCGTGAAAGGCAACGGTACTGAATCGACGCGGCCAACGGGTGAGAAAGGTGCGCAGGTAAAGGTCGGCACCGACGGTAGCGTGCAGGTTGGTGTGAAAGGCAAC
>NZ_CAXAPA010000031.1:0-19449 GCF_963970835.1 Pseudomonas sp. EA_15y_Pfl1_P101 | reverse complement strand
TGCGCACGCCAGCCAACAATAAGCTGCGCATGGAAGACCTGCGCGGGCAGGAGCACATCAAGCTCAGTACCGAGCACAGCGGCAAGAGCCAACTCAACCTCGGGCACCTGGTCGATGCGCAGAAGCAAAAGCGCGGTGAAGGCTTTGAGCTGCGCACCGACGGTTGGGGGGCAATTCGGGGTGGGAAAGGGTTGTTTATCAGTGCCGACGCACAGCCTAAAGCCCAAGGTCAGATGCTCGAAATGAGTGCTGCGTTGGGCCGGTTACAACAGGCCGGCGATCAATTGAGCGGGTTGTCGACCGATGCCCAAGCCGCTAACGCGGATCCGGCGGACGTACAGGCCCAGTTGACGTTACTCAAGCAAGATCTGGAGCAGCTCACCTCGTCCGTGCTGTTGCTCAGCGCTCCCCAGGGCGTCGCCCTGACCAGCGGCAAGCATCTGCAACTGGCGGCGCAAAACAACCTGATGATCAACGCTGGGGCTGAGGCCGATATCAGCGTGGTCAAACGACTGTTTATGGGTGTGGGCCAAGGGTTAAGCCTGTTTGTACGCAAACTGGGCATCAAGTTGATCGCCAACCAGGGACCGGTGAGTGTGCAGGCACAGAACGACACGCTGGAAGTTATGGCCCGCCATGGGTTGAGCATTACCAGCACTGAAGATGAAATTCGCATCGTCGCTAAAAAGAAAATCACCCTCAATGCCGGTGGCAGCTACATCACCCTGGATCAGAACTGCATCGAGTCTGGTACCCAGGGGGACTACAACGTTAAGTCGGCGCATTTTGACTACAGCGGCCCGGCCAGCTTGACGGCCTCGCATCCAGAGTATCCACAGAGCCTGTCCAAACAAATGTTGCGGTTCAGCGTACCGCAAACCCCGAATGCCTCTAATCAAGGCTGGGCAGGCATGCCCTACACGATCTACGCCGACGGTGCAGTGCTCAAGCAAGGCGTGTTGGACAAGACCGGGCAGGTGTTGATCGACCACGAGGTTGTGACCCAACAGTATCGAATGGAGTTGGCCAACGGCGTGAACTACCAAATCCCGGTGCCGACCGACTACCGCAATGCCGAACAAGCACACCTGGCCAATGGCGGCATGCACAATCATCTCTCACAAGCCGACACCGAGGTGAGCCAACCCACATCCCACACGGATCACCGGGCCCTGTACGCCGCCGTGATGAGCCCAATCAGTGACCAGGAAGGGAAAACCTCATGACTGAACCCGACATCGTTACCCCTGTCGCCCTGCAACACACCCAGCAGGTGACCTGCACCTCGCCCTGGTACGTGCAGAACACCGAGTACCCTCCAGCGATGGCTACCTATCAACCGCTGATCAATGGCGAAGAAGCCTTCAGGGCCGTGCATTTGGCTATCGCGAAAGCCACTAAGACCGTGGACATCATCTGCTGGGGTTTTCAGCCGTCGATGTTCTTCATCCGTGACGGCCGTGCGCCGAGCATCGGTGAGTTGCTGATGATCAAAGCCCGGGAAGGGGTCGAGGTTCGGGTGCTGGGTTGGGAGGCGCCGTTTAATACTGCTGGGGCAGGGGGCGAAGCCAACCTGCCCGGCAAAGGCCCGTACCGTATCGCAGATAGGGCGCTGCAACCCTCCACCGATGACCAATATGCCGAGGATCGGCAATGGTTTTCCCGATGTGCGTTCGCCGATCACCTGGCACCTGCGATGCGAGTGGCTCGCAATGTGCCGGTATTTGTCGGTCGCGGTTTCAGCGTGTATGAACGAGCTGAAATTGCCTATCAGGCCAAATATAAAAGCCTCGACCCGCAGCTCAGTCCCTACACGTTGGGCGCGATGGCCATCGCCGCGACCCACCATCAGAAGACAGTCCTGGTCGACTATGAACAGACGGACAGCGCCGTCGGCTTTGTCATGGGCCATAACATGCTCGACGAGTACTGGGACACTGATAAGCACACGGCGCTGAACCGTTCCGAGGGCAGTAAGCCCGCACCCAATTGTGGCCCCCGAGGCGATACTCCACGCCAGGATATTTCCAGCCAGGTCAGCGGGCCCATTCTGGAGCACCTGCACCATAACTTCGCCACTGCCTGGCGTAAGGAAACCGGTGAGGATCTGCTTGCGTCGCGTCAGGCCATGCAGGTGGGGCCACAATTGCAATGCACCCCAGGCACCACCCGACAAATCGCGCAGATCGTCCGTACCCAACCGCAAGACAAAAACAAGCGCGACATCGAAAAGCTCTACCTGAAAGCCGTCAACAACGCGACCCAATTCATTTACATCGAGAACCAGTACTTTCGCTGGCCGCCATTGGCCGAGGCCATCAATAAAGCGGCGGCTGATCAGACCCGCGCAGGGCGGGATCCGGGCTTACATGGCAACTTGCATCTGTTTGTGATCACCAATGCCAGCCCAGATGGAGTAGGCCCAGGTGCAGTAAACACCCAGCGTATGCTCGAAAGCCTCGGGCGGGGCGAGACCATTCCTGCAATCACTAAGTTACAGCGCATTGAACAGGCTAAAGCCCAAACAAACGCGCAGACACCGACTTTGGCTGAACTCCTTGAACAAAGGGCCTTGATCACGTTCACCCTCCTGACCGACGCACTGGGCGGCGGCGAGATGAGCGATAAAGCCCGGGATGCCCAACGGGATGCCGCCAGAAACAATGAGTACCGGCAGGCCGTGCTCAACGACCAAATCAAGGCGATTGAGAACAGTACGCTCGTCCCGTCCCCGCGACCGGGCCTGAAAATCCACGTGTGCTCGCTGGTTGCACCCGATTCGCCGGCCGGCAAGCCCTGGATGCCGGTGTACATCCACTCCAAGCTGATGATCGTCAATGACGTGTTCACCACCCACGGCTCGGCCAACATCAACACCCGCAGCATGCAGGTGGACAGTGAGCTGAATATTGCCCATGAGTGGATGAGTGTGACCCAAGCGATGCGCCGTCGGTTGTGGGATCTGCATACGGACACGAGGGGGGCGCAAGATGATCCGGAGGAGGCGTTCAAGGCTTGGCAAAAGATTATCGACGAAAACAAAGATCGCCAACCGAAAAAAATGACGCCAGACGCTCCGCTCGTCGAGTTTTATTACGGCGAAAAAACCGTGAAAGACCTCGACTGATGCGCCGGTTCCTGTTGCTCACCAGCCTGCTGCTGGCCGCCTGCGATAACGGCAGCGCCCCTACTCACCCGACCCAGGACACTTCCGTGAACCCGCTGACCGAGATCAAAGCCAAGCTGGCCTTTACCTGCGTGCATGAGCAGATCCCTGTGCCGTCCGCCGAATCCGATGAGTTGTTCCAGTACGCCCGTTGGTTGCAAAAAAACAACCTGCTGAAGCAGGACAAGACGGTCGATCTGGAGATCGCGCGGCTGTACCGCATTGCGGCCGAGAATGGTCATTACAAAGCCAATATCAACCTGCAAAACGGCGCCCTGCGCGGCCATTTCATGCTCGGGGGCGCGGACCATCTACGCCTGAGTCAGCAATTGATCGACGTAAACGTGGCGACGGGATATTACTTTATCGGTCTCTTCCTGAAGAACGGTTCAGCCGGCCTGAAGCAGGACGCAGCTATGTCATTGCGTTATTTCCGCAAGGCGGCTGATCAGGGAAGCGCCCAAGCGCAGTACGAGGTGGGGGATATACTGGTGCCGATTGACATCGCGCCGGATGTGGCCCGTCAGATGCGTCGCTGTGCGGCTGAACAGGGCCATGGCAAGGCTGCTGTGGCTTTGGGTATCGACCTAAAAAACGAGGGCCGATACCAAGATGCGCTTGAGGTCTTCCAGATGGGAGTGATGGCAGGGAATGAAAGCTCCGCTGGCCGTCTTGAAGACGCATTTCGCGGGCCTCTTTCCACCAATAAGCCGGACTACCTCGGCCAACAGGAAGACCCTGAGCGCGCTGAACGTTATGAGAAAATCTGGAGAGTGCTTGCGAACTACTCCTACGCGGACCCGAAGGTCCCCGAGATCAACGAAATCCTCCCCCTGCCCCCGGCCAAGCTACCCGCCTGGGACGGCAAACTGCAATGGCTGGAAGCCCGGCTGGCCAATGTCCCGCCGAAAAAGCCCAGCGAAGCGCTGATCCATCAGTTGGCCAAGGCCAAGCTCCTTGAGCCAGCGACCGGCAGAGCAACACCCGATTCGCCAGCGTTCATCAAAGCCAGCTACCCCGAACCGACCTGCTCCAGCGGCCAGGCTTGTCCGCAGGCAGGCTACTGGCAGGCTGCTCGCCTGAGTCGCGATGCTTACTCGAGGTTCAGCGATGGCGTCATCCGCCGTTTCGAGAAGAACGAGATCATGCCCACCCTGAAGGTTCAGAGTCACGAGCCCCGTTTTTTGCTCCCCGACATCATCACAGTCAGCGAGGAAAACATTGAATGGCGGCTGTTGGGGTAAGGCATGAAAGGCATCATTCGTATCGGCGACAAAACAACGGGCGGCGGCACTGTTCTATCGGGTTCCGCGGTCATGGTTTTCAGGGGCATTGGTGTTGCTCGACAGGGCGACCCCGTGGATTGCCCGATTCCCGGGCATGGTCGGACAGTGATTGCCGAGGGGCACCCGGTGTTTCGCGATAAGGGTATTCCGGTTGCGTTTTACGGGCATCGCTGTGCTTGCGGTTGCGCCTTGATTTCGTCACTGCCAGAAGCAGGTGCAAACTAGCCATGTTGGTTTGACTGGATAAACTTCCGGCCTTACCCCTCGAGAAGAAATTGTAGATTTATTCAAGTGAAAATGAGAACCGGCCTTATGGCCGGTTTTTCTTTATCTAAGAGCAAATCGTTGAAATGAAAAGTAGTCGGTTCACTCAGCACCTGGTCAAGTCGAATGCAATTGAGTGGTCAGTGCGAATGCAAATTACTGGTCAGCGGCAATGCAATTGGGTGGTCAGTAGCAATGCAATTGAGCGGTCAAGTCCATGCAATTACGCTACTGCGCTGTCAGTTGCCTTGCGACTTGCTCCAGCTTGTCGATCCCTGGCCGCTGTGGATTTATCGATGCTTTGCGCAACGTCCGCTTCTGCCAGCGCGAATGGGGTTTGGAGTCCGAAGCCTTCCAGCGCGTCTATGGCTGGTGGGAAAGCGCTGAGAACAGCACTGCGAGGCGGCTGGCTTTGTGCGGGTCGACGGGCCGCAGCGCGGTGACATGATTGTTATGCATGTGGGGCGGACAGTACACCCGAACCACGCCGGGATTTACCTGGGTACTGACACAGCGTTGCCCAGCGAAGAGTCAGGTACCTTCGGCCCTGGCCCATTCCTGCTGCACCACCTATAGCGGTGGTGATGCTGGCTGGGTGTATGGCGCCAACCATGAACGAGGCTCGCCAATCTGGCCCTTACAAGGTTCTCACTTCCAAAAAAACGGACGCCACGCTCGCTAAATGCGTCCAGTACGAATGGCAGAACCAGTCGATCTTCGGCGGTACGCCTGGGGCAACTCTTCAGCCTGGCCGCGATACGGGTTACACCGTGTTCACCGAGGGATCCCAGTACTTCGTTGACATCCAGCCTAAAGGCTCGGGGGCCGAAGCGAAGTATTACGTGGTGGTCGGAAACTGGATTGCGAATAAGCGATTGGCTGCACTGCAAGGTTGCCTATAGTCAGCACCACTTCATCAAAGGCTCGCTTCGGCGGGCTTTTTCATTGTCCGGAGAAAAGTCAATGGCAGCGCTCGCCATCAATTATCAGCCCATGACCACGATCTTGCTTTACGGTCAACTTCGACAGTTTGGCCGGTCCTTCCGCATGGCTGTGAATTCACCAGCAGAGGCGATCAAGGCGCTGTGTGTGCAGATCCCCGGATTTGAACGCTTCCTATCGAACGCCAAGTCTCGGGGGATTGAGTTCGCCGTATTCCGAGGAAAGACGAACCTGGCAGAAAAGGAACTTGGGTTTGCGGGCGGCGGCGATATTCGAATTGCCCCGATCATCACCGGCAGTAAACGCGGCGGGGCGCTGCAAACCATCATCGGCGCTGTGCTGATTGTTGTCGGCCTTGTCATAACAGGCGGCACGTTCGGCGCCGGTGCCCCCTTCGGTTCCGCGCTGATCATGATGGGTGGATCGATGGTGCTGGGCGGCGTGATTCAAATGCTCAGCCCCCAAGCCGGCGGCCTCAAGACCAGCGCGGCGCCAGAGAACACACCCGGCTACGCCTTCGGCAGCGCCAAGAACACCACGGCCTCCGGTAACCCGGTACCGCTCGGCATTGGCGAGCGCCGGTGGGGCGGTGCGATTATCAGCGCCGAGATATACGCCGAAGACCGAATGTAATCACCACCTGCAGAACCGAAACCGCCCGAGAGGCGGTTTTTTATTGCCTGGAAAAAAGCATGGGCGCAGCACGCAAAATCGACGTCTATGGAGCCAAGGGTGGCTCACGGTGACCGTTGCGTACTCCGTTGCGCCTGCGAGCCAGAACAGTCGGTGGGTCACTGGCGATAAAATACGATGCTTGCTACCCGAGCATCGTCTCAACCTCTGCAAGCGTGACCTGCGGGACCACACTGTCCGGAATTCTTGAAATGTCAGAGAGGTTATAAACCATGAAGTCCTCGCCCATGACCTTTTTGGACATCAACTCGAGCGACGGCAGTATGCGCGTGAAGTAGTGTTGGTCGAGTCCGCAGGGAGAGTTTTTCGATTCCTGGGTCTCGTAAAACCTTCCAGCGTTTTCGTCCAGATCCACCCCGACGAGAAAAACCTTGCTGAATCCGACGTGGAAGGCCAACTGTATCGCCAGATAGGCCACGGTTCTTGCGTCAAAGAAGCCCTGGCTCATGTCTTTGCTGAATCCCAGCAGTCTTTTGCGATGGGGCAGCAAGGGATGATTGACGACCAACGTGCGGCGTCTACCCAGCATAGAATCCAGCCAAGAAGGTCTTTTAGCTTTGGTCAGCGGATACAGACGTCCGGCTGGGCGAGCACGCGACGATCGCGCGTGGTCTTCCCAAAGCGCGACCCTCTGGCTGATCGCCATGGCGTGTTTGAATAATTCCGGCTGCTGTTCGGAAAAGCTTCTATCCGTGCAGGCATAAAAATACGGTTTGACGTCGGTGTCCTGAAACATGGAGATAGCGCCATTCATCGTGATCATCGGCACGTGCGCAAATTTCTCGAGAGGAAACGACTTTGCCGATGCGCCTGAAGCGATGATGAAAACGGCACCTGTTTCAATGTGCCGACAAGAGCCGAAATCCTGCGTAGTCAGGCAACGTTTGTTTGGACGCTGTCGCGCTGAATCTGGCATGTACAAAGCCTGCTTGATAGTGCCCACAGGCTTCGCATTGACGAGGGACGTCTGTTTCATCGGGCCCTACCTTGCGGCTAAAGGTAATTACGTATATCAGCCGACCCGATGACGGCTACTGAGTTCCCTTTAAAACGTCTGCCCCATGGAGAACTGAAACACCTGCTTCTGCGCGTTCTCAGGCGTACGAATCGGATACGCCAGGTTCACACTCAACGGCCCAAGCGGGCTGTACCACGTCCCCCCCCACACCCAACCGTACGTGTTACTTGTGCCCACTGATGGGGCGTTCATGAGCCATTTCGTAGCAATCTCCTACGCAAGCCCTCCGCTTATCCTTCGATATTTGCAATCTATTCAACCTGAATCAATCACTTGGCTCATCTCGGCAAAGTTGGCACATATTCTGCTTTTTTGTATTCGTGGATAATTGGATACAAAAATTCAAAAGGTGCTGCCGATGCAATTTGCCCCCGCTTATGTTGACCGTCAGCCCCTCACCGCAGAGGAGGAGGCCTACAACTTCCTGCTCGATGCTATTTGTGGTGGTCGCTATCGCAAAGGTGACCGGCTGATCGCCGAAGACATCGCCAGCGAGATCGGTATGAGCCGCATGCCGGTACGTGAAGCCTTCCGCCGCCTGGATGCACAGGGCCTGGTGACGTTGCGGCCGAACCGTGGCGCCATCGTCAGCGGACTGGATATCGATGAATTACACGAGGTCTTCGAAATGCGCAGTGCCCTCGAAGGCCTGGCGGTGCGCGTCGCGGTGGGTCGCATCGGCGAGCGTCAGTTGGCGGCGCTGGAGCGCATGCTCGATGAGATGGACGACTACCGCGACGAAAGCGCCGCGTGGGTCAGCCGCCACCGCGCCTTCCACGAATACCTGTGCAGCCTCAGCGGTCGGCCGCGCCTGTTGAAGCAGATATCGGCGCTCTATTCGCTGGTGGAAGCGCCCATGCGTCTGTGGCTGCAACACGGCGAAAAACCCCTCAGCGCACGCCAGGAACATGCGGTGATCCTCAATGCGATTCGCGCCGGTGACGCCGCCCGCGCCGAAGCCGTGGTGCGCGAGCACATCGAAGGCACGGTGCCGGCGCTGATCCAGTTCCTGCAAACCGAAAAATAACAAAGACCTGCTGTGTTTTGACGTTGTTGAGTCCTGCCCCCCGTTGTACCCACGAACTGGAGTGTCTGGTCATGCATAAACGCCGCGCCTTGCTGGTGGCTGTCTCCCTCGGTCTCTGTACTCAATGGGCCTGCGCTGCACCGCAGGTGCCGGATCGCCTATTAACGGTCGACAAACTCACCTACTGCTCGGGGATGGATTCACCGCCCCTGGTGTCCTTCGATGAAGCGCAGAAACCGCGTGGGCTCACGGTCGACCTCGGCCTTGAGATCGCCAAGCGCCTGGGCGATAAAAAGGTGCAGTGGCGGGTCATCCCATTCTCCGGGCTGGTACCGGCGCTGCTCGCCCAGCAGTGCGACATGATTGTCGACCAGTTGTTCGACAAGCCCGAACGCCGCCAAGTGATCGACATCGTCAACTACATGTATTCCAGCCAATCGATAGTAGTGCCCAAGGGTAATCCCAAAGGCATCAAGACCCTCGATGATCTGTCCGGGCACAAGGTTGCCGTACTCAACGGTTCTACCATCAAGACCCTGCTGGACACGCAAAACGACAACCTGGCCAAGGCCGGCAAGCCACCGATGAAACTGGTGGTCTACAACACCGACACCGATGCGTTCCAGGCCCTGCGCATCAGCCAGGTCGACGCCTACGGCACCACCGTGGAAACCGCCGGCTACTACGCCGCGATGGCCCCGGACCTGTTCCAGGAAGGCGTGCCGGCGTTCAGCCGCATCCTCACCGGCTTGGGCATGCGCAAGGACGACCCGCAACTGACCGCCGCCGTGCAGCAGGTGATCAGCGACATGCGCAGCGATGGCAGCTACGTCGCGCTGCTGAATAAATGGCATGTCAGCAGCGACGCTCTCGACTGAGGTTTCCCGCAATGAACTTCAATTGGGATGTGTTCTGGCAGTACCTGTTGCAGCCCAGCGGGGTGTACCTCACCGGGCTGTGGCTGACGTGCCTGATCGCCGTGTCGGCGATGTTGCTGGGCTGCGCACTGGGGCTGGCGGCGGCGCTGTTGCGCTTGTCAAAGAACCCGCTGCTGCACCTGCCGGTGCGTTTTTATGTGTGGCTGATGCGCGGCACGCCGTTGCTGGTGCAGATTGTGTTCCTGTACACGGCGCTGGCGGCGGGCGGGATTTTCCGCTTTGAGGATATCGATCTGTTTGGCCTGGTTGTCCCCGGCAACATCCAGGCGGCGATTATTGCGTTGGGCCTGAATGAAGGTGCGTACATGGCCGAGATCATTCGTGCCGGCATCGGCGCGGTGGACAAGGGCCAGTACGAGGCCGGACGTTCACTCGGCATGGGTTTCGCCAAGCTGATGCGGCGCATCGTGCTGCCCCAGGCGTTCCGGGTGATCGTGCCGCCGCTGGGCAACGAGTTCAACGTGATGCTCAAGAACACCACCCTGGTCAGCGTGATCGGTGTGCAGGAGTTGCTGCTCAGCACCCAAATGGTCACCTCGGCAACGTTCCGCGTGTTCGAGCTGTACCTGGTGGTGGCGATCTACTTCCTGATGCTCACCACGCTGTGGGGCTTTTTCCAGCGCTGGCTGGAGGCGCGTTTCGGCCAGTTCGATCGGCCTTCCGCGCCGCCGCCGGCGGCCAGTCGCATGTTCGGGCGCAACACCCTTAAATTGCTGAGGGGACGCTAACCATGGCGCACCAAAGTGAAGAACTGATCATCGAAGCGCTGGATATCCACAAGTCGTTTGGCACGCTGCAGATCCTCAAGGGCATTTCCCTGCAAGTACGACGCGGCGAAGTGGTGGTGCTGATCGGCGCCTCCGGCTCCGGCAAGACCACCTTTATCCGCTGCATCAACCTGCTCGAAGACATCCAGGGCGGGCGTATTCGCGTCAACGGCCGCGCCATGGGCTACCGCGAACGCAACGACGGCAGCCTCGTGCGCGATTCGGAGCGCAATATCGCCCGCCAGCGCCGCGACATCGGCATGGTGTTCCAGCGTTTCAACCTGTTCCCTCATATGACTGCGCTGGAAAACATCATCGAAGCGCCGATCCAGGTGCTCGGCACGCCACGCGCCGAAGCGTTGGAGCAGGCTCATGGATTACTGGCGCGCGTGGGCCTGGCGGACAAGGCCAACCATTACCCGTCGATGCTCTCCGGCGGCCAGCAGCAACGGGTGGCCATTGCCCGTGCCCTGGCGATGAAACCCCAGGCCATGTTGTTTGACGAACCCACCAGCGCCCTCGACCCTGAAACCGTCGGCGAAGTGCTGCAGGTGATGAAGGCGCTCGCCGAGGAGGGCATGACCATGGTGGTGGTCACCCATGAAATGGGCTTTGCCCGTGAAGTGGCGGACCGCGTTGTGGTGCTCGACCAGGGCGAACTCATCGAACAAGGGCCGCCGGAACAGATTTTCAGCCACCCCAGCCACCCCCGTACCCGGGCCTTTCTCAGCCGCGTGTTATGACCTTTCCAAGGAAATCCGTCATGCGTGTATCAAGTTTGTTTGCGGTGCTGTGCTGCGCCGCCGTTGTGCCGATGAGCCAGGCTGCCACGCCTGTGGTCAAGGTCTACAATTGGTCCGACTACATCGGCCCTGACACCTTGAAGAACTTCGAGAAAGACAGCGGCATCAAGGTGCAATACGACATCTTCGACACCAATGAAATGCTTGAAGCCAAGTTGCTTTCCGGGCATTCGGGTTACGACCTGGTGGTGCCGTCCAGCCAGTTCCTGTCCAAGCAGATTCGTGCCGGCGCCTACCAACCGTTGCAACGCAACGTGCTGGATAACTGGAAGCACCTCGACCCACGCCTGATGCAACGCCTGGACGCCGCTGATGGACCCGAAAGTCAGCGGTAACCCGGGCATCTACCCCGGTGACGACGTAATCAACCACACCTTTGTCTCCGCCGACCTGCCGGAAAATATCCAGCGCCTGATGACCCGGGAATGGAACCGCATCAAGTCCGGCCAATGAATTGAAGAGCCTTTGCCATGTTGAAATTTTCTGCGCACGAGTATCCCTATCCCTCGCAACGCCAGAGCGTGTTTGCCAAGCGTGGCATGGTCGCGGCGTCCCAGCCCCTGGCCGCCCAGGCCGGCATCGAGATCATGCAAAATGGCGGCAACGCTATTGATGCCGCCATCGCCACGGCGGCCGCGTTGACGGTGGTCGAGCCCACTGGCTGCGGCCTGGGCGGCGATGCGTTTGCCCTGGTCTGGTGCAAAGGCCAGTTGCACGGCCTGAACGGCAACGGCCATGCGCCGGCGGCCCTGAGTATCGAGACGGTCAAGGCGGCGGGGCACGATCAAATGCCGCTGTACGGGTGGACCCCAGTCACCGTACCGGGCTGCCCATCGGCTTGGGCCGAGCTGTCGCAACGCTTCGGCAAGTTACCGTTTGCCGAGTTGCTGCAACCAGCGATCAGCCTGGCGCGCGACGGTTTCCCGCTGTCGCCGGTGGTTGCTCATCAATGGCAGATTGCGTTGGATGAGTTCACGCCTCATCGCGACCCAGTGCTGGCGGCCTGGTTCGACACTTTCCTGATCGACGGCCGCGCACCACGGGCTGGGGAGATTTTCCGCAACCCGGCGCAGGCCCGCACCTTGGAAGAGCTTGCCGCCACTCGCTGCGAAAGCCTGTATCGCGGCGCCCTGGCCGAACGCCTGGACGCCCACTCCCGCGCCAGCGGCGGTTACCTGCGCGCCAGCGACCTCAAGGACTACCGCGCCCAGTGGGTGGAGCCGATCCACATCAACTACCGGGGCGTGGATGTCTGGGAAATTCCACCCAGCGGCCAGGGCCTTGTGGCGCTGATGGCGCTGAACATCCTCGAAGGCTTCAGCTTCGATCACCGCGACAGTCAGCAAACCTGGCACCGCCAGTTGGAGGCGATGAAACTTGCCTACAGCGACGGCCTGCACTACATCACCGACCCACTGCACATGCGCGTGGCCGTCGCCGATCTGCTCAGCGATGACTACAGCACCCGTCGCCGTAGCCAGATCGGTGAACAAGCTCAGCCACCGAAGCCAGGAGACCCCCACGCCAGTGGCACGGTCTACCTGGCCACGGCGGACGCCGAAGGCAATATGGTCTCCTTCATCCAGAGCAATTACCACGGCTTTGGCTCCGGTGTGGTGCTGCCCGACAGCGGCATCGCCCTGCAGAACCGTGGTCAGGAATTCAGCCTCGACCCGGCCCATGCCAACTGCCTGGCGCCGGGCAAGAAAACCTTCCACACCATCATTCCCGGCTTCCTGACCAAGGACGGCCAGGCGCTGGGCCCGTTCGGCGTGATGGGCGGCTATATGCAGCCCCAGGGCCATGTGCAGATGGTGATGAACCTGGTGGACTTCGGCCTCAACCCGCAAGCGGCCTTGGACGCGCCGCGCTGGCAATGGCTGGGCGACATGAAAGTCGGCATTGAGCAGGGCGTCTCCCGCGACCTGGCCAACGCCCTGGCGCGGCGTGGGCATCAGGTACAAATCGCCAGCGACCTCACTGACTTCGGGCGCGGGCAGATCATCCTGCGCGATCCGGTCAGTGGTGTATTGTGCGGCGGCACCGAGCCCAGGGCGGATTCAACGATCGCAGTGTGGTAAGCGAAAAAATTGGCGGAGCTTGTCCCTTTTTTTCATCTCGCCTGTCATTCAAGGCAAGTGAACAATATCGAGAGCTTCCGCCAATGCCCGTAGTCCGCCCCTTGCTGAAACTGAGCCTGTTGCTGAGCCTCAGCGCCAGCCCGTTATTCGCTGCCGTCAGCTATGCCGAAGACACTGCCGCCCGCCGCAGCTACCAGGTGCCGGCCGGCAGCCTGAGCGCGGCACTCACCCGGTTTGCCGGGTTGGCAGGCGTCAACCTGTCGGTAGACCCGGCCCTGGTCAGCGGTCGTACCAGCAGTGGTTTGTCCGGTGAGTACGCCGTGGAGGAGGGCTTCGCCCGCTTGCTGCAAGGCTCCGGCCTGCAACTGCAACCCATGGGGGCACAGGCCTACATGTTGGTGCCGGCGCCGGATGGCAGCCGCCTGGAACTGGCGCCGACCTCAATCCTTGGCACCACCGGCCTGTATGACGGCGACACTTACGCCGGCGGGCAAGTGGCGCGCCGTGGCTCGCAGGGTTTGCTGGGCACGCGGGATTTTATGGAAACCCCGTTCAGCATGACCACCTACACCGCTGACGCGGTGAAAAACCAGCAGGCGCGCACCTTGGGCGACCTGATCGCCAGCGACCCGTCAGTGCGCGCCACCAACCCGGCCGGTGGGCGTTATGAGCAGTTCACCATTCGCGGTTTCAGCCTGTTCAACAGCGATGTGTCGTACAACGGTCTCTATGGTGTACTGCCGACCTACACCATCGACATGGAAATGGCCGACCGCGTCGACATCTTCAAAGGCCCCACCCAGTTGATCAACGGCATCTCACCGCGCGGCAGCGTCGGTGGCGGGATCAACGTAGTGCCCAAGCGCGCCACCGACAAGGACATCAACTCGTTTACCGGCAACTGGACCTCCGACAGCCAGGCTGGCGGCGCGGTGGATGTGGGGCGACGCTTCGGTGAGGACAACATGTTCGGCATCCGCTTCAACGGCGTGAAGCAGTCCGGCGACACCGAGTGGGACCACCAGCGCGTCGACCGCGAAATGGCTGTGTTGGGCCTGGACTTTCGCGGCGAGCGCCTGCGCCTTTCCACCGATATCGGCCACACCGAACGCGATACCGATGCACCGCAAGAGCGCGTGCAGGTGGCGGCCGCAGCGCCGGTGCCCAGCGCCAACGATGTGCGCCGCAACTACGCGCAATCCTGGAGCAAGGCCAGCACCAACGACACCTTCGGCACGGTCAACGCTGAGTACGACCTCAGCGATAACATGATGCTGTATGGCGGCGTGGGCGCGCGTAAAAGCAACCACGACTTTCTACGTCATGCGGTGTCCGTCACCAATGCGGCTGGCGCGTTCACTGTGCAGCCGCGGTATTTCACCCGCGATGAAAACGTGCGCACCTACACCGCTGGCGTGCGCAACTGGTTCCATACCGGGCCGGTGAGCCATGAGGTCAACCTAGCGGCCAGCTACTTCGACATGGACTTCACCAACGGCGGCACCCGCTACGGGACGGCGACGAGTAACCTCTACAACCCGGTGCAAACGCCGGCGCCGTCCACGGCGATACGTCAGGACGCCAAGGTCTACACCGAAAACAAATTCAGCGGCGTGGCCTTGTCCGACACCCTGGGGTTCTTCGACGACCGCCTGCTGCTGACCCTCGGCGCGCGTTGGCAGCGCGTCAAGGTGGATGACTGGAGCGACGGCATCAAAGGCAAAACTGGCTATGACGAAGAAAAGGTCTCGCCGTCCGGTGGCCTCCTGTTCAAGGCCACCGACAAGCTGTCGCTGTACGCCAACTACATGGAAGGCTTGAGCCAAGGCAAGATCGCGCCGTCGACCTCGAGCAACGAGGATGAAATCTTCCCGCCCTTCATCAGCCGTCAGGTGGAAGTGGGCGCCAAATACGACGCCGGCGCCTTTGCCGTGACCGCCGCTGTGTTCCGCATCAAGCAGCCGGCCTATGAAACCAACGCGACCTCGCGGTTGTTCGGCCCCAACGGCAAGCGTCAGAACTCCGGTGTGGAGCTGAGTGTATTCGGCGAGCCGCTCAAGGGCGTGCGCCTGCTGGGCGGGGTGATGTACATCGACAGCGAACTGAAGGACACCACCAACGGCGCCTGGGACGGCAACCGCGCCCCGGCGACGCCTAAATACAACGTTAACCTGGGCGCCGAATGGGATGTGCCGGGCCTTGAAGGCCTGACGTTGACCAGCCGTGGCATTTATTCCAGCTCGCAGTACCTGGACCAGTCCAACGTCAAGGAAATCGATGCGTGGAACCGCGTCGACGTCGGCGCGCGGTATGGGTTCAACGTGGATGACAAGCACATCACCTTGCGCGCGAATGTGGAGAACGTCGCCGATAAACGCTACTGGAGCTCGGCCGGGGCGTCAGACGACAGCGAGCCGGGGTTGACCTTGTCGACACCGCGTACCTACTTGCTGTCAGCCACCGTCGACTTCTAACGGCCGTACACCGATCAAAAGTGTGGGAGGCCGGCTTGCCTGCTCCCACACGTGATTGTCGGTGTTAATGAGAATGTGTTTTGATCGCGCCGCCCCAATATGGAATAGTACCCGCCGTTTTCCCCAACAGGTCTAGCTGGGGTGTTCCAACGCCGAGGTCCTTGTCATGCGAATGTTGCGCTCCATCCCCACCTTTGCCGCCTGCCTCTTGGCGTTCTCTTCAAACCTGCTGAGCGCCGCCCCGATCGACCTCAATGACGGCCAGCACGCGGTGCATCTGCCGGATGCGCCCAAGCGTGTGGTGGTGCTGGAGTTTTCCTTTCTCGACAGTTTGGCTGCCGTTGACGTAACGCCCGTTGGCGCCGCCGATGATGGTGACGCCAACCGCGTGTTGCCCCGTGTGCGCCAGGCTATCGGTGAGTGGAAGTCCGTAGGCCTGCGCTCGCAGCCGAGCATCGAGGAAATCGCCCGGCTCAAGCCCGACCTGATCGTTGCAGACCTCAATCGCCACCAGGCGTTGTACAGCGACTTGGCGAGCATCGCGCCGACGCTGTTGCTGCCCTCGCGTGGTGAGGATTACCAAGGCAGCCTTAAATCTGCCGAGCTGATCGGCAAGGCGCTGGGCAAGAGCGCGCAGATGGAAGCGCGTATCCAGAAGAACCGTGAAAACCTCAACGCCATCGCGCAACAGATTCCCGCTGGCGCCAGCGTGCTGTTCGGCGTCGCCCGTGAAGACAGCTTCTCCGTGCACGGCCCCGACTCCTACGCGGGCAGCGTGTTACAGGCCATCGGCCTGAAAGTCCCATCGGTACGCGCCAACGCTGCGCCCACCGAATTTGTCAGCCTGGAGCAACTGCTCGCCCTCGACCCGGGCTGGTTGCTGGTAGGCCATTACCGTCGCCCCAGCATCGTCGACAGCTGGAGCAAGCAGCCGTTGTGGCAAGTGCTCAGCGCCGTGCGTAACAAGCAGGTAGCCGAAGTCGATGGCGACAGCTGGGCGCGCAACCGTGGCGTGCTGGCCTCGGAGCAGATCGCCGAAGATGCGTTGGCGATTCTTAAAGGCGGCAAAGCCGTGTTGAGCCAGTAAGCGTGCAACGCAGTTTTGCGGCGACAGGCATTGTAGGGCTGGGCGCGTTGTTGTTCTGGCTCTCGCTGTACAGTGCGTCGCCGTTCACGCTCACGGCGGCGGACGCCTGGAATGGGCTGGTCCATCAAGGCCGCGTAGGCGGCAACATGGCTTATATCGTCGCCCAGTTGCGCGTGCCGCGTGCCGTGTGTGCCGCGTTGGTCGGTGCCTGCCTGGGCCTGGCCGGCGCGCTGATGCAAGGCATTACGCGCAACCGTCTGGCCTCGCCGTCCTTGTTTGGTGTGACAGCGGGCGCGGCGTTGGGCTTGGCCCTGTTTACCACCGGCCTGGTCGCACCGCCGTTTGCCGGTGGTGCATTGTTGATGACCTGTCTGGGCGGCGCGTTGGCCTGGATCACGGTATTCAGCCTTGGCGGCGCCTGGTCGCCGACCACGGCCCAGGGCCGCCTGGTCTTGGCCGGCGTTGCGGTAGCGGCATTGTGCGCGGCACTGACCCGGCTCACGGTAATTCTGGTCGAGGCCCAGGCGCAAAGCGTGCTCAACTGGCTGGCCGGGTCCCTGGCCAATGTCGGCGCCGCGCAAGTGCAGTTGCTCTGGCCGTGCACCTTGATTGGCGGGCTGTGGGCGCTCTGGTGTGCACCGCGCCTGAACCTGATCAACCTCGGCGAAGACGCCGCACGCTCGTTGGGTGTGGGCATCGCCAGCCTGCGTTTGCAGGTGTTTATCGCCAGCCTGTTGCTGGTGGGGGCGAGTGTCTGCGCCGTGGGGCCGATCGGTTTTGTCGGGTTGATCGCGCCGAATATTCTTCGCCAGTTCCTCGGTAATGACTACCGCTGGCTGATCCCGCTGAGCGCAGCGTTGGGTGCGGTGATCGTGCTGGGGGCTGACCTGCTCAGTCGCGCAGTGGCCTTCCCGGTGGAGACGCCGGCTGGCGTGGTCACCGCGTTGATCGGCGCACCGTTCTTTCTCTTTCTTGGCAGGCGCGCCTTATGATCCGGCCACGATTGCGCCTATGGTTGCTGCTCGGCTTGTTGCTGCTGGCAACCTTGGTCAGCCTCAGCGCCGGCACCCTGTGGCTCACGCTCGACACCGTGCTGGACCGCCTGCTGGCCCACGATGCACTCGACTTCGAAGTATGGAACCACCGCCTGCCACGCAGCCTGATCGCGATCTTCGCAGGTTCAGCCTTCGGCCTGGCCGGGGCGATTGTGCAGGGCGTGATCCGCAACCCGCTGGCTTCGCCGGAAATTCTCGGCGTGACCCAGGGCGCAGGGCTGGCGCTGACCGTGGCGATCATCAGTTGGCCGCATTTGCCGATTGCCTGGCTGCCGCTGGTGGCCTGTTTGGGCGGAGCGGGTGGCGCGCTGTTGCTGGCGCTGTACAACACCGGGGTGAGTTTTTCCGGGGTGCGCTTTGCGTTGTCCGGGGTGGCGATTGCAGTGACCTTGTCCAGCGTCACCGAGTTTCTGATCCTGTCCCACCCACTGGATATCAACACCGCGTTGCTCGCGCTCACCGGCAGTTTGTGGAGCCGCAATTGGCACCATGTGGCGCTGGTGCTGCCGTTCCTGGTGTTGATCCCGCTGGGCCTATGCCTGGCCAAACCGCTGAACCTGATCGCCCTCGGCGATGAGGCGGCCCACAGCCTGGGCACTGCGTTGAGTCGTACGCGCTGGATGGCGATGGCCTGCGCAGTACTGCTGACCAGCCTGGGCGTAGGCGTTATAGGGCCGATTGGCTTTATCGGATTGGTTGCACCGCATATGGCGCGGCGGTTGGTGGGTGGGCATCACCAGCGCCTGCTGCCGGCGTCGATGCTGATCGGTGCACTGTTACTGGTGTTGGCTGACACGTTGGGGCGCACGTTGATCGCGCCCAGCGAAATCCCTGCCGGGGTACTCACGGCGGTGATTGGCGCGCCGTATTTTCTTTGGTTGCTGGCACGGTTCAAGGGCTGATGACATGAGTATTCTTCAAGCACATCAACTCGATATTGGCTACGGCGCGACACGCATCGTGCAAGGGTTGTCATTCATGCCACCCGCCGCAAAGGTCACTGCGCTGATCGGGCCGAACGGCTGCGGCAAGTCCACCTTGCTCAAGGCGTTTGCGCGCATCCTCAAGCCGACCCAGGGCGAACTGACGTTGGATGGCCAAGCCTATGCCAGCCTGTCCGCACGCCAATTAGCGCGACAGATTGCGTTTCTGCCGCAGGTGTTGCCGGTGCCGGAGGGCGTCAGCGTGCGTCAGTTGGTCGCTTATGGGCGCAGTCCGCATAACTCGCTTTGGGGGCGTTTGAGTGGTAGCGATCAATCCCATGTGACCCAGGCCATGCAGCGTCTGGAACTGGACAGCCTGGCCGACCGCGCCCTGGCCGATTTGTCCGGCGGCCAACGCCAACGTGCCTGGCTTGCGATGGTGTTGGCGCAGAACTCGCCGGTGGTGTTGCTGGATGAGCCCACGACCTACCTCGACATCAGCCACCAGGTCGAACTGCTCGACCTGATGGGCGAACTGGCCGCGGAAGGGAAGACGGTGATTACCGTGCTGCACGATATCAACCAGGCTTGCCGTTATGCCGACCACCTGGCGGTGATGCACCGCGGCAAGCTGGTGGCCGACGGCGCGCCGGGGGCGGTGATCAGTGCTGAGCTGATGCGGCAGGTGTTTGATGTGCAGGTGCAGATCATGCGGGAGCCGGTGGCCGGCACACCGATGTGCTTGGTCAAAAAAAGCACCCGCCCCCAAGCCTGACTCGGTCAGACATGTGGGAGGCGCCACTACATCTTCGACGTAGCGCTGTCGCGCATCAAACTGGTTCATCGTAAGGTTATAGAACGCGTGCGGGGCAAAGGCCGTAGCCAGCACTGGTGTGTCAGCACCCGAGTGGGAGAGTGGCCTGCA
>NZ_CAXAPA010000030.1:0-24702 GCF_963970835.1 Pseudomonas sp. EA_15y_Pfl1_P101 | reverse complement strand
TCGGCAGATGCGCGCCTTGGAACGCAAGGCACGCAAACTTGGATTGCAGCTGGTTAAAGCGGCTTAAATTTTAAGAGCAAAAACAATGAGTTATTTTTTGTTTGATAAGAGCTGGCTTGCCTGCGATAGCGGTGTGTCATTCACCTCCTGCATCAACTGACATGGCCTCATCGCAGGCAAGCCAGCTCCCACATGTTGTCCTCAGGTGCCTTCAGATCTTCACACGACCGTGCTGACATCGATGGTTTTAGGCAGCAGACGATTCTGATAGAACAAATCCGCCATCGCCTGCGTTTTTGCAGGTGAACTCACAACTGCGACGTGATCGGTGTGTTGCATGGTGAAGCCCTTAGACCCCACTCATGAAAATTAGTGATGCACAGAAAAGCGAACGGCAAGAGCCATAAATTATTCATAAAATCCGTGCTCGTATCATCAAAAAAAGTGGTTGTGGGGCGGGTTTTTGAATTTTTTGCGATAGCGCAAGAGTGGCTTATGAACAATTATTATCAATGACTGTTACTTTTAACAGGTTATGGTTTTTTTGCTTTTATGTATCTTGTTTGTGTCATCTGTGAGTAAGTTAAATTGAAGAGGGTTGCGTAAATGGCCAAGAATAATCCAGCGCTTGAGGGGGCATACAAGTTTACTCGTCCAGGCGCGTCTGTGTTCGAGCTATTTATAATAAGATTTGCGGATTACGATACCGGAGCTATTGATGCTGAGATAAAGAGTGGCGGGCTTACTGATTCCGTATCGTCCGCAGGTTACAAACGTAACGCAACCAGCAATACTACCACGCGGACTGATCTGAGCTTCACTCGATGGGGCAATAAATATCATTTATGGACGATGGATCTTGCTTGCAATAGCTTTACCGCTAGTATTCAAGATAGCTCCGGAAATTGGTCTGAGGAGTTTACGTTTACTAAGTTGTAGTGATTCTCCTAATGGTAGGGTTGTGGCCAGAATTCATCGATGCGTAGTCCCAATACTTATCTTTATGTCTATGGTTTTCCGAGTTTATGCTCTACTCGTTCATTTTGAATGTGTGGTTAGGGCGTTATCATCGCGCCGGATTGAAGTGTCCAGAATTATTTGGGCACTTCATGCCCCTCCTCAGTTTGGGTCTTAGTTGGTTTCAGCGTTCCAGACTGCCTTTTTGACATCGATGGCCTTGGGCAACAACCGATTCTGGTAAAACAAATCCGCCGTCGCCTGCTGCGCCTGGATGATCTTCGCGTCTATCGGCAAAATCGGCGAAGGCGGGCGGTTATCCATGTACGGCGCAACCACCTCGGCGGGCAGTCCCATAAAGCCGGTCAGCACGTTCAAGCTGTCTTCACGCTGGCTGCGGGTAAGCGCTTCTGCTGCAGTGAGTTCACCAAGCAGATCGTGCACAAACCCACCATTGTCTTTCGCATACTCACGCCGCGCGGTGTACACCGGCCCCGACAACCCCAATCCTTCACCATTGGCCAGAACATGGCTGGGGCTCTGGCTCAGCGCCAGGGACGAATAGGGCTCCCAGATCGCCCACGCATCCACGCTGCCTCGCTCGAACGCCGCCCGTGCATCAGCCGGTGGCAGGTACACCGGTTGAATGTCCTTGTAGCTCAGCCCGGCTTTGTTCAACGCCCGCAGGATCAGGTTGTGGGAGCTGGAGCCTTTCTGGAACGCGACTTTCTTGCCCTTCAGATCCGCCACCGAATGCAGCGGGCTGTCGTTGCGCACCAGGATAGTCTCGGCGCTGGGCTTGGGCGGTTCGACGCCGATGTAGACCAGGTCCGCGCCTGCCGCTTGGGCGAACAGGGGAGGGATATCACCCGTGGAGCCGACATCCAGCGCGCCGACGTTCAGCGCTTCGAGCATCTGCGGGCCGGCGGGGAATTCGATCCACTTCACCTCGGTCTGCGGGAAACGTTTTTCCAGCAGGCCGTGTTCCTTCGCGAGCACCAGGGCGATAGAGCCCTTCTGGTAGCCGATGCGCAGGGTGGCGGGGTCGGCCGCCAGTGCGGTTTGAGTGACGGCCAGCAAGGCCAATAGCAGCGCCGGAATCTTCATGCGTCGTCCTTTTTAAAGCGATTGTCGGGGCGCGCCAAACCGAGGTTTTCACGCAAAGTGGAGCCGGTGTATTCAGTACGGAACAGCCCGCGTCGTTGCAGCTCCGGCACCACCCACTGAGCAAAATCTTCCAGCCCGCCCGGCAGGTGCGGCACCAAAATGTTGAAGCCATCCGCCGCGCCGTTCTCAAACCAGCGTTGCAGCTCATCGGCAATCTGCGCGGGCGTGCCGATCAGGCTGTAATGCCCGCGTCCACCGGCAATCCGCCGGCCCAGCTGGGCGAGTGTCAGTTGCTCACGGTTGGCCAGGTCACTGAGCAATTGCTGTCGGCTGCGTTGCCCGCTGTCGGTCAATGGCAACTGCGGCAAAGGCCCGTCCAGCGGGTAGCCGGACAGGTCGAAGTTACCCAACATGCGCCCCAGCAAGGCCACGCCCACTTCGGGCTCGACCAAATCCTGGAACGCTTCGAACTTGGCCTGCGCTTCAGCCTCGGTCTGCCCGACCACCACAAATACCCCCGGCATGATTTTCAGCGAATCCGGCGCACGCCCGTATTGCTCAAGTCGCCCCTTGAGATCCGCATAAAACGCCTGGGCATTCTCCAGCGATGTCTGCGCGGTAAACACCACCTCGGCGGTGTGTGCCGCCAGCTCACGCCCGGTTTCGGAAGATCCCGCCTGCACGATCACCGGCTGGCCCTGTGGTGAGCGCGCCACGTTCAGCGGGCCTTTGACGCGAAAGTGCTCCCCCACATGGTCCAGCACATGCAGCTTCGTCGGGTCGTAATAGTTGCCGCTGGCCTTGTCGCGCACAAAGGCGTCGTCTTCCCAGCTGTCCCACAACCCGGTCACCACCTGATGAAACTCCTTGGCACGGCTATAGCGCTCGGCATGGCCGAGGTGTTCATCGCGGCCGAAGTTCTGCGCTTCGGCGGCTGCATCCGACGTCACCAGGTTCCAGCCCGCGCGCCCACCGGACAGGTGATCCAGCGAGGCGAATTTGCGCGCTACATGGTAGGGCTCGTTGTAAGTGGTGGTCGCCGTGGCGATCAGGCCGATGTGGTCCGTCACTGCACTCAGCGCCGAGAGCAAAGTCAGCGGCTCGAAATGATCCGAACGCGCCATCTGGCTGGCGATATCACCCGTGGCCGCCGCAATGCTGTCGGCCACGAACAGTGCGTCAAACTTCGCCGCTTCGGCCACGCGTGCCAGGTGTTTGTACTGGGCGAAATCCAGCCCCGCATTCGCCGGTACGTCCGGGTGGCGCCAGGCGGCGACGTGGTGCCCGGTGGCCATGAGAAAGGCGCCGAGTTTCAGTTGACGGCTCATGCTTAGAAATCCTTGCGCAGTTGCACGCCGAAGTAACGCTCATCGTCACGGGGCACGGCGCGGTAGATATAGTTACCGCCGCTGGCCAGCAGCGGCGAGTAGGACTTGTCGGCGAGGTTCTTGGCCAGCACAGCTACGCGCCAACCATTGGCGTAGTCGGCCAGCGCGACGCTGGCGTTCCAGATGCCGTAGGCGCCTTGCTTGGTGTCGACATTCTGGCTGATGTCGTACTGCACTTCGCTCTGCCAGCTGTAGTCGGTGCCCAGTTCGATATCCAGGCCGTTATCCAGCGGGATGCTGTAGTCGGCGCGCACGTAACTTTTCCAGTCCGGGCTGAAGGGCAGCGGCTTGCCATTCACGTTGCAGGTGGCTGCTGCACCGGCCGGGCAGGCGAATTCGTCGATGCGCGCACGGGTGTAGGCCAGGGCGCCAGACAGCTTGAGTTGTTGGGTGGCCTGCAAGGCGTAATCCAGCTCGACGCCTTCGGTGCTGACGCTGCCGGCGTTGATCAGCCGCGTCACGACTTGGCCTGCTACGGTGTCGAAAAAGTTCGCCTGGTAGTTGTCGTAGTCGCTGTGGAACACCGCCAGGTTGGTGGTCAGGCGATTGTTCCAGGCGGTGGCCTTGATCCCGGCTTCCCAGGTGTTGGAGGTTTCCGGTTTGAGCGCCTCGGTGTCACGCGGTTGCATATTGAAGAACACGTTGTACGCCGGGCCTTTGTAGCCACGTGAGTAAGTGAGGTAGCTGGTGACGTTGTCGCTGATGTCGTACTGCACACCAAGGCGGCCGGACCAGCCGTCTTCGTCCACCGAGCCGGAACTGGAGGTGGCGGGCTGGATCCCGCTGACCGTGGTGGCCGAGGTGGAAACGCGGCGGTGATCGTATTTCAGCTCGTCGTGGGTGTAACGCAGGCCGGCGATGCCGCGAAAGCGCGAGGTGAAGTTCAGCGTGGTCTCGCCGAACACCGCGTAACTGTCGTTGGTGGTGCTGTAGTCGGCGATGCCACGGTCGGTGCGTGTGGTAGTCGTCAGCGTGCGCTGATAGGTTTCTTCGTCCTTGCCATGCATGTAGAACAGGCCGCCAACGTACTCCAGGAATTCTCCCTTGGGCGAGGCCAGGCGCAATTCCTGGGAGTATTGGTTGAAGTCCAGCTCGCCTTTGTCGGCGGTGCCGGGGAAGGCGGCTGTCACCGTGCCGAGACGGTCGCCATCCTGATACTGGGTGTTGTCCCAGCCGCGCCAGGCGGTGATCGAGGTCAGGGTGTAGTTGCCGAGGCTCCAGTCCAGCTGCGCGGACAGGCCCTTGTTGGTGTCTTCCACATGGCTGCGGGTGTCGGTGTTGATGTCGCGGTTGTCGCTGGAGGCGCGCACCGGGCTCAGCGCGTTGGTAAACGCTGGAGTCAGCGACTTGCTCACCACGCCATTCGGCGCGTCGTCGTGAGACTGCATGTAGTCGGCGATCAGGGCCAGCTTCACGTCGTCGTTGGGGGTGAACTCCAACTTGCCGCGAATACCCTTGTGGTTGTAGCCGTTGACCTCCTGGCCGTTGTGCTGGTTGTCGACGTTACCGTCGTAGCTGCCAAACAACGTGCTGATCGAGCCCTTGAGCACATCCGGCACCAGGCTGCCGCCGATACCGAAGCGCGTGCGGCTTTCATTGCCGCTGTAGTAGGACTGGTCGATATAACCATGGGTCTCGGCAGTGGGTGCCTTGCTGGTGATGTTCAGCACGCCGGCCGAGGCGTTCTTGCCGAACAGCGTGCCTTGGGGGCCGCGCAGCACTTCGATGCGTTCCAGGTCGAGCAGGTCAAGGGTCGCCTGGCCGGGGCGGGCGTAGACCACGCCGTCGATCACGGTGGCCACCGTTGGCTCAACGCCCGGTGAGGTAGAAATGGTGCCCACGCCGCGCACGAACAGCGAGGTGTCCTTGTTCGACGCACCGGTGCGGAAGTTCAGCGACGGCACCTGTTGCGCGATGCTTGCCACGCCGTTGCGGTTGTCTCGCTCCAGTTGTTCGCCATACAGCACCGAGACCGCCACCGGGACTTTTTGCAGCGATTCTTCGCGGCGGGTGGCCGTGACCGTCACCGATTTGAGCGTGATTTCTTGCTCATCGGCCGCAAAGGCGCCGCTGACGGGGAGGGCCGTCAACCCTGCCAATACCAGGAAAGTGCCGCGTTGGAGTGTGTGCATGCTGTGTCCGCTCGAAAAGAATGCCCTGAACCGCTGCGGTTCTTGCGACCGTCAGCGCCGGTGAATATGTCGTTGGCATTCGCTCGAGCGAGTAGCAGACAGCGCGCTTTGTTAGCGCTAACATCGGTATTATTGTTGGGTGTTGTTTAGAACGTCAAATACTGAAAAATTAGTCCTATATTCCTTTTGGTTTTTAACAGGATCACCTCGTGAGCTCAGAAAAACCGCGCAAACGCCGTGGCGCCGGGCGCGTCACCCTCAACACGGTGGCACGCCAGGCCGGTGTGTCGGCGATTACCGTGTCGCGTTACTTCAATCAGCCGGAGCAGGTCTCGCCTGAGCGGCGCGAGCGGATTGCCGAGGTGGTGGCCGAGCTGGGGTATGTACCCAACCTGGTGGCCGGCGGGCTGGCGTCCGCACGCGGGCGGATTGTGGCGATGGTGATCCCGAACATCTCTGGGCCGATCTTTGCCAACACTATCCAGGGTTTCAGCGACACCCTCAGTCGGCATGGCTATCAACTGTTGTTGGCGTCGAGTTACTTCAGCGTCGAACAGGAAGAAAGCGCGGTGCGTGCGTTCCTCGGCTGGTCGCCGGCGGCGCTGGTGCTGACCAGTCGCTTCCACAGCGCGGGCACCGAAAAGATGATCGCCGACGCCGATATCCCGGTGGTTGAAACCTGGGACTACGTGCCCGAACGCGCGCCGTTGCAGATCGGTTTTTCCCACTACGAAGTCGGCGTCAGCGCCGCGCGCTACCTGCATGGCAAGGGCTATCGGCGCATTGCGTTCGTGCAGAACAGCGCGGCGGGCGACTTCAGCGCGCAAGAGCGAGGCGAGGGTTTTGCAGCGACCTTGACCGAACTGGGTGTGCAGCCCTGGGCCTTCACCCCGGATGCCGACCGTGCACCTTTCGACGCGGGCAAGCAGGCGATGGAAGCGTTGATGAGCCATGCCACACCGCCCGAGGCGATCTTCTTCGCCAATGACAACCTGGCCGCCGGTGGATTGCTGGCCGGGCAGCGCGCCGGCGTGAAGATCCCGCAAGACTGCGCGGTGCTCGGTTTTGGCGATTACCCGTTTGCCGAAATGCTGTTGCCGAGCCTGAGCACGATCAAACCGCCGGCGTTGGAAATCGGCGTGCTGGCGGCGACGCGCGTGCTGGAAAGCCTGGGCGTGTTATCCCTCAAGGGTGAGGTACAGCGCTTGAACCTGTTGGACTGCCGCTTGATCGAACGGGAAAGCGCCTGAGCTTTATTTGCGGCTCAGGGCTGATTTGGATACGGTGCAAGCCTGCCCACAAGGACGTCCCCATGAAAGAGCCCGCCCCCAAGACCCGTCGCGCCCCAAAAGGTGAAAAGCGCCGTGAAGAGCTGCTGGACGCAGCCTTGCAGGTGTTTTCCCTGGAGGGTTACAGCGGCGCGTCGATGGCCCAGGTGGCAGCGATTGTCGGCATTTCCGTGGCCGGCCTGTTGCACCACTTTCCCAGCAAGATTTCGCTATTGATGGGCGTGTTGCAGCGTCGCGACGAGGTCAATCAACGGATTGCCGACGAAGTGCGAGCCGAAAAATCCCTCAATGGTCTGCTCGGCAGCCTGCGTGCCATCAACCGCTCGAACGCCACCGCGCCGGGGGTGGTGCGGGCGTTTACGATTCTGAATGCCGAGAGTTTGCTGGACACCCACCCGGCGTGGACGTGGTTCCAGGCGCGCTATGCGGCGATTCATCAGCGGATGCAGGGGCAGTTTGACGACCTGGTGGCGGCGGGGGAGGTGCGCAGTGATGTGGACATCGCCGGGCTGGTGGAAGAGATTCTGGCCATGATGGATGGGTTGCAGGTCCAATGGCTGCGCTTTCCCGAGCGGGTGGACCTGGTGGCGCGTTTCGATACCTACATTGCGCGGGTCGAAGCGGCCATCAGAGCCTGAGTCTCATCCGCCTGATGTATGAAGATCCAAATGCGGGAGCTGGCTTGCCTGCGATAGCGGTGAGTCAGGCAGCAAATGTACCGACTGACACTCCGCCATCGCGGGCAAGCCCGCTCCCACAGAAAGCACTCCTCTTATCTGTTAGTTACCGGTGGCACTGCCCTGGGTAGTGTCATCACTCATGTCATAGCCATCACCATCACTGGTGCCGCTGTCACCTTCATTCTGATGCAGCACGCCACCGGTTTTCACCGTCGACTCACGCAGCGTTGAATTGAGCGCCGAGCGCGGCAACGGGTTGCTGGTAGTGGTCGACAGTTCCTGACGGAACGGGTTGACCAGCTTGGCGTTCAGGCGAATATCCTGGGACGACGCCCCCACCGACAGGTTGAAACTGTCCGCATCCACCACCCATTGCTTGCTCGCCACGTCGTAATAGGCCAGCGAGCGGTCGTTGAGCTCGATGGTTACGCGCTTGCTCTCGCCAGGCTTCAAGAACACCTTCTTGTAGCCCTTGAGTTCCTTGAGGGCGCGCTCCACTTTCGGGTTGTTCTGGCCCACGTACAACTCGGCCACTTCGGCGCCCGCCACCTTGCCGGTGTTGGCCAGGTCGAACGACACCTTGATCGGTGCACCGGCCACTGCCACCCCAGGGGTCACGCTGATGTTGCTGTAGCCAAAGGTGGTGTACGACAAGCCGTAACCGAACGGGTAGAGCGGCTTGATGCCTTTCTTCTCGTAGCCGCGATAGCCCAGGAACAGGTCGTCCTTGTAGCTCATCTCGGCCAGGGTTTCCTGGTTGTCGAACTTGGGGAAGGTCGCGTAGATCGGGTTGTCTTCGATATTGCGTTCGATACTGATCGGCAGCTTGGCCGACGGGTTGACCTTGCCCAGCAGGATCTCTGCCAAGGCCTGGCCGCCGTTCTGCCCAGGGTAGAACGCATGCAGCGCGGCCGGCACTTGGTCGATCCAGTCGCTCATCTTCAGGCCGGTACCGCCGTGCAGGGTCACCACGGTGTGCGGGTTGACCTTGGCGATGCTCTGGATCAGCAGGTTCTGGTACTCCGGCAAATCGAAGCTGTGGTCGAAGCCTTCGCCTTCGTATTCATTGCTGTTACCGACCGCCACCAGTACGGCGTCGTACTGCGCCAGGTCTTTCGGCGCGACCAGCGAGGCCCAGCTCATTTGCACGCCGACCAGGCCGCCCATGGTCGAGAGGTAGCCGTTGCGACGCGAGTATTCGAGCTTGATGTCGACAGCTTTGCCGGCTTCCAGGTTGACCTTGGCAAACACCGGAATGGTCGGCGGGATGCTGTTGTTTGGCAGCGGCTTACCGTCGCCGTTGTCGAGGACTTTCTTGCCGTTGACGTAGAGGCGCACCGTACCGTCGGCGCGGATCTTGAACACCTGTTCGCCGCTGACGGCTGGGGTGATCTGGCCGCTGTAGCGAATCGAGGTGGCGGCGGTATCGCCGTTCACCGGCAGGCTGTCGGTGGACCAGTCCAGGTCGACATGCGTGTCAGTGCGGCTGGCGGCCGGGTCACCGGACCAGTTGGCGTTGCTGAAGAACTCGGTTTTCAAGCCTTTGACGCTGTTGCCATTGCTGTCGGCATGGGTCCAGCTTGAGGTCGTCGGGTCCAGAGACAGCCCATCGATAAACTCGACCTTGGCCCCCGGCGCCAGTTGCTGCAGGCCGCTCAGCTCACTGATGTAGTTGGCGGCCATGACGTTGGCGCTGCCAAAACCGGTGGGCGGCGCGTACTTGGCCAGGCTGCCGACTACGGCGATGCGCTTGACCTTTTTCGCGTCCAGCGGCAGCAGGTTGTCCTGGTTCTTCAGCAGCACAATGCCTTCACGGGCGGCGTTCAGCGCGACGCGGTTGCTGGTGGCGCTGTTCATGTTGTGGCGGGTCAGCGGTGCCTTGCTGTCGAACTTGTACAGGTAGATTTGCTTGAGAATGCGGCGCACCTTGTCATCGATGGTCGCGCTGCTCAGCTCACCGCTGTCCAGGTACGGCTTGAGGATGGTGCTGTTCATCTGGTAGCCCATCATGTCCAGGTCGGTGCCGGCCTGTGCCGCCGGCAAACCGCTGACCACCGCGTTGTAGTCACTCTGTACAAAACCTGGGTAGCCCCACTCGGTTTTCAGAATGTCGCGCATCAGGTGCTTGTTCTGGCAGGCGAACTCGCCGTTTACCTGCTGGAACGCACACATCATCATCGCCACCTTGCTGTTTTTCGAGGCGGACTCGAAGGGTGGCAGGGTCATCTCGCGCAGGACGCGTTCGCTGATGATTTCATTGAGGTGGAAGCGGTTGCTTTCCTGGTCGTTGGCGGCGAAATGCTTGGCATTGGCCCACACCCCGCGTGACTGAATACCGTTGATCAACGCCGGCCCCAGGCTGGCGCCGAGGAACGGGTCTTCACCGGACAAATACTCGAACGCGCGGCCGCTGTACGGCATGCGGTACAGGTTCACGCCGGGGCCGGTGACGAACTGATAACCGCCGCTCGCAGTGTCATAGCCCAGGGCACGACCCAGGTCGATGGCGCGACGCGGGTTCCAGCTGGCGGCCAGGTTTGGCCCGGACGGATAGACCACGCCCTGTGCATTGCCTTCGCTGGTGTAGCGCACACCCACGCCGCCATCGGCGCCATGAATCTGCGGGATACCGTACTGGGTCAGCGGCTTGACATCCCAGCCACCGGTGCCGCCGATGTAGGCGAGTTTTTCTTCCAGGGTCATCTTGGCCAGGGTTTTGTCTGCGGCTTTTTCCGCCCGGCTCACACGCCCTTCATCCAGGGCAGGGCTGGTCGCCGCGTGCACCTGGGACACGGCGAGTGCCAGCAGGGCGAATGCCGACTGTGCACCGATCATTTTGCGTTTATTCATGGGGTCTCCGACAACTGTTCAGTAAACATGGCGCGCCGAGAAGTGCGTGTTGCTGTGCACGCTCGTCACTTTTTTCTGGGCAATAGTTGCCCGTGATCGCAATTTTTAACCGATGGCTAATTGCAACTATTTGGCGAATTACGCAGTTTTATAAGTGTAATAATTGTATTAGTTGTTGTTGTAGATAGTGTCTAGGCGATATCACGAGATGGCATTTTGAACCGCGAAAACCGCATAATTAAGGCAATTCTTGCGGTTATAAGTCAAACGAAAGCTAATTTTTGCGTGAAATAAGAAATAATTTCTTACGTTTTGGAACTTGTGTTAAACCTACCAGTCGATTGGTTTAAGGAAATCTGTCGTGGCATGGCTAACGAGTGGCATTGCCCGGTAGTTCTAAAGTGCCATGTCTTATACATGCTGTAATACACACTGCTTTGGTGTAGGGTCTTGATCGAGTTCAAGGCGCCACTTGGGCTATCTGCTGTTTTTGATCTGGAGAAAGTTAATGAAGATTTTCCTGCTGGGTGCCGGTGTCGTACTGAGCGTCGCGCTGAGTGGCGCGGCGATGGCGGTTGAGTCCACGGACGCTGATGCGACATCCGGGGCCACCGATTCCACGGTGCTGACCCAGGCCCACGACGCCAAGGCGGCAAAAAAACAGAAGGCTGAAACCACCAAGGGTGGTCGGCCGCTGAACAGCAGCCAGACGACCGCGCCGAAAACGTCCAACTGATGGGAAAACGCGGACCCTGTGGGAGCGGGCTTGCCCGCGATAGCGGTGTATCAGCCGGCACATTCGGCCCTGATCCACTGCCATCGCGGGCAAGCCCGCTCCCACAAGGGGTTTACACAGCCCTTTAGCACATCGCCCCTCAGATTTTTACCCATGTCCCAGCCCAGTCTTTCAACGCCCATCAATGCCTGCCAGCTGCAGATCCCGAACACCGAACAGGTGTGCGCGTGGTTGATGCAGCAGGCCGGCTTGAAAACCGTCGACCTGGAGCGCGCCCGGCGCCTGTCCCAGGAGGGCGGCGACAGCGAGTTGCTCGGCTTGTTGACGCGCCTGGGACTGGTCTCCGAAGCGGAATTGGCCCGCGCCTGGGCAGACTTGCTCGGCGCACCGCTGCTGCTGGCGGATGCCGCGCCGCCGCTGCTGGACCCATTGCCGCCACTGACCGAGCGTTTCATGCGCCACTACCAGGTGGTGCCCGTGGGCTGGAGCCAGGGCGGCCTGAGGGTTCTGGCGGCGAACCCATCGCTGGTGTACCCGTTCCAGGCTGTGGCCTATGCCTGTGGTGTGCCGGTGTGGTTGGCCGTGGGTCCGCGTAATGAAGTCGAGACGCTGATCGAGCGCTACTACGGCCAGGGCCGCTCAGCCATGGGCACCCTGATCGAAAACCTCGATGAGCAGGGCGGTGCACTGGAAGACATCGAACACCTCAAGGACATGGCCTCCGAGGCGCCGGTGATTCGCCTGGTCAACCTGATCCTGCAGCGCGCGGTGGAACAGCGCGCCTCGGACATTCATATCGAGCCGTTCGAAAACCAGTTGAAGGTGCGCTATCGCATCGACGGCGTGCTGCACGAAGCCGAAGCGCCGCCGTCGAGTTCCTCTGCGGCGGTGATTTCGCGGGTGAAGATCATGGCGCGCCTGGACATTGCCGAGCGGCGCCTGCCGCAGGACGGGCGCATCATGCTGCGTATCCAGGGCAAGGAGCTGGACTTGCGCGTGTCCACGGTGCCCACCAGTTTTGGCGAGTCGGTGGTCATGCGCCTGCTCGACCGGCAGACCGTGCAGTTCGATTTCCAGAGCCTGGGCTTCGATGGCCAGCGCCTGGAAACCTTCCTGGAAGTGCTTGAACGGCCCCACGGCATCCTGCTCGTCACCGGGCCCACCGGCTCGGGCAAGACCACCACGTTGTACACCGCGCTGTCGCGCCTCAACACCGCCGAGCGCAAGATCATCACCGTCGAAGACCCGGTGGAGTACCAACTCGAGGGCATCAACCAGATCCAGGTCAAGCCCGCCATCGGCCTGGACTTTGCCGGCGCGCTGCGCTCCATCGTGCGTCAGGACCCGGACGTGATCATGATTGGTGAAATCCGCGACCTGGAAACCTGCCGCATCGCGATCCAATCGTCCCTCACCGGCCACTTGGTGCTGTCGACCCTGCACACGAATAGCGCGGCGGCGAGTATTACGCGGCTGCTGGATATGGGCGTCGAGAGCTACCTGATCGCGTCGACCGTCAATGGCATCCTGGCCCAGCGTCTGGTGCGGCGCCTGGACCCGGCCACGCGCGAAGCCTTCGAAGCACCCGCAGAGTTGATCGCCGAACATGGCCTGGATCGGTTTACCGAGCAGCGCCCGATCATGCTCTATCGCCCCCGCGCCGATGCAGCGGGTGGTGGCTACCACGGCCGCAGTGCAATCACCGAACTGCTGGTGATGAACGACGAACTGCGCAGCCTGTTGATGCGCCAGGCCGACGCCGCCACCCTCGAACAGGCCGCCCGCCGTGGCGGCCTGCGGACCTTGCACGAAGAGGGCCTGCGCCAGGCCGTGGCGGGTGTCACCTCGCTCGAAGAAGTGCTGCGCGTCACTCGTGGGGAGGGCGCGTGAGCCTGTTCAAATACCGCGCCCTCGACAGCCAGGGCCAGGCGCAAAACGGCACCCTCGAAGCCAAGGACCATGCCGCTGCCGTCGCCGCCTTGCACAAGCGCGGATTGCTGCTGTTGCAGGTCGATGCGGCGGGGGGGCAGGGGCTGCGCAAGGCCTTTGGCCGTGGCCAGTTGAACGGCGCGGCACTGGTCAGTTTCACCCAGCAACTGGCCACGCTGTTGGGCGCCGGCCAACCGTTGGAGCGCTCGTTGGGCATCCTGCTCAAGCAGCCTGGCCAGCCGCAGACCCGTGCGTTGATCGAGCGCATCCGCGAACACGTCAAGGCCGGCCAACCGTTATCCAAGGCGCTGGAGGAGGAGGGCGGCCAGTTCTCGCCGTTGTACCTGAGTATGGTGCGTGCGGGTGAGGCGGGCGGCGCGCTGGAGGACACCCTGCGCCAGCTCAGCGATTACCTGGAGCGTAGCCAGTTGCTCAGGGGCGAGGTGATCAACGCCTTGATCTACCCGGCCTTCCTGGTCGTGGGCGTGCTCGGTTCGCTGGCCCTGTTGCTGGCCTACGTGGTGCCGCAGTTCGTGCCGATCTTCAAGGACCTGAGCGTGCCGATTCCACTGATCACTGAAGTGATTCTGGCGCTTGGCCAATTCCTCGGTGCCTATGGCCTGGCGGTGTTGGCCGGTTTGATCGTGACGATCTGGACACTCGCCGCCCGCCTGCGCGACCCGCAGCGCCGCGAAAAATACGACCGCCGCGTGTTGGGCATTCGCATCATCGGCCCGCTGCTGCAACGGGTCGAAGCCGCGCGACTGGCCCGCACCCTTGGCACCTTGCTCAGCAACGGCGTGGCCCTGCTGCAAGCCTTGGTGATCGCCCGGCAGGTTTGCACCAACCGTGCGCTGCAAGCGCAAGTCGCCCAGGCTGCCGAGTCGGTGAAGGGCGGCGGCACCCTGGCGAGTGCCTTCGGCAGCGAGCCGCTGCTGCCCGATCTGGCCTTGCAAATGATTGAAGTCGGCGAACAGGCCGGCGAACTCGACAGCATGCTGCTCAAGGTCGCCGACGTGTTCGACGTCGAAGCCAAGCGCGGCATCGACCGCCTGCTGGCCGCCCTCGTGCCGTCCCTGACCGTGGTCATGGCGGTGCTGGTGGCGGTGATCATGCTGGCGATCATGCTGCCGCTGATGAGCTTGACCAGCAATATATGAACCCTTGAGGACTGCACCTATGCGCCATACCCGATTCAAGCCCGCCCGCCGCCAGGGCGGTTTTACCTTGCTGGAAATGCTCGCGGTGATCGTGCTGCTGGGCATCGTCGCGACCATCGTGGTGCGCCAGGTCGGCGGCAATGTGGACAAGGGCAAATACGGCGCGGGCAAGGCGCAACTCGCCAGCCTGAGCATGAAGATCGAAAGCTATGGCCTGGACGTCGGCTCGCCGCCCAAGACTCTGCAGCAATTGGTCGACAAACCCGGCAACAGCGCCGGCTGGGCCGGGCCGTACGCCAAGCCGTCAGACCTCAAAGACCCGTTCGGCCATGCCTTCGGCTACCGCTTCCCCGGTGAACATGGCGCCTTTGACCTGATCTTCTATGGCCAGGACGGCCAACCCGGCGGCGAAGGCTACAGCGCCGACCTGGGCAACTGGGAATAACCCGCGACCATGATCAGCCCCCAACGCGGCTTTACTCTGCTGGAAATGCTGGTGGTGATCGTTTTGATCAGCATCGCGGCCGGGTTGGTGGGGTTTGGCCTGCAACAAGGCCTGCGTGCGGCGAAAGAGCGTCAGGCCGTGGGGCAGATGGTCGAGGCGCTGCGCGCCACGCGGGCGCGGGCGATTGTCAGCGGCAGTACCGAAAAAACGCTGTTCGACCTGCGCGCGTTGAGCTTCCAGGCGCCGGGTCGACCGTTGAAACACTGGCCGGCCGACCTGCAAGTGACCCTGCACACCGCCGAGCACGCAGGCTCTGCTGTGGAGTTCTACCCCGATGGCAGCTCCACCGGCGGCAATTTGCTGCTGGCCAATGGCAGCCGGCGTTGGCGCATCGATATCGGCTGGCTGACCGGCAGCGTGCAGTCCAAGGCGCTGCCATGAAGCACCAGGGCGGTTTCACGTTGCTGGAGATGCTCGCCGCGCTGACACTCATGGCGATCTGCAGCAGCGTGCTGCTGGTTGCGTTCGGCCAGAGCGCGCGGTCGCTGTTGCAGGTTGCGCACAGCGACCGACTCACCCACGCCGCCATCAGCGTGCTGGACCAGGAAGCCGCTGGGCCGTTGGTCAGTGGTGTGCGCTACGGCGATCTGGACGGCGTCGCCTGGCAATTGCGTATTGCCCGGCAGCCCACCCGTATCGGCCAGCCACAGCTGTTTCGGCTCGACCTCAGCGTCAGTGAAGGCCCGCGCCACGCCAGTTTCAGTACCTTGAAACTGCGCGCAGCCCGCGACAAGGCCGGCCTGTGAAGCCGCGTCAGCAGGGCTTCACCTTGCTCGAGATCATGATCGTGCTGAGCTTGCTGGGCGTCTTGCTGGTGCTCGTCGGCGGCGCGTTGCTGGGGGCCAATCGTGCGGTGCTCAAGGCGCAGCGCTACACGGTCAGCCTGGATGAAATGCGCGCCGCGCAGCAGTTTTTGCGTACCTCCATCAGCGAGGCGTTGCCCTTGGACGTGACCGAGGACGACAGTCAGACCGATGGGTTTTTCGCCGGTGGCCCGCAGCGCATGCAGTTTGTCGCCACCTTGCCCGGCGTGCTTGGTGGCGGGATCCAGCGCTTCACCTTGCAGTTGGCCGGCGCCGAGGCGCAGCGCGATTTACAGGTGGCGTTCGCGCAGTTTGAATCTGCGGCGCACGTCAGCGTGCCGGCCTCGCGCAGTGAGCCGCAGGTGTTATTGAAGGGGGTCGAGGACCTGCAATTCAGCTACCGCGGCCTGTCGCCCAAGGGCCAGGCCACCGGCTGGATCAGCGAGTGGCCGTGGACCAAGCGCTTGCCTTATGCGGTGCGCATCGAGGCCCGTGTGAATGGACCGGTGCCCTGGGTGACCCAGGTGGTTGCGTTGCGCTTGAACCTGTCGGGCGGGGCGCCGGAATGATCAGGCATCAGCGTGGCGTGGCCCTGTTGCTGGTGCTGTGGGTGCTGGCGTTGCTCAGCCTGTTGCTGGGCGGCCTGGCCGGCTGGGTGCAACTGGAAACGCGCCAGGCCGCCTGGCACCGCCAGCACACGCAGGCCGTGTTGGCCGCCGAGGCAGGCGTGGCGCTTGCGATGCAAGGGCTGGCCGACCCGATGCAACGTAAGCAGTGGGTGGCCGACGGGCGAGAAATCCCGCTGGCGTTTGACGATGCACAGCTGCACGTGAGCCTGCACAGCGAGCGCGGCAAGTTGTACTTGAACAGCGCCGAGGTCGCCGACTTCGCCCGCCTGGCCCTGGCCTGCGGCGCCACCCAAGCCCAGGCCAGCCAGCTCGCCAGGGACTTGGAAGTGCGGCGCAACCAGGGTCTGGCGCCGTTTCGGGTAGTCGAAGAACTGCGGCAACTGCCGGGCATGACCCAGGCCCTGTACAGCGCACTGGTGCCCGAGATCAGCCTGTGGAGCGGCCTGGATCGGCCCGATCCGGCGTTCGCCAGTGCCTTGATGCGCCGCGCGCTGAACCTGCCGCGCCAGAGCGCGATAGGGGCCGACCCCGGCGAAGTGCTGGTGGTCAGCAGCCGTGCGCAACGGCCCGGCGGTTACCACGCCCGGTTGCAAGCCACGGTGTTATTGAGCCCCGCGCAAGGCAGCGCACAACCTTATCGAGTCCTACGTTGGCAAGAATGAACGAACCCTTAACCGCACGGCTTCAATGGCTGACGGAGCCCATCACCCAACGCTGGCGCGGCAGCCTGCTGCAACTGGGCTGGCGCCTGTGGCTCAAGGAACTGCGTGGCTGCCTGCCGGCGTGGCTGTCGCTGCAAGACATTCCCGAGCACCGCTATCGCTGGCCGTTGACCGCACCCGTGGCAAAACCCGCTGGCGCAGCACGCCAGGTGTTGCTGCTGGCGCCCGATGCGGTGCTGGTGCAAACCCTGCAATTGCCCCCGGCGGCGGCGCGCAACCTGGCCACGGTGGTCGGCTATGAGCTAGACCGCTTTACTCCGTTTGACGCCGCCCAACTGTACTTTGTCGTGCGTCAGGAACGCCGCACCCCCACGCACGTGCACGTCACGCTGGTGGCGATCCTGCGTGAGCGCCTGGACCCGATTCTCAATGAGTGTGCGGCCCTCGGATTGCACCCCCATGCGGTGGATGTGGACACTGGCGCAGGCACACCCATGGGCATCGACTTGCTGCCGGCACCCTTGCGACCGCGCCAGCGCCCACAAGGCAAAGGCTTGCAGCGCTGCCTGCCGTGGCTGTGCGGAGCCTTACTGATTGCCGCGATGCTGCTGTGGCTCAACGATCGCCAGCGCGTGCTCGAGGCCATGCAGCACAGCGTGCGCGAGCAGAAAGCCCAGGTTGCCGAGGTCCACGCCCTGCGCCAGCAACTGCTCACTACTCGTGGCGCGGCGCAGTACCTGATCCGCCGCAAGGCAGCCCAACCACCGTTGTCGGCGCTGCTCAACGAGCTGACCGCTTGCTTGCCATCCGACACCTGGATCGACCAGTTGGAGGTCAATGATGGCGCCGACGTGTCCTTCTCCGGGCAAAGCGCCAAGGCCAGTGCCTTGATCACGCGGATCAAGGGCTGCCACAGCCTGGAAAACGCCCAGTTCGAAGGGGTGATTCAACCCGATGCGCAAACCGGCAAGGATCAGTTTTCCTTGCGCGCCCACCTGCACCAGGAGGCCGCCGATGCGCCGACCACTGACACCCCGTGAACGCCGTGGCGCCGCCCTGATCGGCCTGGCCCTGGTGCTTGGCGTGGGTTATTGGCTGTTGATCGACAGCTGGTTCGCCGGCCCCTTGCGCGACATGGGCGAGGAGGCCGAGCAGCTACGTGAGCAACAACAACGCTACGCCGGTGTGTTGCGCCAGGGCGATGGCCTGCGCCAACAGCTTGAGCTCGCACGGCAGGACCCGGCCAGCAGCACCAGCCTGTTGCCCGGCGATGACCCCAGCGCAGTCGCGGCCGACCTGATGCAACGCATCGCCGACCTGATCAACAGCCGCGCCGGCCTCGGTGGCGGCTGCAGCCTGACCCAGCGCATGCCCATCACCCCGGAGCAGGATGACGCCGAGCCGTATCGCCAGGTCAAAGTCAGCCTGACCCTCAACTGCGCCATCGAACCCTTGACCGCGATCCTGCATGAACTGGAGTACCAGCGGCCGTTCCTGTTTGTCGATGAGATGAGTATCCGCCGCCCGCCCAACGCACCCGCCAGTGGCGGTGCCGGCCAGCTGATTGTACATTTGCTGGTTCGCGGCTACCTGCAGCCGCCCGCCGCACAGCAGGTGCGCCGATGATCCCTGCATTGCGTCCTCTGGAATGGCTATTGCTCTGCGTGGCTTCGCTGCTGGGCCTGTTGATGGTTGGCATCCTCAGCAGCATTGGCGATGCGCCGCAGTGGTTGCCGACGCCTGATCCCGATGCGCGCGCCAACACCTCGGCCAACGCGCTGGTGGCCCCGAGTGCGACCCTGGAAAGCCTCGCCGGCACCTGGCAAGCCCCCTTGTTCAGCCCCGACCGCAGCCCTGATCGTGCGGTCGGCCAGGCCGCCGTCTCCAGCCTGGCGAGCCTGACGCTGACCGGCATCGTCCTGAAGGGCAACCTGCGCGTTGCACTGCTCAAACGCAGCGACGGCCCGCCGCTGAAAGTCCACCAGGACCAGACCCTGCCCAACGGCTGGCGCCTGGAACAACTGACAGCCCGCGAAGCGCGCTTTGTGCTTGACGGCCGCACGCAGACCCTGAGCCTGCGCGCGCCGCGTTTGCCCGCGCCGTCCACGACACCCCCGATTACCCTTCCTCACGAGTCCGCCCCTTGATCGATTCCTTCCCCGGCGCTTTGCGCACCACCGTGTTTTGCCTGGCTACCGCCGTTTCCATAGGTGGCTGCGGGACATTTCCTGATCATCTCGACCCGGACGAAGCCCTGTTGCACGAGGCGATGCAAGGCACCGGTTCGCAACGCCCGCCAGTGGACCCGGCCAGCGAACAGCCCCCGGTCGACAGCGGCCAACCCCAGGCGAAGACACCCCCTCAACGCCAGTTGATTCGTGGTAGTCAGCAGTTCGTGCGCGCGCCGGCAGCAGCACCGGCGATCAAGGAGGAGGGCAGTGGTGACATTGTGTTCAACTTCGCCGACCAGCCGATCGAGGCGGTGATCAACAGCGTGATGGGCGACCTGCTGCACGAAAACTACAGCATCGCCCAGGGTGTGAAAGGCAACGTCAGCTTTTCCACCTCCAAACCGGTGAACAAGCAGCAGGCCTTGTCGATTCTGGAAACCCTGTTGTCGTGGACCGACAACGCGATGATCAAGCAAGGCAACCGCTATGTGATCCTGCCCGCCAACCAGGCGGTGGCGGGCAAGCTGGTGCCAGAGATGGGTGTGTCTCAACCCTCCAGCGGCCTGTCGGCGCGGCTGTTTCCGCTTCGCTACATCTCGGCCACCGAGATGCAGAAACTGCTCAAGCCGTTCGCCCGCGAGAATGCATTCTTGCTGGTCGACCCGGCTCGCAATGTGCTGAGCCTGGCCGGTACTCCAGAGGAATTGGCCAATTACCAGGACACCATCGACACCTTTGATGTGGACTGGCTCAAGGGCATGTCGGTGGGCGTGTTCGGCCTGCAACGTGCTTCGGTGGCCGAGTTGATGCCCGAGTTGCAAAAGATGTTCGGCCCCGACAGCGGCATGCCTCTGGCGGGCATGGTGCGGTTCCTGCCGATCGAGCGCACCAACTCGGTGGTCGCGATCTCGTCACAGCCGCAGTACCTCAGTGAAGTGGGCGACTGGATTCACACCATCGATGAAGGCGGCGGCAACGAGCCGCAGATGTACGTCTACGATGTGCGCAATATGAAGGCCACCGACCTCGCCAAGTACCTGCGGCAGATCTACGGCACGGGCGCGATCAAGGATGACACCCCCGCCAAAGTTGCCCCCGGTTTACGCACGGCGACCCTGTCTTCGCCGGGCACTAACAGCACGTCCGGCAGCACGCCTGGCGGCCTGAGTAACAACCTGAATAACAGCCAGCCCGCCGCGGATGAAGAGGATCAGGGCCCGCAAGCCGAGCAGGACAACGCCGAGCAGGGCATGAGCGAAGACGCTCCGGCCAAAAGCCTCGACGCCGGCACCCGCATCACCGCGCAGAAAAGCAGTAACCAACTGCTGGTACGCACGCGCCCGGTGCAGTGGAAAGAGATCGAATCGGCGATCAAACGCCTCGACAACCCGCCGCTGCAAGTACAGATCGAGACGCGCATCCTCGAAGTCAAACTCACCGGCGAACTGGACCTTGGCGTGCAGTGGTACCTGGGCCGCCTGGCCGGCAATTCCACCAGCACCACCGTGGGCAACACCGCCGGCAGCCAGGGCGCCCTTGGCGGTGGCGGCGCGGGCCTGGGGGCAGCGGACTCGTTGTTCTACTCCTTCGTCAGCTCCAACCTGCAAGTCGCCTTGCACGCCCTCGAAACCAACGGCCGCACCCAAGTGCTGTCGGCGCCGTCGCTGGTGGTCATGAACAACCAGCCGGCGCAGATTCAGGTGGGCGACAACATTCCCATCAGCCAGACCACGGTCAACACCGGCACCTCCGACACCACCTTGAGCAGCGTTGAATATGTGCAGACCGGGGTGATCCTCGACGTCGTGCCGCGGATCAATCCGGGTGGCCTGGTGTACATGGATATCCAGCAGCAGGTCAGTGATGCCCAGGATCAGGCGTCGTCGAGTAATGACACGCAGACTAATCCGCGTATTTCCACGCGGTCGGTGTCGACTCAGGTGGCCGTGCAGAGTGGGCAGACGGTGCTGCTGGGGGGGTTGATCAAGCAGGACAATGCGGAGTCGGTGAGCGCGGTGCCGTATCTGGGGAAGATTCCGGGGTTGCGGTGGTTGTTTGGGAATACCAGTAAGTCCAAGGACCGTACCGAGCTGATCGTGTTGATCACGCCGAGGGTGATCACCAGCAGCAGCCAGGCGCGGCAGGTCACGGATGATTATCGGCAGCAGATGCAGTTGCTTCGGCCAGCTCAATAAGTCACGCCTAACACGCTAAAAATACGGGCGCGGGATTACCCGCGCGCCGAATTTTCATTTGCGTATGGCCTTATTGTTTCAATCACAGAGCAACTGATTGATCGACGGGGCAAAATATGCACCTGGCTCCCGTTATTTTTCTGAGAAAAATCCTACAGATAGATGGGATTTTTCATTCTTCCAGTCCGTATTTTTCCTCCTAGGATGGCGCGCTCGTTTGATCGCAAGCGAGACGGCAAGGGCCGCTCCATCGGTCCTGCAGCCATAAGAACATGCTTAGGAGTCAACACATGAAGATGACCAGTGTGAGCAAACGCCTGCGCCGCTCGGCCTGGGCCGTGATCGTCGCCGGTGCATTGGCAGGCTGTGCTACGCCGCAGCCGCCTGCGGCAAAAATCTCCCTGGCGCGTGATTCGGTTGGGCGCGCCCTGGCAGCGCAAGCGACCCAGTTCGCCCCGCTGGAGATGAAAACTGCCCAGGACAAACTGGCACGCATGGAGCAAGCCATCGGCGAAAAAAATTACATTCAGGTCGACGCCTTGGCCGATCAGATCGAAGCCGATGCCGGCCTGGCCGAAGCCAAGGCCACTGCGGTGCGTAAACAACAAGTCTTGAAGCAGGCGCGGGAGGGCATCCAGGTGCTCAAACAGGAAATGCTCAACGCCCCCGCGACTACCCACTGAGGATCTTGCCATGCGTGCCACTCTCGTCATTCCTGTTCTTTCGGCCCTGGGCCTGGCCTTGGCCGGCTGCGCTACCCCACCGGAAAACCCGCAACTGCTGCAAGCGCGCAGCCAGTTCTCCAGCCTGCAGCAAAAGCCTGAGTCCAGCACCCTGGCGGCGGTTGAAACGCGCATCGCCTCCAACGCACTGGACCGCGCCAACCAACTGTCCCTGCACAGCCGTACTGACCCGCAGATCGATCAGCTCGCGTACCTCGCGACGCAGAAAATCGCCCTCGCCGAGCAGACCATCGTCGGTCGCAAAACCGATGCTCAACTCGACAACATCGCCGTCGACCGTACCCAGGTGCAGCTCGACGTTCGCACTGCGCAGCTCAAGGCCTTGCGGGCGATGAAAGCGCAGCCTACCGAACGTGGCAAGGTCGTCACCTTTGGCGATGTGCTGTTCGATACCGGCAAGGCTGAATTGAAACCGGGCAGCCAACGGGACTTCCAGGCGCTGGCGAACTTCCTGTTGCAGAACCCGGAGCGCCAAGTACGCGTTGAAGGTTTCACCGACAGCACCGGTGGCGATGCTTACAACCAGAGCTTGTCCGAGCGCCGTGCCCAAGCGGTTGCCCGTGGCCTGCAACGCCTCGGCGTCGGGGCTGAACGTATTGCAGTGATGGGCTACGGCAAGCAGTTCCCGGTCGCCGATAACCTCAGTGCGCCGTCACGCCAGTTGAATCGCCGTGTGGAAGTGATTGTGTCCAACGATGCGTCGGCGGTCAGCGCACGTCGCTAAGCAGGCGGGTTGTTCGATGTGGCTGTTGTCGCGCCCCGGCGCGGCATGCCATTGAGCCGGGAGCGGCACTGCCGCTCCCGGACTTGACGCTCGCCAGTCGGTAACGTGTATCAGCCGAAGCCAACGATGGCTTTGGTTTCCAGGTATTCCTCAAAACCATAGATACCGTACTCGCGCCCATTTCCCGAGCGCTTGTAACCTCCGAAGGGCGCCTTGGGGTTCCAGGCCGGGTAGTTCAGGTGCACTTGCCCGGCGCGAATGCGCGAGGCGACGGCAGATTCGGCGACTTGCCGCCCAATTCCTGTGTGACACGTTTCACTGTAGGTGCGGCGGCCTGTGCAACCAGTGCTCCGGCGCGGTTTGAAGCGGTGATTGAAATCATGTCGATGTGGAGCGGCCCACGTTGCGGACCGTTGACAAGGACGGGGCGACGCCCCGTGCGAGCAAGCTGTCGATCGCTACGCGAATCACCTACCAGGGCGACCCGGTGGTGGTTACCTGTGCGATCGGCTTATCGCCTAAGCGGTAACGGACGTCAGCCACGCCAGCTCGGCATGGCGCCGTCTATCGCCCAATGGGGGCGGCCAGGTCTCAAGCACACACCGCCGACCCAGCGCGCATGGCTGGCGTGGTCGAGCCAATAACTGTCGCCGCTCAGCACCTGATGCCCCAATGGCGTCAGCGTTAATTCGCGTCGAGGCCAGTCCCGGTCCGGTTCTGTCTCGGTCAATAACGGATGCTTGCCATCAATCAACGGCCGCATCAGCGCATGGAACATCATGTCCCCCAGGAACGGCAGCGGCTCGCGCTTGGCCATCAACTCGGCAAACACCCGACCAAACGGCACCGGCCCGGCTTCGGCAATGTAGGTCAGGGACAGGCGTTCGGTGAGCGATAAACCATCCCGGATGCCCGGCAGCTCCTGCAACTGGCGTAACAGTGCGGGCGCCAGCAACGGTAAGGCGGCATGTGTGCCGTGGGCCAGTTCCGCCAAGGTTTCGGGTGACGGTTCGCAATACGCCGACCAGGCCTGTTTGGCCAATTGCACCGCGTCATCGTCGATCAAACGCCGTTGCGGCCAAAGCCAGGCCAGCACATCGGGTGCCAATTGGCCGATGCCGATAAAACGTTCGACACCTGGGATCCGGTCGACTTCGATCAGCTCCAGCTTGCGCGGCGCCTGCTCAAGACCTGCGAGTGCGCGGATCAGGAACAGTTGGTCGTAGGCATCCGCCTCGCACCACAGCACGCTGTGATCGGTGCTGGTCAAGGCTTGCAGCTGGTCGTATTCATCGGCGACACGGCGCGCTACCTCCGTTTCGTCGAGGGCGAAGGCCTGGCTGATAAACGTGCTGCGCAGGGCGCGGAATGCTTCGCTGGGCACGTCGCGGACCGGCCCCATGCACAGTGGGTCAGTGAGCATTTGGAAGTGTCCCTTGAACCCCGCTATCTGTAGGCTATGCGCGATGTCATTGCCGCAGCGCCAGTGCGTGGTGCGGGCTTCATCGCTGGCAGCGAAGTCGGGGTGGCGAGCGGCGAAGTCGATCGCATCGACGTGGGCCTTGAGCTTGGGCCAACTGCTGAAACCCAACTGCTTGGCGATCTGCCATTGAGCCTGGGACAAGGTGGCGGCGGGATCCTGGATTCTCAGGCGCGGCAGCAGTTCCTTGGCACGCTTGCGCTGCTGCCCAAGGTTGAGGCAGCCATCGGTGTTGACGTGGTGGGACATACGAGCTCCTTGCACAAACCTTTTCCGCTTTAAGGTTGGGAGTCGTAGACAAAAGAGGGTGTTGCAGGGTCTTGGGCGCAGCCCTTTCCGCGGAAGGTGGCGTAGAGAGCGCCAGGCGGGAAATATAGGCAGTGTAAGGCGCGATTGCAAATTCCCGAGGGCACGCTGATCAAACTGTGGAAGCGAGCAGGCCCGCTCTTATCAAACAAAAAATAACTCATTGTTTTTGCTCTTAAAATTTAAGCCGCTTTAACCAGCTGCAATCCAAGTTTGCGTGCCTTGCGTTCCAAGGCGCGCATCTGCCGATCACGGC
>NZ_CAXAPA010000029.1:0-25967 GCF_963970835.1 Pseudomonas sp. EA_15y_Pfl1_P101 | reverse complement strand
AGAAGCCGTGATCGGCAGATGCGCGCCTTGGAACGCAAGGCACGCAAACTTGGATTGCAGCTGGTTAAAGCGGCTTAAATTTTAAGAGCAAAAACAATGAGTTATTTTTTGTTTGATAAGAGCGGGCCTGCGTCAGGTCAGAGGTATTTGAGCCAGGCCAGGTCCCGGCGTCGGGCTTTTAGCCCGGCGAACCAGCGCACTGGCAGGTAGAGCGCCAGGGGCAACAACAGCGCCATTAGCCATATAGCGCCCATGCCGTCGAACCCAAAGTAGTTGCCATGGTTCAGGCCAAACAACCCCACACACGTGACATACAGCACTTTCAACACATACAGATGCAGTAAATAAAAGAACATCGGCGCAGCCCCGAACGTGGCGAGCACGCCAATCCAGCGTTTCTGCCCCGCACGTTCGAACGCCAGCAACAGCAACAACCCAATCCCCAACGTCAGCGCCAAAAACAACAGCGATGGCGGGTACTTGGTGACGTTGAAAAAGCTCATCAACGTCTGCACGCCACTGTCATACGCCTGCCAGGGCTTCTCGCCATAGCCATTTGCCGTGCGCAATACCACAAACCCCACCAACGCACCCACACCGCCCAGCAACAGATAACGTCGGCGAAACGCCGGCTGCATGCCATTGGCAAACAGCGGGCCCAAGCTGTAACCCAGGGCAATCACACCGATCCACGGCAGCACCGGATAAGTGGTGCGCAGTCGCAGCGAGTCGCCCACTTCGATCCAGTTGCGCTCATGCAGGATTGTCCACGGAATATGCAACGCCGAACCCGCATCGAAATGCAGCCCATCCAGCAGGTTGTGCCCGGCAATGATCACCACCGCCACCCCGATCAACAGCGGGCGCGGCAACCAGACCAGCGCGGCCAGGGCGATCATGCTCACGCCAATCGCCCAGATCACCTGCATATAGATCACGCTGGGCGGCAGCTGGAAGGTCCAGGCGAAGTTGACCAAGGTAAATTCCAGTACCACCAAGAACAGCCCGCGCTTCAACAGGAACGCCGAGACATCGCGGCGGCCCTGGTATTTCTGGCCGTATAGCCAGGCCGACAACCCCGTGAGCAATACAAACACTGGCGCGCACAGGTGGGCGAGGGTGCGGCTGATAAACAGTGCGGGCTCGGTGCTGTCGATGGTCATCGGGTCGCTGACCTGGCGGTGCAGCAGGAAGGTTTCGCGCACGTGGTCCAGCAGCATGAACAGGATCACCAGGCCGCGCAGGGCGTCGATGGAAAGCAGGCGTTGGCGTAGCGGAACAGCATCGGTCATAGACGGGGTCACAGGGCGGGGTGGAAATTTTGCGTTATCGTATAACATTAATCTGCGCGTTGCCGCGATTCGTTGCTCCCTCATTGATCCTTGCCGTCCTATGGATTCTGGTACCTTCAGCGAAATCGCTGTGTAGGCCCCTCACCATGACTACCCCACAATCCGTCATCGACTTCTGGAAACAGGCCGGCCCCAAACGCTGGTTCGCCAAGGACGACGCCTTCGACGCCACGTTCCGCGACACCTTCCATGCCGCCCACCTGCAAGCCGCCCGGCGCGAACTGGAAAGCTGGCTGGACTCGGCCCAGGGCGCGCTGGCGCTGCTGATCCTGCTCGACCAATACCCACGCAATACCTTTCGTGGCACCGCGCACATGTTCGCCACCGACCCGCTGGCGCGGTTGTATGCGCAGCGCATGGTGGACGCCGGGCTGGACCGGCAGATCGAACCGGCGTTGCGTGCGTTCTGCTATCTGCCGTTCGAACATTCGGAGGACCCGGCGGATCAGCAGCGCTCTCTGATCCTGAACCAGCAACTGGACGCCAGCACCTACCATTGGGCCAAGGAACACGCTGAGATTATTCAGCGCTTCGGGCGCTTTCCCCATCGTAATGAGGTGTTGGCTCGGGTGACCACGGACGCCGAGCGTGGGTTTCTGGAAGAGGGCGGATTTGCTGGATAACGCATCGGGGCTATTTGGCGCCCCGGTCGATTTACAAGCGTTTGCGCGCGTTGGGACAACCGTTGGTTGCCACTGCTTTCTTCAGGTATTCAACGCGCAACGGCAGGGCGGTTCGGCGATTGGTTCGGCTGGCGAGCACTTTATAGAGTTCGGCGCGGTAATCGTTTTCGCTGCCTGATTGCAGTTCGACTCCCGTGGGCGGCGCGCCGCAGGTCAACCACACGGCGGGCTGTGGGTAATAACGCGCAAAGTCGTCCATTTTAGTCAGGGCGTTTTGCAGTGCCGGTAGGTACTTGGGGCTCAGTACATAGTCCAGGCAAGTGTTGTCTACGTAGAGCGCGGCAGGCGCAAAGCCGTGCTCCAGGCTTGAAACCGCGAGTTGGCACATCTCCTGTTCTTTGCCGGGGACCAAATAGACCTGATAAAGCAGCATCAAGCGATACTCGGCAACGGGGTGCCCGGCCTGCGCGGATTCGCTCAAGAGTTGTTGAGTGACTGCCAGGCTCGCTTTCTTCGCGTCCAGATCTGCCGGCATTTTCTTGGCCAGCAACGAGCGTATCAGGTCGGCGTACTCAGCGTCGCTGTTCTTCAATAGTGCGGCGGCTTGTTGATAGTGCGCCTCACCAGGCGGTGCGGGGAGGTCGCTGGCCAACGCCACGGAGGCAGCAATGAAGAACGACACGAGTATGGCGAAGGAGAAGCGCAAGACGAAAATCCTTTTTCGGTGCGCAAGTGCGCGTCGGGTAGCGAGTCTACCTTGGCAGGGGTTGCCGTCAAAGCGGGCTAGGCTATTCCCGCCAGGAATGCCCCCATAAAAACAGCGCATTGTCTTTCTCGTCGTACATCTCGTAGCGTGGAGTTCCATTCAAGGAGAGCCGTTATGAGCCAGCGTCCGTTGCGCCTGTATGTTGATCATGTGTACACCAGCCCTTACGCGATGTCGGTGTTCGTGGCTTTGAAGGAAAAGGGCCTGGCGTTCGATACGCTCACCCTCGACCTGGACGCTGCGCAGAACCAGACAGCCGACTTCGCCCAACTGTCGCTGACCCAGCGCGTGCCGACCTTGGTAGAGGGTGATTTTGCGCTGTCGGAGTCTTCGGCGATCACTGAGTACCTTGAACAGGCTTACCCCGAAACGCCGGTATACCCGGCCGACCCCAAGCAGCGGGCGAGGGCGCGGCAGGTGCAGGCGTGGCTGCGCAGCGATTTGCTGCCGATTCGCCAGGAGCGTTCGACGATGGTGGTGTTCTATGGGCAGAAAATGCCACCCCTTTCATCCGTGGCTGAAGCTGGCGCTGCGAAGTTGATCAGTGCGGCACAAACGCTGTTGGCAGGTAACCCGGCGTACCTGTTCGGCGAGTGGTCGATTGCGGACGTAGACCTGGCGGTAATGCTCAACCGCCTGATCCTCAACGGCGACAGCGTGCCCGCCGAACTGGTGGATTACGCGCAGCGCCAGTGGCAGCGGCCATCCGTACAGGCGTGGGTCAATCAACAACGCCCTGCACTGTAGAGCGTTCAGTGATGTGCAAGACGCGGCGGTCGAGGTCTTCCCAGTCGGCCATGCCCAGTACCCGCGTGGTATTCAAGCCACGCAGGTAACCGCGTAGTTGCTGGGCGCTGGCCGTGACTTGTCCAGTATCCGCCGCGTCATCCTGCAGTACGTTTTCATAGTCGGCCAGGTAATCGGCGACCCGCTCGCGAAACTCCGGCAGGACGGCTTCGCGGATGCGGTCGAAGGTTTTCTGGTGGGGCTTCATGGCGTGGTCCTTATAGGTTTTATCAGTGCACTATCGGTTCAGATAATAGTCACCATCACGGATCGCAAGTTCTGTTTTTGCAGGAAAAGCGGAAAATCCCCCCCATCGAGACGCTGTTCAAGGAAATGCGTGATGAGGACATTTATTCAGCTTGTTTTAATGATGCTGATGCTTGGCACGGTCGCCGTGAACAACGTCGCGCTCGCCGATGATAGCCATTTGCTACCTATCGTCATTAGCGTAGACTCCCTGCGGCACACGCAATCGGTAGGTGTGTTGTTGAGCGATAACACCCGCGACAACCTCAGCTACCTTGAACGCTATCACGACATGGCCTTGAATGGCGCCAAGGATGCCCTCGACGTGCGTATCCGCCAGGCGTTCGTCAACAGTTCCGACCCGGAATTGGCCATTGATTGGTTGATGAACTCGCTGCAAGGCAGTTTTTTGTCGGTGACTGTCTACGACAACCTGGATGCCCTGGTGCAGGCTCACCCCGATGTGGTCGTGATGCTCGATACCCATAACCAACTGTTGACCCAGCGTAATGACCAGGTCGAGGCGCATTTTATTGCGCGGTTCTATGACGCGAACCTGCACTACATCGCCAAGGCCGAAGGTTCGGTGCACAAGCAGGTGCCATCGGTGTGGGTACGTGACAAGGCCGCGCCAGAGATTGCCGCGCAGATCGAGCGGCAGCGCGATGTGCAACTGGATGCCTTGAAGCAGTTCGATGCGTCGCTCAAGGCATTAGTCCGTGCGGGTTGATGTGAACCCTTATTTTTATAGTCAGGAATTTTTCATGCGCTTTTCTTTCGCCCAGGGCTTGGCCTTTGCTTCCCTGTTGCTGGCCGGTTGTGTTTCTGCTCCCAACGCACCAACGCTAACCCTGCAAACCAGCAAGGCCCCCGAGGCTTATGTGCAATGTGTGTTGCCCAAGCTGGAAAAGCACGGGATTACCGCCACCGTGACACAGGGCTCGCGCCACGCCAGGGTGTTGTTGACCAGTAAGATTGCCGCTGACGATGTACTGGAAGCCTACAAGTCCCAGGAGGGCGCCAAGGTGTTCTTGTATGAACGCAAGCCGCTGGCGTCGACGATTACGCCGTCGCGGTTGGAGCTGGCTGCACAGGAATGTAAGTAACACACCATCCCTGTGGGCGCTGGCAAGCCAGCGCCCACAGTTGGATGTGTGTAGGGCTTAAGGTTTGGCTTCGTTGCTGAAATTGTTGACCGTCTTGACCAGCCCTTGAGCCGCCAGCGCCACCAATTCCCCCCCTTTCTCTACCGTCGCCAGCGCTGGGTCCGAGCCCATGCGCCCATCTGGGAAACGCGCGCGGAAGTCCAGCGCCTCGCGGATCGGCCCGGTGTTGGCGATTTGTGGCGAGTAGTCGGCAGTCTTGATCGAGTCCGGGTACGCCCACTGCGTCACCGCGATCTCCGATGGCGTGGCATGGCTGCCATGGCCCACTGGAAATTGGCGCTGAGCCAGCTCACTCACGCCTTCCAGGTCCCACCAGTTCACCAGTTTCAACGCAAAACCGGCCGGGCGGCGGGCGAAGCTCGCTTCGGCGTACAGCTCGGAAAACGCCGCTTCAATCGTGGCGATATTGCCGCCATGGCCATTCAGGAACAGGATCTTCTCGAAGCCATGCCCGGCCAGCGAACGCACCCAGTCGCCAATTGCGGCCATGAAGGTGCAAGGGCGCAGCGAAATAGTACCGGGGAAGCCCAGGTGGTGCTGGGCCATGCCGATATTGAAGGTCGGGCCGATGAGGATGTCGGCATTCTTTTGCGCCTCATGGGCGATGATTTCCGGGCACATCCAGTCGGTACCGAGCAGGCCGGTGGGGCCGTGCTGCTCGTTGGAACCGATGGGGATCACCACCGTGCGGCTGCGCTCCAGAAACTGCCCGATCTCGATCCAGGTGGATTGGTGTAGAAGCATTCGACGCTCTCTTTTTTATCTATGGGGACAGGCTATCCGCCACGGATTGTACGACTACTCGCCACCTGTTGGGGTTTGCAATTGAGGTACGTCGAGGACTTCAACCAGCGCTGGTCGGGGTACCACGAAAACATGAACTGCCCATCCTTGAGTTTATCCACCACTTGGCGCGCCACCTGCGGGCGCACGGCCGGGCAACCCTGGCTGCGGCCGATACGGCCTTCGCGCTTGCTCCACAACGGGCTCACGTAGTCGGCGGCATGAATCACGATGGCGCGGTCGCGGGCCTGGTCATTGAAGCCCGGCTCCAGGCCATCCATGCGCAGTGAGTAACCGTGGGTGCCCAAGTAACTCTCCTGGGTGCGGAACAGGCCGAGGCTGGATTGGTGACTGCCTTCCAGGTTGGAGAACTGCGTGGCGAAGTTCTCCCCGGATTTGGCGCCATGGGCCACCAGGTCGCGCAGCACCAGGGTCTTCTTGCGCAAATCGAAGATCCACAGCCGACGGGCGGTCGAGGGCTGGGAGTAATCAATGACGGCCAGGCGGTCGGAACGTTCCTCGCCGTTATTGACCGCGCACTGCACCGCGTTCAGGGCGCTTTTCAAGACAGTGGGATTGAGTTCTGGAGCCGAGCGCGCAAGGCTGCTATACAAGGAAAGAGGAATCCCATTGGCGGCGAGCGCAAAATTGCTCAATGTAACCAAGGGCATGGCGATCAGGCCGAGGCGGCAAAGAAAATTCAACATCTACAGTACATTCCCCCGCTGTGGATTGGAGCTAAGACAATTGTTCAAAAAACACGCATGTTACTTGAGCATTTGCCTGCTCGTTGCACCATTGGTCGCGACAGCCGACGCGCTACCGGTTGAGCCGTTGCCGGTGACCACGCCGGCGCCGGTCGATCTGGCGCCCGTGCAGCAGGCGTTGGCGCAACTGCTCAGTGTCTGCCCAGGCCTGGCGGCGCAGATCGATGCCGTCGGCCAACTGCGCCTGCAAGCCTTCTACCAACAAGAGAGCAATGCGCCGTTGTGGTCCGCCGAAGATCGCCGCCAAGCCTTGCACACCCAACTGCAAATGCTCGCCGATGACGGCCTGAACCCCACCCACTATAGCTTGCCTTCGGCGCACGCCACGGCCAATGTGCTGTGCAGCGATATCAGTATCAGCCAAAGCTACCTGCAAGCGCTGCAGGATCTGCACTACGGGCGCCTGCAGCAATCGCGCTTCGAACCGTTGTGGCATTCCCAACCGCCCACCCGCGATCCCAACATCGAAGTGCTGGCCTTTGCCGCCACCGGCCTGCAAGACATGGCCCAGGCGTTTGACCAGGCTCGCCCCAGCGCGGACCTCTACCGCAGCCTGCGTAACGCCTATGCCACTGTGCGCCAGCAGCCGTTGCCCCATTGGGACCCTGTCGCCAGCGGCCCACTCTTGCGCCCCGGCATGGAAGACCCACGCGTGCCGGAACTGGCGCGACGCCTGATCAGTGGCGGCTACCTGGCCAACGCCTCCAGCGGCAAGCAGTACAACGACGAGCTGGTCAAGGCGGTCAAGGCCTTCCAGCTCAGCCATTCGTTGCAGGCTGACGGCGTGATCGGCGCCGGCACCTTGGCTGAACTGAATATCAGCCCGGCGATCCGCCGCGAACAACTGCGCATCAACCTTGAACGCTTCCGCTGGCTGTCCCAGGACCTGGAACCTGAAGGCGTGCTGGTCAACGTCGCCGCCGCGCAACTGAGCGTGTACCAGAGCGGCATCCCGGTATGGCAAACCCGCCTGCAAGTGGGTCGCGCCGAACGTCAGACGCCACTGCTCAAATCGCGCATCACGCGGCTGACGCTCAACCCCACCTGGACCATCCCGCCCACCATCATGCGCGAGGACAAGCTCCCGGCCATCCGCCTCAACCCCGAATACCTGCGCCAGCAAAACCTGCAAGTGCTCGACGCTGAAGGCCACCCGCTGGCACCGGAGCAAATTGACTGGGCACGCCCCGGCAATATCCTGCTGCGCCAGGAAGCCGGCCCGCGCAACCCGCTGGGCAAGATTGTGATGCGCTTTTCCAACCCGTTTTCGGTGTACCTGCATGACACGCCCAGCCAGCCACTGTTTACCAAAGGGCCGCGGGCGTTCAGCTCGGGCTGTGTGCGGGTCGAGCAACCGTTGGTGCTCAGGGATTTATTGGTAAGCCCGGCCGAACGCGCCCGCACGGATGAGCTGCTGGCGACCGGCGTGACCCATGAGTTCAGGTTGGCCACACCGGTGCCGGTGCTGTTGGGCTACTGGACGGTCGAGGTCGACCGCCAGGGCGGGTTGGTCTACGCGCCGGATATTTATGCGCGGGACCTGGTGTTGATAAAGGCTATGGGGAGTGTGCTCTGAGGGGCACGCTCACTACAAAGGCCTCTTCTGCCATAGAAGTAAGACTTGTCAAAATCATTGCAGTTGCCTGATCTGGTGTCATGAAGGCGGTGTCGACCGTCAGCGGTGCTTCATTCCAATCTTCGTACTCATGCACCAGAACCGACGCCCAGGTTGGAGGCACCAGGCCGGCAATGTCCCCCGCACGGGCTTCTACCCGCCGTTGATGTTCCAGCCGGTCTGAGCAAATCACCCTGACATCCAGCAACGCCCGTTCTGCCGTTGCCGCCACGGTCTTCCACGCCTCCCGACTTTCCTCGACCGGGTTCACGCAGTCGGCCACCACGGAGTGACCCAAGCGTAGATTGCTCAACGCCAGCGCATTCGCCACGCCATAGCCGCTGGTGCCCACATCGCTCGACAACACACCCGCCTCGCGGATCGCCTGTTCAATCACGTCGATGCGCAGGTACACCGCGCCGATCTGGCGCGCCAAGGCCTGGGCAATCGTGGTTTTGCCGGTGCCGGGCAGTCCGCTGAAGACAATTAACATGCGTTGCTCTCGATGGGGTTGGGCCCGTTCAGAGTATCCTTCACTCTCCCCACAGGTCGACCACTGGACAGCCGATGCACTTGCCGTTCGTAAAAATGCATGCCCATGGCGATGATTTCATCATCATCGACCGTCGTGGCCTGCACGATCCGATCACCCCGCACATCGCCCGCCAACTGGGTAACCGCCACACCGGAATCGGCTTCAACCAACTGGCCGTGCTGCTCGACTGTGAAGACGCCGCCGCACGCATCAAATTCTGGAACCCCAACGGCACGCCACTGGCGACCTGTGGCAGCGCCACCCGTGGTGTGGCCGACCGTTTGATGCATGAGGTCGGCACGGATTCGGTGGTGCTGCGCACTGACCGGGGCCTGCTGACCTGCGTGCGTGCGCCGGGGCGGCAAGTGTCGGTGAACATGGGCGAACCTTCGCTGGAGTGGGTGGCAGTGCCGCTGGCCGAGGCCATGGACACGCGCACATTGCCTCTGGAAGGCAACCCTGCGGCTTGCAGCATGGGTAACCCCCATTGCACGTTTTTCGTGGAAGACATTGCTGTTATCGACGTAGCTGCCCTGGGCCCGACGCTGGAAAATCACCCGCTGTTCCCGGCCAAGACCAATGTGCATTTCGTGCAGGTGCTCGACCGGGGCCATATCCGCCTGCGTATCTGGGAGCGCGGCGGTGGCGTGCCGTTGGGGTCCGGCTCGTGCTGCTGTGGGGCGGTGGTCAACGGGATTCGACGTGGATTGCTGGATGCCACGGTGCAGGTGCAATGCGACGGCGGCACGGTGACCGTGCACTGGGCAGGCGAGGGCGGTGTGGTGCTGACGGGCAGTGTGGAACCGGTCATGCAGGGCAGCGTCTACGTGCCCTGAAACTCCACGGTAAACGTGGTGCCGAGTGCGGCACAGGAGCTCACCGCCACATCCCCGCCGTGTACCTTGGCCAACTCGCTGCCGTATTGACCCTCCCACTGCTCGGCGCCTGTTCCGACTACCACTACAAAAACTACCAGGGCGACTGGGCCCCGGAAAAACTTCACCCCGTCGACCTGTCCAACAACGCGCCGGACGCGGTGCTGGTGTACTTCGCCACCTGGCGCGAGCGCGAGCTGGGCGTGCCGTTCCACCGCCTGGTATTGGCCGTCGAAGTAGATGGCCAACCGCTGCCCGGGGCAGGACGTCGCTCGATCCTCGACGTCAGCGGTGAGCAAGCCCTCAAACTCACGCCGGGCAAGCACTCGCTGCGCTGGTGCAACGTGTCGATGAACGCCCTGGGCACTGGTGGCGCGTTCTGCAACAAAGGCGCGGACGACGTCGACTTCAAAGCCGGCCAGCGTTACGTGGTGACCTATCGCCTGACGGCCAGCACCAAAGGTATCGGGCCTGTGGGGCCGAACTACAGCACTGAATACCGCACCTATTCGAGCATCCGGAACCTGGACACCCAGGAAGTGATTTTTCCGTTGCCGGGTGAGGAAGAATAACCCCGCCGGTGCGCGTCACAACACCTTATACAGAAACACCCGGCTGCTGCCCTGCGGTTCGCACGGTATCTCGCCGAACCGCACCCAGCCATGCTTCTCGTAAAACCCCGGCGCCTGGAAACTCAGGGTATATAGCATCGCGTTAGCACAACCCCGGCGCCGGGCCTCATCTTCGAAGGCTTGCAGCAACTGGCTGCCGAGCCCTGTGCCGCGCAGCGAATCGGGCAGGTGGAACAGGTCGAGGAAGGCCATCCCCAAGGTGGTCTTGCCGGTGATGCCGCCGAGGATTTGCTGGGTATCGGGGTCCTTGATCAGCACCGTGAGCAAGCGCCGATCGTTGTAGCCGGTGATGGCTTCGTTGAAGGCAGCGAGGCCATGGCCCAAGATGCGCTCGGCGTCGGGGTTGGGTTGGTCGCTGACTTCAATACGCGGTGCGTTCATCCCTGGAGCGCCATTTCCATTTCATGCCACGCCATCCCACCGTGATCCGACGGCGAAGGGCGCACATAGCGATAGCCCATGCGCTCGTACAACGGCACATGCCGTTCCTTGCACATCAAGTGGATCGTCTGCTTGCCCATCCCGCGCATGCGCTGCACAAACTCGGTCATCAACGCCGTGGAATACCCCTTGCCCTGATGCGCCGGGTCGACCACCACCGACATGATCACCACATTCGGCGCCTCGGCCGAATGCCCCACCAACTCCTTGAATGCCTCGTCCGACATCACCACGTTATGAGCGCAGCCGCAGTTGATAAAACCTACCACCTCGCCATCGGCTTCCAGAATCAGAAAGCCCTGCGGATACTGCGCAATGCGCGTGGCGATTTTTCCCAGGGTGGCGGCTTCGTCGCCTTCGTAGGCGGTGGTTTCGATCTCGAAGCAACGCGGGGCGTCAGCGGGGAGGGCGTTGCGGAAAGTGAGGGCGGGCATGGGGTGTCCAGGGGGTGTTGAGCGAAAGGCCACATCATAGGCATCAGGCAAGATCACTGCCAGTCATGCTGCCGCCTTCGCGGCCTCGCTAAAGCTCGACGGCTCCCACAGGGGACTGCATCGCCTGTACGGTTCGACGATCAAAATGTGGGAGCTGTCGAGCTTTAGCGAGGCTGCGAAGACGGCGGATTATGGAGGGAGAGTGAAATGCTGGAGATAAAACGGGCTACCCCGGAGGATGCGCAGGTGGCGTTCGACATCCGTTTGCAGGCCATCCGCAGCCAGTGCATCGGCGCTTACACGCGCGACCAAATGATGCTGTGGACGAGGGGAAAGGCCGAGGATGGCTACGGCGTGCTGATGGATAAACTGTTTTACCTGGGGCAGGTAAACGGTCAGGCGGTAGCCACTGGAATGCTCGACTTGGACAACAACGAAGTGGGCGCGCTGTTTGTACTGCCCGAATTCACCGGGCGTGGGTATGGCAAGGCGATGCTCAATCACCTTGAGAGCGTGGCGCGCGAGCTGGAGATTGAAACCGTGGTGCTGGATGCAACGTTGAACGCAGCGACGTTCTATCGAGCCTGCGGCTACGTGGGGGACAAGCAGGCGATTTACCACTCGCCCTCGGGGTTAGCGTTAGCGTGCATCCCGATGACAAAACGGCTGAGCGCCTGACTGAGCACGGTTCCCGATGTGGGGGCTGGTTTGCCGGTGTGTCAGGCGACGAAAATGTTGGCAATGCTGCCGCCTTCGCAGCCTCGCCGGAGCTCGACAGCGCCAATGTTCATCACATCGACCGAAAAGCCGTGCGCAACCGCGCAATCACTGGGTAGATTGATTCCCCCTGGACCTGCGGCGGCGTAGTGCTCTCGCCAAATTCGCTTGAGTACACGCCCGGCTACCTGGCGGATCACTGGTGCTGGCGCGGGCATGTGCTGTTGTGCCTTGAAGGCGAGTTGCACACGGAGCTGGAAGATGGCCGCCAGTTCACCCTGACAGCTGGAATGAGTTACCAGGTGGGCAATGACATGGAAGGGCATCGCTCATCGACGGGCGTCGGGGCGAAGCTGTTTATCGTGGACTAAACCGTCATTCTCCGTAGGCGCGAGCAGGCCCGCGCCTACGGTCTTCCATCAATGCATCTTGCTGTGGTCCATATGGCCATGGTCCATGCCATCCAGCCCACGCGCCTTGGCGTTGACGTCGACAGTCTGCTTTTCACCCTTGGCATTTTGCACGGTGAGGGTCAGCGGCACCTGGTCGCCTTCCTTGATCTGGCCGGTCAGGCCCATCAGCATCACGTGGTAACCGTTGGGGTCGAGGGTCACGGCTTTGCCGGCAGGCAGTGCCACCGAATCCACCGGGCCCATGCGCATCACGTCGTCCTTCATGCTCATTTCATGGATCTGCACGTCCTTGGCCCCGGGCGAGGCCACGCTCAGCAGTTGGCTGTCGCTGTCGGCCGTGACGGTCATGAACGCACCGCTGGAAGGCTGGCCCGGCACGGTGGCGCGCACCCAGGCGTCGGTCACTTGCACCTGGGCGCTGGCGTGCGCTGCGAGGCCGAGCAGGGTCAGGCCGAACGTCAGGCGTTTGAGGTGTTGAACGGCAGTCATTAGCAGACCTCCATGACGGTGAGCAGGTCTTCTGCGCACTCTTTAGCGGTAAGGGATGCCCGCAGGCCCAGGCGCAGGTTGCCACGGGTATCGAACACGAAGCTGGTGGCGGTGTGGGACAGGGTGTAGGTGTCGCCGGCGGGGATCTTTTCATAAAAGATGCCGAATTCCTTGGCGGCCACGGCGATTTCTTCCGGGGTGCCATACAGCGCTTCGAAGCTGGGATCGAAGGCCTTGACGTACTTGTCGAGAATCTCGGGGGTGTCGCGTTCCGGGTCCAGGGTGATAAACACCACCTGCATGATTTCGCCGTCGCGGCCCATCAGCTTCTTGGCCTGGGCGGCACGCGCCAGGGTGGTCGGGCACACGGCCGGGCACTGGGTGAAACCAAAGAACACCACCGGCATCAGGCCACGATACGAACTGAGGGTGACGGTTTCGCCGGCGGTGTTCTTGAGCCTGAAGGTGCGACCCATGATCTTGTCGCTCAAGTCCTTGCCGTACTTGAAGTTCAGCTTGGGGCTGTAGTCACAGCCGCCCAGCAGGCTGCCCAGGCCCAGAAGGCCCATGCCGGTCAGCACTTTGCGGCGGGTGAATAGCGTACTCATCGACGGTGCGTCCTGTGAAACGCCTGCATTGCTCTGGATCTACACATCAGGCTTTGAAAAGGAGTAAAGGAGGAGGGCGCCAAGTCTACCAACCCTGGCGGCGACACGTAATCTGCGACGTTCTGTCACAGGGGCGTGCCGTGCTTCATCCTTTTGTGGCTCTGGTGGTAAAGTCGCCGCCATGAAATTGACCCACCCCGACCGTTCACTGATCGCCTGGGCCCTGTACTTTTGCATGCTGATGAACCTGTTCGTCTGCGGTTTGGGTCATGGACAGATGATGGGCCAGACACTCAATGGCGTCGGCGGGGCGTTCTGTTCGGTGGATGGCAGCCAGGCGCCAGTTTCCGACAAAGGGTTGGGCAGCCCGTCTTCCAGCAACATCTCGAACTACTTTGCTTGCCCAGTTTGCAATGCGTTGACGCTTGCGCTGGTGTTTCTGGTCGGCCTGGCCTGGCTGTTAGGCCTGGGACGAACGCCACGTCCGACCCATGAACGACGCAACAAGGCGCCGCCGCGTTATTCCTGGCCCTCGGCGAACCCCCGCGCTTCACCTGCATTCTGACGTCCGCCCCGGGGCCTCCTGAAACCAGGAGGCGTTCCATCGTCATGACTGTGAGTGCGTTTCATGAACCTCCTACTGCCCGCAGGCGCCAGCCGCCTGGTCAGCAAGGCGTCCCGTCGCCTGCGCGCGGAACCTGTTCCGCCTGAATACCCCAGTAATTCGCGTAACTTCGTGCATCTGGATGCGCGCCTTTTGCCCTATTGGCACACCCTGTTCGATATCTGCCCGGCGCTGCTCAAACTCGACCCGCCCGAGGGCCTCAACCTGTTTCGCAGCTTCATGACCTGGGCCTATCGCAACCGGCCGCCGCTGGATTGGACCTACCACTTGAATGTCTGCCGCTGGCTGCTGGGCTCGGTCTATGGGGCGCAGATCGATGATGAGCCGATCGAGGCGTTCATGGCGGCGGCGGCCGCGGGCTGGGTCAATACGGACGAAAGCCAGGCCCAGGGTGTGGTCCTGGCCTGGCAGTCGTCGCGGGTTTTCGATTGGAAACACGCTCAGCGTACCGGGACCGAGCACCCGGCGCTGCCACCGCCACCCTGGGATTTTGCCTGGAGCCCGTTGAAAGCGTCGTGTGACTTCAGTGGGTGGTTGCCGGTGCCTTGAGCGGCTGCCGAGCGCCTCCCAACAGCTCTGCCTTGATCTGCATCAAGGCGCGATGCCGATCAAGGAGGTCGGGTGTGAGCGTCGTCCGCCGGTAAGGCGTCGCCTATGGTCGAGCCTTTTCCGCTTCACTCCAAGCACCCGTCACCGGTCACGGATGAACCGTCAACTGCCTGTGCGGGGTGCTTCCTGGCTGTCTCTATGGCTATCGGCGGGCTTGGCCCGCTTGCTCGGCGGTTTGTCGGTGGCTTTGGTTTTTTTGTCGCTGTCTGAGGGGCTGCTGGGGTAGGTCCCAGGCGGCAGGGCTGAACCGGCGTCGCTGTCGCCAGTCAAGGCGTTAGCGGCAGGCTCGGGGTTATCGCCAAAGGCTGAGAGGCCGACGATAAGCAAAATCCGTTGGGACGATATGCTGGTCCAGCAACGCCTTGACCACTTTGACGCGGCCGGAAGACTCGGTTGTCGAAGGCTCAGTCTGCTTCAAGTCAGGCAGCACCCGCGAGTCGACGGTGCGATGCTCTTCCTTGGCTTCGTGGTACATGATGTCCTGTTCCTTGCCGCCGGCCTTTCTGAATGCCGGGTACAGAATCTCTTCTTCCACCATGAATGGCGGGCGTATTAGCCGTTGCAGGTAATTTAAATGAACCCTCAGCGCCGATGCTTGACCTAATGCACAAGACCTCAGGAGGTGACTCATGCAATTAGAATATATCTGGATCGGTTTGGCGGTGATTTTGCTGCTCGCAGAGCTGTGGGCGATTAACGTTGTGTTGCGCAGCACGAGTGGCTGGGAGACTAAGGGGTTGTGGCTGATAATCCTGATCTTTGTGCCGCTGTTTGGGTTGATTGCATGGGCAATGTTCGGGCCGAAACGTGAGATGCCCGAGCAGCATCGAGGCTAAAACAGAGTTAAAAAAACAGGCGCCCATTGGGCGCCTGTTTGCGTTCAAAGCCACCTGTTCAGCCTGCGACAGCCTTGGCAATCGTGTCGTTGAACGCCGGCAAGTCGTCCGGCGTGCGCGAGGTAATCAGCGTCCAGCCATTGGCTGTGCACGTCTTGGTCTCGGCATCGACCCAATCCGCCGCGCCGGCATTGACCAAGTCGGTGCGCACACTCTTATACGAGGTCAGGGTCTTGCCCTCGATCACGCCCGCATCGATCAGAGCCCATGGGCCGTGGCAGATCGCCGCCACGGTTTTACCCGCCGTGACGAATTCGTTGATCAACGTTAAGGCAGCTGCATCCTGGCGCAAGGTGTCGGCATTGACGGTGCCACCGGGGATTACCAGGGCATCGAAGTCCGCCCCGGACAGTTCGGACAGCTTGGCGTCCGACTCTACGGTGCGGTCCTTTTCGGTGTCGCCGACAAACGTCTGGGTGGTGCCGCCCTCACTGGATCCATGGGTCACCGTAGCGCCAAAACCGCGCAGCGCTTCCAGGGGCTTAAGCAGTTCATCGCGTTCGATACCCGTGTTGGAGGTGATGATGAGGATGTTCTTGCCGTTGAGTTGCGAACTCATGTTCGAGTGCCTCCTGAGTCGTGGGGTTACTTGGCGTATTTGGCTTGCAGATCCTTGGCGGCCTTCAGGTGAGCTTCAAGGGTTGGCAGAGTCTTGGTGGCGAAGGCCTTCAACTCAGCATTGTCCGAAGACATGGATTCTTTCTTGAACAGCTCGACGGTTTTTTCATGGGCGGCGACCTGATTGTTGGCGTAGGCCTCGTCAAACGATTCGTCGCGCATTTCCAGGATGGCTTTCTTAGCCTTATCCGTCAGGGCAGCATCATCCGGTACTTCGATGTCGAGCTTTTTAGCCAGGGTCGCCAGTTCCTGATTCGCCTTGGTGTGTTCAGTCACCATGTGTTGGGCAAAGGTCTTCACATCAGCCGAACTGCTCTTTTGCAGGGCCAGCTTGCCCGCCTCGATTTCGGTGATGCCACCTTCGGCCGCATTGTCGACAAAGCTATTGGACGTTGCCGCCATGGCGGTCGAAATTGAGCCTGCAACCAGTACGAAGGTCAGGCCCATTTGTTTCATTAACTGAGTAGTCATGGTGTGGCTCCTTAAAGGTGGCGTGATGCCGTTACCTGAGTGTTGAGGGGGTGGCTGTGCAAAAGGTTTAATTTAATTCGCGCTTATTTCGCCAGTGGCCGTGCCCGGTTGAATTCTTGAACTATCGAAATTCAGTGGCCTCTGCTGCTTAGGTGTCCGCGGATTTTTGCGGGCTGAAACTGCCAGGAGATTGACCATGACCGATCACAAAAACGCTGACAAAACCCCAGACCCGATCAGCTCGGAAAACGTGCAGAAAGGCATTGAACAGCCATCCAAGGGGCAGACCCTGGACCGTCCGAACCCCAAGACCGAAACCGTCGATAAAGTGCTGACACCGACTTCGATCAAAGAGACTGAGCGCCAGACCGATGCGATTAACGAGCAGGCCGACAAAGCCGAGCGCAAGTTGGGGCACTAGCCATGGCTCGGGCGATTACCGCGTCTGAGTTGGGCATCGAGCTCAAGCCTGACGATGACGCGAGCCTGTTCAAATGGTTTATCGCCAGCTTCTTGATGGGCAAGCGGATTCAGGCGCCAATCGCTGCGCAGGCCTACAAGGTGATCGTTGAAGAACAAGGTCGCGACACTGCACGCAAGTTGCAGCACTGCACTTCACGGGAATTGGTCGTCATGTTAGGGCGTGCTCACTACGTGCGTTACGACGAAACCACCGCGCAGCGCTTGCTGGACCTCAGCGCCAAGCTGAATGCCGAGTACGCTGGCAAGCTCACCCAGATGCGCAGTGCCAGTAAAGACCGCCAGGCGTTTGAAAAGCGCCTCGGGGAATTCGACGGCGTAGGACCTAAAACCATCGAGATTTTCATGCGTGATGCGGCGCCGGTGCTGTTTTAACCACGTCGCTTTTTGTGGGATGCGGGTGCTTGAGCCGCGTTACGCTACCTGGCTCGCAGCTGAGGTAATGTTGCAGGATTTTGAAATTGGCAGGGTTGCCGCTGATCCTGCTGTGATTGAAACCGGCGGCGTGCCCGGCGGTTGGCGGGGCGTGATTTATTGGCGCCTGTATGGATCACCGCGTATCTATCACAGTGCTTATGGCCCTGAGCGAGTGCAGGCATTTGCGCAGGCATTGGTTCAGGCTACCAACGCCGGCATTCCCACGGGGTGCATCTTCGACAATACCGCCAGCGGGCATGCGACGCCCGACGCCTTGTCCCTACTCGACCTCTACTCGCAACACTTCCAAGCCTAACTGCTCATACGCCTCCATACTCGGCACATGCCATTCGGTAATCAGCGTATGAATGTGGCTGCAGGGCGCCACCACAAAGGGCTCCACCGCACCGAGCTTGTCCGCCATGGTCACCGCCACTACATGGGAGGCGCTGTCGAGCAAGGCTTGCTTGACCGCCACTTCATCAAAGTGCAGCGAGCTGATGCCCACTTGCGGATGCAGCGCGCACACCCCGGTAAACAGCAGGTCGGCCTTTATGCTTTGGATAAGGCGCACAGTTTCGTGGCCGTTGGTGGAGAGCGTCGCGGGGTTGAGTTGGCCACCGGTGAGGATCACTTTTACATCGGGGTGGTCGGCCAATGCGATGGCGATCAAGGGCGACGTTGTGACCACGGTCAGGCGAATCGAGCGGGGCAATGACTGCGCGATCTGCAGCGGTGTGGACCCGGAATCGAACAGCACGATCTGGCCATCTTGCACGCGGTCGGCCGCCAGTCGGGCGAGGCGGCGCTTGGCCTCGTTGGTTTCGCCAACGCGGGTGAAAAAGTCTTTGCCAGTGTCCTTGGGTCGAGGCAGGGCGCCGCCGTGCACGCGTTGCAACAGGCCGGCGGCGGCGAGTTCGCCGAGGTCCCGGCGGATGGTGTCTTGGGATACGGCAAAGTGGTCCACCAATTCCGAGGCGGTGACTTTGCCGTCGCGTTCCAGCAACAACAGGATCTTCTGTTTGCGCAAAGAAGGCAGGTCAATGGCGTGATGAGTCTTGTGCATTGTTTTGCGTTATTTTGCGGGTTTGTGCAAGATTATGCGTCTGCCGATATAAACGCAATGGCTGGTTGAGCAGCCGATGGGCGGTTACTCTCAGTGTTCAGTTCAGGGAGAGGTGACTTAGATGTCGTTGATTACAACCATCGAAGATTTACGCAAGCTCGCGCAAAAACGTGTCCCACGGATGTTCTACGACTACGCCGACTCCGGCTCCTGGACTGAGAGCACCTACCGGGCGAATGAAAGCGATTTTGCCAGCATCAAATTCCGCCAGCGGGTGGCGCGCAATATCGACGAGCGCTCGATCCGTGCCAGCATGATCGGCCAGGACATGGCCATGCCGGTGGCGCTGGCGCCGACCGGATTGGCCGGCATGCAGCATGCCGATGGCGAGATCCTGACCGCCCGTGCGGCTGCCGCGTTTGGCCTGCGCTACACCTTGTCGACCATGAGTATCTGCTCCCTGGAAGACATCGCTGAACACGTCGGCCAGCCGTTCTGGTTCCAGTTGTATGTGATGCGCGATCGCGCTTTTATCGAACACTTGATCGAGCGCGCCAAGGCTGCAGGCGTGGATGCGTTGGTGCTGACCCTCGACCTGCAGATCCTCGGGCAACGCCACAAGGACTTGATCAACGGCCTCTCGGCACCGCCCAAACTGACCCTGCCGAATATCCTCAACATGGCCACCAAGCCGCGTTGGGTGATGGGCATGCTGGGCACCAAGCGCCGTGGTTTCGGCAATATCGTTGGGCATGTGAAAGGTGTGGCGGACATGAGTTCACTGTCTTCCTGGACGGCCCAGCAATTCGACCCGCGCCTGAGCTGGGACGATGTGGAGTGGATCAAGAAGTGCTGGGGCGGCAAGTTGATCATCAAGGGCATTCTCGATGGAGAAGATGCGCGCCTGGCCGCGAATTCCGGCGCCGATGCACTCGTGGTGAGCAATCACGGCGGTCGCCAGCTGGATGGCGCGCCGTCGAGCATCAGCCAACTGCCGGCAATCGTGGAGGCGGTGGGAGAGCGTATTGAAGTGTGGCTCGACGGCGGCATTCGTTCTGGCCAAGACGTGCTTAAGGCGATGGCGTTGGGTGCAAAAGGCACCATGATCGGTCGGCCGCATTTGTATGGCCTGGGTGCGATGGGCGAGGCGGGCGTGACCAAGGCACTTGAAATCATCGCCCGTGAGTTGGACGTGTCGATGGCGCTGTGTGGGTATAACGATATACGCGATGTGAATCGCGAGATTTTGTTGCCCGGCACATTTCCAGAAAACTTTTATTGAGCAAAAAAAACGTAAAAATATGAAAAGAGTTGTCCACGAAAACCGTGGGTATCTCTGTGGATAACTTTGCGAAGCCCCGACAGGGTTGGCGATTTAAGCCAAGATCAATATTTGATCAACTTCTGACTTGGCCCAGCATGGGCTGGGTTTGCGCTTGACAGGCAAGCGCGAATCCAGTGCCGGAATGTGTTTTCAAGACTCGCCGTTGCGGCCTGTGGCGTGCGTGACAACCTGGGGTGGCATCTTCGCTTGCATCAGTTTGTCCAACGCCTGGCCATAACTGCGACCGCCCAGGCTCATGCTGTTGTTATGGCTGGCGCCGGGTACCAATAACAGCCGTTTGGGTTCCTGGGCGGCTTCAAACAATTGTTGGCTGAAACGCGGCGGCACGTAGCGGTCGTCTAGGCCATGCACCACCAGCAACGGCATATGGATATCGGCAATCTTGTCGATGGAGTCGAATTTCTGCGACAGCAGCCAGCGCACCGGCAACGAACTATTGGCCACCGCCGTGGCTACATCTGCCAGCGAGGTAAAGGTGGATTCAATCACCAAGCCGCGAACTGGCAGTGGTGTTTGTTTGCCTAACTCGGCGGCCAGGTCGATGGCCACCGCGCCGCCCAGGGAGTGCCCGTAGATCAGGCGTTTGCTGGGGTCAGGTTGCAGCACCTGGAAGCGTTCCCAGGCAATTCGAGCGTCTTCATACACGCTGGTTTCTGACGGAAGCTCGCCGTGGCTCTGGCCGAAACCGCGGTAGTCGATGGCCAGCACCGAGTAGCCCAGGGCGTGCAATTGCTCGATGCGAAACAGTTGCCCGGTGAGGTTCCAGCGTACGCCGTGCAGGTAGAGGATCGCGGGTGCGTCCTTCTTGTCCGCCGGGTACCACCAGCCATGTATGTTCTGCCCCGATTTGAAACTGGCGGGTTTGAGTTCGAACTCCTGCACCGCCTTAGGTAAGCCGCTGTACCAGCTGGCGGTACCTGGCTCGATGCGAAACACCAGTTCGCGTTCCTTGTGCTGCAGCACGGTGCACCCCACCGGCAGGCCGACGATCAACAACGCCATGCACAACAGCGGAAACCAGCGCAGGCTCAGGCGCGAGAAAAAACGAGAGGGCATGAAGTTTCCAGAGAAAAGGTGAAGCAGGGTTTTTACCAGATGGCCCACACAGGCAGGAATTAATTCGACAGCCGTCCACGGGGATTGCTTGCAAAGTGTTACAGCATTGAACAATGCGTGCAGGGATTGTTAGGGTGGGGCCGAACAGGAGAGCAAGCACATGGATTTCACAGGCAAAACCGCAATCGTCACTGGCGGCGCACGCGGGTTGGGACTCAGCTATGCACGGGCACTGGCCCAAGGCGGCGCGCGAGTGGTGATCAGCGATATCGGCGCCGACAACGCCGGCTCAGGCAGCGATGCCTAGGTGGTGCAGTCGGCGGCAGAGGCCTTGCAGGCCGAAGGCTTGACTGTTATCGGCCATGGCGGTGACTTGTCCACGAACGAGGGCTGCCAACAACTGGTTGCGTACGCCATCGAGGCATTCGGCCAACTCGATATCCTGATTCACAACGCAGGCTGGGTGGGTTACCAGAACATCGCCGACCTCGACGTTGCGTTCCTGCAACGTGCCATGGATATCAACCTCTACGCACCACTCTGGTTGTGCAAGCACGCCTGGCCGCATCTGCTGCGTTCATCTGCGCCGCGCATCATTCTCACCACCTCCGACCGCGCCATGTATGCGCAATATGAACAGACCGGCCTGGTGGCCTACAGCGCAGGCAAGATGGCGCAACAATGCGATCTCGCCGGTCGCCAAGACGCGCATGTGGGGCGTGACCGAAGAACCGGATGAACTCAAGCCGGAGTGGGTGACGCCGGGGGTTGTGTTCCTTGCATCAACGCAGTGCGACGACACGGGTTATATTCTGCGCGCCAGCAACGGGCAATTCACCGCCACGCGCTTTACGGAAAATCCCGGTGTGGAATACCCCCGTGATTTGGCCCGAATCAAAGCCCGAAGCGCAGAAGAAGTCGCTGCCGCCTGGGGTCGCATCAAACAAACGCAGACACTTTCTTGAGAAAACCGATCATGGATAACAGCCCCGTTCGCATCACCGCAGAAGAGACACTCTCGGAAAACTGGTACCTGCTGAAAAAATACAGCTTCGACCTGCGCCGCCGCGACGGCAGCTGGCAAGCCCAGACCCGCGAGGTATACGACCGCGGCAATGGCGCGACCATCCTGCTGTACAACCGCGAGCGGCGCACCGTGTTGTTGATTCGCCAGTTTCGGATGCCGACGTTTGTCAATGATTACCACGGATACCTGATCGAAGCGGCGGCGGGGTTGCTCGACAATGCCAGTCCCGAAGAACGTATTCGCCTGGAAGCGGAAGAAGAAACCGGTTATCGCGTGGGGCATGTGGAGAAGGTTTATGCGGCATTCATGAGCCCGGGCTCGGTGACGGAGCGGATTCACTTTTTCATCGGTGAATATCAACCGGGGGATCAGGTGGGCAGCGGTGGCGGTCTGGAAGAAGAGGGCGAGGATATCGAGGTGCTGGAGCTTGGCTTTGAGCAAGCGCTGGCGATGGTGCAAAGCGGAGAGATTGCGGACGGGAAGACCATCATGCTGTTGCAGCATCTGGAGTTGCGGATGTTGAAAGAAGGGTGGTGAGTCAGCTTTTGTAGTGAGCAGGCTTGCCCTGCGCTGGGCTGCGAAGCAGCCCTAAAAACAGACACTGCCGATTTAACTGAAAAACCCGTTGCCTGGATTGGGGCCGCTGCGCGGCCCAACGCGAGCAAGCTCGCTCACCACAGGATGGGCTGTGTTGCCTCGGAGAGCGGTTTTGGTTTACCAAGTTGATTGGTCTTCGAGGCTGGCTTTTTGTAGATCGTCTCTCCAGACTTCGTTGGCAAGCCGATAGATGTCGGCGAAGAAGCCACGGGGATCGGCTATTTCTGTTTCATTCCAAGCCATGGTTATATATTCGTCGTAATCGCTTTTAAATTCTTTCGAAAAGTCGAAGTCGGGATTGTCTAGTGCATCCCTGAGCGTCGAGATTAATATAAAGCGATGTCTGTATGAAAAATACATAAGGTCTTTCAGGATAAAAGAAATTATGATTTTTTCCCTGTCTTTCTTGTTGTTAGGGTCATGCTTCCATAGTTCTTTGCCAACTGTTTCTTCAAGGTCGTATACCGATAAAGCTCCTAATATGTGAGAGATGTTAGGGGTGTAAGGAGTGTTCATAAATGGGCATTTCAGCATTGTTTTCAATGTATCTAGGATTGTTTACGTCCCTGCCGTTAGGTTTGTAGCCTCGTCCGGCTCCAGGTAGTTCGACCACAACCACAGGGTTTCCGCTTCTATCAAAAGCTGTGGGAGATGGTGAGTCGCCTTGCATCTTGCCCATAGCCTTATTTATAGCGTGGAACTGCATTCTCCAGGATTTAAATTGGGAGCTGGAGTTGATGACACCTCTCTCTCCCGTCGCTGGATTTGTTCCATCAATAGATCGTTGCCTTAATTCATTATCTGGTATCTCTGGACCATGCTTTTCAACCGTATGCATATCGTACTCCCGCTCCCAGTCCAGCACTTTTCGTTTTGCATTTACCTCTGTCAGTTTATCTATTCTCGCCTGTCGCTCAGTTCGCGTCAGTTGAGGTAGTGCGGGTACGCCTTCATTGACGCTAGGTATCGGGAGGACAGAAGGAGCATTTGGTTCACACCCGTCACCCGGACAAGCACTTAAGCCTAAAGGATCCACCCATCCTGTCGGGTTGGGCACGTACTGGTACGCGTTAACCCCACCCGCCAGCTTCACCGGATCCGGGGTCAGGTAGCGACCAATATCCGGATTGTAGTAGCGATGGCGGTTGTAGTGCAGCCCGCTTTCCGAGTCGAAGTACTGGCCTTGGAAGCGCAGTGGGTTGTCGATTGTGTTGATGTCGAGGCGGCTGATTTCACCGTAGGCGCGGTAATGCGCGGACCAGACGATTTCGCCATCCGGGGCGGTGAGTTCCTGTGGGGTGCCGAGGTGGTCGAGTTGGTAGTGGTAGGGCTTGGTGTCTTTTGGGCCGAAGCCTTCCAGCAGCGCCAACGGGCGAAAGCTGTCCGGTTCGTAGAGGTAGCTGCGGTGCCGGTCCGCGTGGTGTTCGGCGATGAGTTTGTCGCCTTGCCAGAAGAACTCGGTGGTTAGGCCGTCGATGGTTTTGCTGATGCGGCGGCCGAAGGGGTCGTAGCGGTAGCTGGCGGTTTGGCCGTTAGTTTTTTTAATACTGATCAGGCGGTGCTGGCAGTCGTAGTGGTATTCGGTGACGAGTTGGTGGCCTTTGCCTCGGCGTTCGCGGATGAGGTTGCCGAAGGCGTCGTAGTCGTAGTGGCGGTCGCCCTGAATCATCAATCTGTTGCCCGCGACGATGTCTGGGCCGGGGCGGTCTTGCATGAGCAGGTTGCCGGCCGGGTCGTGGCCGAAACGTTCCTGCTCGCCTTGGGAGTGGTCGGCGCGGGTGAGGCGGTTTAGTGGGTCGTAGTGGTAGTGGTGTTCGCCTTTGCGGGTATCGATGAGGCGGGTGAGGTGGCCGGATTTGTCGTAGTCGTAGTGGCGGCGGTAGACAGTGCCTTCGGCATCGGCGATGCCTTGGTTGAACAGGCGCCCTTGGTCGTCGTGTTGGTAACTGCTGAGCAGTTTTCCTTGGGCACGTTGCTGCTCGCGGCCGGCGCTGAATAGGTGTGAGGTCAGGACCGCACCATTCAGTTCAACTGTGGAAAGGTGTCCGCCTTTGTCGTGATTGAAGGTGAGGCGGTTGTTGTCGGGCAGGCGCAGTTTTTGAAGTTGGCCGCAGGCGTCGTAGCCGTAACGCAAAGTGCCCCAGCCTTGGTGTTCGGCGGTCAGGCGGTTTTGCGGATCGTATTCGTAGGCCAAGGCCCAGTGGCCGTCGTCAACGCTTAGGAGATTGCCTTGGCGGTCGTAGGCGTAATCGACGATGTTGCCGTCGGGCAGGGTTTTTCTTACGAGTCGACCGGCGTGGTCGCGTTCGTAGCGAGTGACTAGCTGACTGCCATCGTCGCCATGTTCGGTCTTTTCTTGCAGGTTGCCGTTGAGGTCGTAAACGTAAGCCGTGCGCTGCCCGTCAAATCCGATTTCCTGTTGGATCAGGCCGTTGCTGTGGTATTGGAGCCGGTAAGTTTCGCCAACTTCGTTTTCGATTTCGGTCAGCAGCAACCGCACGTTGTCGTAACGGTAGTTGACCTGGGTGCCGTCGGCGTTGATGCAGCGACTGATCAGGTGCAAGCCGTCCGCATATTCGTAACGGGTGACGTGCCCCAGTTCATCGCGTTCGGAGGTGATTTTTCCGTAGGCGTTGTAGCTGTATTCCCGCGTTGCACCGCCGGGCTGAGTCAATTTCAGTAAGCGGCCTGCTGCATCCCACTGATACTGAGTCAGCGCGCCATGTTCATCCTCGCGGGCAATCTGCCGCCCCAGATCGTCATAGCGATAGCGCTTAACTCCGCCATTCGGCAGATGCTCTTCAAGCAACTGCCCACGCTCATTCCACACCAGCCGCTGACAGCTGTGATCCGGGTACCAAACTTGCGTCAGCTGCCCGTATTTGTTGTAGCTGTAGTCCGTAGAGTTACCGTCTGGATCGGTCCTACGCGTAACGTCGCCCTGATCATTGCGCTCGTATTTCCAAACCGCCAGACCCCGCCTTACAACCCGTACGAAGCCATTGTCATGCTCGTAGGCAGTCGGCTCATCATCCCCTGGAAACACTGCCACCAAGCGCCCAGCGTCGTCGTATTGGTAGGCTGTTATCGCGCCGAGAGGATCCTGCTCAACCGTCAGCCGGCCTTTCTCATCGTAGGACTTGAAATGCTCAGCACCATCGGGATCCATCCGCCGCACCAGCCGCGCCCGCTGGTCATACACGTAGACTTCCTGGCTGCCATCGGCGTTATGAACCGTGACCTGGCCGTTGTCATCCCACACATACCGCGTGTCCATCTGCGAAAAGCTCGCCCAATGCCGGACACACCGCGCCGCCTTACCAGACCGTTCCCATTCCCAAAAGAAGCTCGCCCCACCGGCCAGTCCGCGCTCAAGAATGACGTACTGATCGTCGTACCGATAAACCTCACTTTCGCCTACAGCATTGGTCGCTGAAACCAACCGACCGGCATCGTCATAGGCATAGGAAACAACCTTCTGCTCCGTCACCCAGACAAACGGACCGTCATCC
>NZ_CAXAPA010000028.1:0-34699 GCF_963970835.1 Pseudomonas sp. EA_15y_Pfl1_P101 | reverse complement strand
ATGCTGTCCGCCGCGTTCTTGAACGCCATGGTCTGCTCGCCGATTTGCAGCGTGCCGCTGTTGGGGATGTAGGCGCCGCCGAGGATCTTCAGCAGCGTCGACTTGCCCGCGCCGTTCTCGCCCATCAGCGCGTGCACCTCGCGCGGCCGCGCTTCAAAGCTGATCTGCGCCAGGGCCTTGACCCCAGGAAACTCCTTGCCGATGCCGTTGAAGCGCAAGGCCGCGCCGGTTATTTCCACAGCCCGATTTTGGTCAGCTCTTCCTGGAAGTTGGCACGGGTGATCAAGGTGACTTCGTCCATGGCGGTGTATTTCGCCGGTTCCTTGCCGGTGGTGACCCACTCGTACATCGCCAGCGCAGTGTTGTAGCCCTCAATGTGCGGGCTGGGCAGCATCGAACCAAAGAAGCCACTGTCGGCTTTCTTCAATTCGCCGATGGCGTCAGTGCCATTGATGCCGATGCCGATCACGTTGGCCGCCTTGAAGCCAGCGCTTTCGGTGGCGCGCACGCCGCCCAGTACGGTGTTGTCGTTCATGCCGCCGATGATCAGGTTCTTCGCGCCGCTGGGCAGCTTGACCAAGGCTGAGTTGGTGGCGTCCATGCTGCCGGGAACATCAAGGGTCTTGAGAGCGGCGGTCAGGATGTGGTCTTTGGGAATGCCCGCCTCTTCAAGGGATTTGATCGAACCGTCGGTGCGTTTTTTGCCGGTGTCGAGTTCGTTGTAGGTGTTGATCACCGCATAGGTGTCCTTCCAGTCCCAGCCGCGTTTTTTCGCTTCGGCGGCCATGGCGGCGCCCTGTTTCTGGCCGACTTCAAAGGCGGCCATGCCCAGGTAAGGCACGTCCTCCATGAAGTTGCCCTTGGCATCGACAAAGCGATCGTCCACCGCCATCACCTTCAAGCCGTTGACCTTGGCCTTGGCGACAATGGCCGGGCCCAGGGACACGTCCGGCGGGCAGATCACAAAGCCCTTGGCGCCATTAGCGGCCAGACTGTCGATGGCCGAGAGGGTTTTCTCGCCATCCGGTACGGCGATCTTGATCACGGTAAAACCGTGTTCCTTACCGGCTTTTTCGGCGAAGGCCCATTCGGTCTGAAACCAGGGTTCTTCGGCTTGCTTGACCAGAAAGCCGATCTTCACTTCCTCGGCCAATGCCACGCCGCTGAACGCCATCGCAAGCGCTACTGCGCCTAGAGTTTTCTTGAACATGAGCTACCTCTTGTTGTTATTGAGCGCTGCAGGTTTTAGTCGTGGTACATCACAGACCGCCCGCCATCGATCATCAGGCAGGTGGCATTGATAAAGGGCGCCTCGTCGGTCGCCAGGAACAATGCAGTCATCGCCACCTCGATCGGCTGGCCGATGCGCTTGGGCGGGTGCAGGTCTAAGGCGCGCTGGCGCTCGGCGTGGGGGTCGGCGAAGCCGTTCCAGTAGTCGACGTTGAGCTGGGTTTCGATATAGCCCGGCGCGATGGCATTCACACGAATGCCCTTGGGCGCGTACTCGATGCCGAGGGCACGCGTAAGGCCGAGCAGGCCGTGTTTGGCCACGGGATAGGGGAAGCAGCCGGGAATGATGTGACTGGAATGGGTAGACGCGATGTTGATGATGCTGCCGATGCCCTGCTCGATCATGTGCGGCAACACCGAGCGGCAGCCGTACCAGGCGCCGTCGAGATCGATGGCGAAGCAGCGGCGCCAGTCTTCGTCGGTCATTTCCAGCGGGTCGCGGAACACATTGACCCCGGCGCAGTTGACCAGCACATCCACGCGGCCGAAGCGCTCGAGGGTCAGATTGACCAGCGCCTGCCATTGATCTTTAGACGTAATGTCGACGGCTTGCGCGTAGATGTCAGCACCGCGTTCACGCCAGTGGGCGGCGACTTGCTCGACCTTCTCACCCTGGATATCGGCGATGACCAGGCGCGCCTGCTGAGCCTGGAAACACGCGGCGATGGCCTCGCCAATGCCTTGGGCGGCGCCAGTGATGATCACCACCTTGCCTGTGAGCCGCTCGCCGTAGGTGGGCTCGGGCACGGCGGGGAGTGACAACGGTTGTGCCTGCATCGCTTCACCTGTTTTATTTTTGGTAGTGAGTGCTGATGCAGCCGACTATAAACCTATCATTTGAAACATCTCAATATATAAATTTGCATCCCATATAGTGAGAGACACACAAAAATAATGTGGGAGCGGGCTTGCTCGCGAATGCGGTGTTTCAGTCACCAAAAATGTCGACTGATCCACTCCATTCGCGAGCAAGCCCGCTCCCACATTTTGATCTTCAGTGGTTACAGAAGGTTGCTAGCCGAGGGCGAAGTCTCGTAGTGCGTCGCCTTCCATGCGATAGCGCACCCACTCTTCCTGCGGCTGCGCGCCGATGGATTTGTAGAAGGCAATCGCCGGCTCATTCCAGTCCAGCACGCTCCACTCAAAGCGCCCGCAACCGTTATCAAAAGCAATCTTCGCCAGGTGGCGCAGCAGCTTCTTGCCCGCCCCGCCGCCGCGTTGCTCCGGGTTGATGTAGAGGTCTTCCAGGTACAGGCAGTTGCTGCCCAACCACGTGGAATAGCTGAAGAAAAATACCGCGAACCCAATCGGCACGCCATCGCGTGAGCAGATCAGGCCGTGTGCGGTGGCGCCCTCGCTGAACAGGCTGCGCTCAATGTCTACCACGCTGGCGATCACCTCATGCCGGGCTTTTTCGTACTCAGCCAATTCAGTGATGAACGTCAGGATCTGCGCAGCATCGCTGGGCACGGCGGGGCGAATCTCGATGGTCATGGGCGAGCCTTGGCAATTTCAAAGCACACATACTAAGGCGCTTTCATGACTGATTGCAGTGCATTATCACCGGGGCCGGGGCGCTTTACTCCGCTGAGGAGCAATGCGAGCACCATCAACCACAGAACAATCCGCGCAGGCATGCATGGTAAACAGACGGCACACCTCCAACGATTCGAGACGTGCCCATGCCTGCGATGCCCTCGGTGAGCGCGAAAACCTTCGCGCTGTTCTGCCTTGCCAGTTTCCTGCTGTCGCTGTCCTACGGCTCGACCTTTTTGCTGTCGCTGCTGATTCATTCACGCGGCGGCAATGAGCACGATGCCGGTAGCGTGATCTCCACGGCGATGCTCAGTACCTTCGTGGCGGTGCTACTTTCCGGGCATTTGGCGGATGCGTTGGGTGCGGCGCGTGCGATTGCGGGAATGGGCGTATTGCTGGTGGTGGCCTGCCTGGGCTTTGCGCTGGTGCCAGGGTTTGGTCAAGGTTTGATGCTTTTCGGGCTGTCACTGGGGCTGGGCTGGGGCGTGTTCTACACGTTGGGACCGATCATCGTGACGTTGCTGGTGGAGCCTCACCATCGGGCCAAGTACTTTGCGCTGCTGTCGGGCAGCATGTTGAGCGGGATCGGCGCGGGCCCTCTGCTCGGGCGCGCCGCCAGCGCGCTGGAGCTGCCACTGACAACCGCATTCTATATCGCCGGGTTGGCCAGCCTCGCAGGTGCCGTGATGTTCTGGCGCATGGGCGCACAATTCAAGCATCACACCCACGTACCTACGGCAAAGATTTCCTGGGGTGCCAGCCGTCGAGTGCTGTCTTCCAAAGCGGTGTTCGCCATCCTGATGGTTGGCCTGGGGGGTTGCGTATTTGGCGGGCTTTCATCGTTCCAGACCAGCTACGCCGCCGCGCATGGGCTGGATTATTCGCTGTTCTTCGCAGGTTTCCTGAGTGCGGCAATCACCAGTCGCCTGTTGATTGCCGGCTTTGTGGTCAAGCGTGATGCCTACCGGGCGGCCTGCGTGTTATCCGGGATCATGCTCGGGTCGATCGCGCTGTTTGCCTTTGGCGTGAGCGGAAACCTCAGCTATTTGCTGGCAGCGGCGCTGCTGGGGGTCGGGTACGGCCTGACGTATTCCGTGATCAACGGGTTGGTAGCCCATGAGGCGCCATCCGGCATGACGTCCCAGGCGTTGCTGCTGTTCAGCCTGGCGTATTTTGTCGGGGTCTTCGGGTTTCCCTGGTTGGCGGGCAAGCTCATCGTCGACTACGGCTTGTCGGCACTGATGATGAGCGTGCTGGCGGTGGCCACCTGCAATTGGTTGATCAGCGTGGCGCGGTTGGCCTGGCGTCGGGTCTCATCACACAAAATCTTACAGGTCACTTGATACCGTTCGTCGCCATCAAGGCACGATCAGGAAACCTCAACTGACCAATAGAGGGTAAGGACATTAATCATATGGAGACACCCTCATGAAGAATTCCAAGTTTGCTGCCCTCGCGCTCACCGGCCTGCTGTCGGCGGTGTCCCTGAGCAGTTTCGCCGCCACATCGTCGACCGGCACCACCACGCCTGACGCGACCAGCGAGTCGCAGAAATCCATGGGCACTGGCCTGGATACCAATGGCGGCGCGGTCATCGACAACACTAATGGCGCTGACCCGCACACCAAAGGCCACGACACCGAACGCCAGGCGCCTGCCGCCGTCGGCAACGGCAAAATGGGCCCATCCGTGAATGAGCCGACGATCAATAAAGGCGATGATTCGAACCTGCCAGGCGCGCCGAAACAAACTGCGCCATAAACAGCGAATCGCTCTACAGACACCCGATCATTCCCCAGTGAAGAGGTATGCATGAACGTCGATAAAGACCTTGAAAAAGAAGTCCTCACCCGCCTGCTGCACGCGCACCCCCAAGGGTTGGGCAAGGAAGTGCTGGATAACTACCGCGGAGAAAAAGTGGTCGCCAGTGCCTTGGCATTTCTGCAGGATCGCGGGCTTATCAAGGATGGGCATGTGACCACCGATGAGACCGGGGAGTATTCGTTGAACTTGCCGATCAAGTTGACAGCGTCGGGGGTGGATGAGGCGCGCAAGCTGGAAAGTCAGACTGCCCAGTAATGTAGGAAACACCGCTAAACACTGTGGGAGCCGGGCTTGCCCGGTTCCCACAGTGTTGATTGGCTTTATTCAGTGAGTAGGGCATTGACTTCAGGGGTGCCGGGCGATGTAGCCGGCCCCCAACGTGTCACGGCCAACGCCGCTGCCGCATTTGCCCGCCGTGCCGCTTGAGCGGGTGCCAGTCCGTTCGCCAGCCCCGCAATAAACACCCCCGCATGCGCATCGCCCGCGCCGTTACTGTCCACCGCCTGTACCTTGAAGCCCGGCACATGCTCGACGGCACCCTCGGCGCTGACCCAGCAACCCTTCGGCCCATCGCGCACCACCAGCAAGGCAGTGTCAGGCAGGTGACGCTTCAGCTCGCTCAGTGCCTTCGTTAACGTACCTGCCCCCGTAAATGCCAGCGCCTCCGGGCCATTGCTGGTCCAGATATCGATACGCGGCAGCAGGGCCAGCATCGGTGCAGAATCCGGCGCCTTGACCAGCGGGCCGGGGTCGAACACGACGGTGATGTGACGGGGCAGCGTCAGCAGCCAGTCGAGCAGCGCCTGGGCCTTGCCTTCCAGCAACAAGCTGTAACCGCTGACATAAACGTAATCGTCCGATTGTGGCACCACACTCGCCAAATCCTCGGCGTTCAAATCACCTTCAGCGCCGATATGGGAAATGAACGTGCGCTCGGTGCTGGCCTCGGTCAGCGAAACGCATAGCCCCGTGTCTTTGTCCGTGCTGGGCGCCTGGGCGATTTCCACACCTTCGGCCAGCATCGCTGCGCGGGCCAGGTCGCCAAAGCGCCCGTTGCCGTGGCGCCCCAGATAGATCACCGCCAGCCCATTGCGCTTGGCCGCAGCCATCACATTGAACCCCCCACCGGCTTCGAAACTGGCCGAATGCGCCAGCACGTCGCCGCCGGATGCAGGCAAGGTATCGAGAGCCATGACCAGGTCGACGATGACTTGGCCGGTGTGCAGCAATCTAGACATTGGGGCTCTCTACCAGAGCCGGGCGACGGTCAGCCGCGCCACCCAGCGCCGCATAAACCCCGCCGGCCACCAGGAAGGTAACGATCCAGCCTAGGCCGTTATGGCCCAGCCACGAGTCGGACAACGGCCCGGCGAACCAGATGTTTTCGGCGGTGGTGCCAATGGTGGTGAAGCTGAAGCCCAACACGATCGCCATGGCCCAGGCGCCGAATGCGCGCCACTCCACACCACCGCGATACCAATAGGCGCTGCTTGGGCTCACGTCCAGCAAGTCCGTGGGGCTGTAGTAGTGACGGTGGATCAGGTCGACCACGAAAATGCCGACCCAGGCCGTAATCGGCACCGCCAGCAACGAGATGAACGTGATAAATGGGCCATAGAAACTGTCGGCGATTAGCATGAAGTAAATCGAACCGGCGAAGATTGCCACGATGTCGACGATCACCGCGTGCACACGCTTGACCTTCAAGCCAAGGGTCAAGGTGGTGAGACCCGCCGAGTACACCGACAGGTTGTTGGAGAGCAGCAGCCCGCCAAACGCCGTGATCAGGTACGGAACCGCCATCCAGGTCGGCAGCATGTCGCGGATCGCGATGATCGGGTCAGTGGCCGACGCCAAGTCGTTATTGCCCACCGACAGCAGGCCGCCAAGGGTGATCAGCAACACCAGCGGGATGCCCGCACCAAACGCGGCGGATGCCACCAGGCGCGCAGCCTTCACACTGCGGTGCTGGTAGCGCGACATGTCGGCGCCGGCATTGGCCCAGCCGATACCGGTGCCCGCGGCCATGGTGCCGACGCCAATGATCATCGCGCTGAGCGGTGCCGGCGTGGCATTGAACACTGCGCTCCAATCGATAGTGGCGCAAAGGAAGCCGCCGACCAGAATGTTCAAGGCGCCGAACACGTAGGTGGCCCACTTCTGGATCACCAGCAAGGTGGCGTGTCCGAGGCCGGATACGGCCAGGGTCAGCAGCACGAAGATCGCGATGAATATCAGGGTGAGTAACGGTGCGCTTTTCGCTTCCACCGCAGAACCGAACAGGATCGAACTCAACGACAGCAGCACAAAGGCGGCTGTGGTGGTGTTGACGGTTTCCCAGCCCAGGCGTGACATCAGCGACACCAGCGTTGGGCCGATATTGCCGCGCACGCCAAAGATGGCGCGGGACAGCGTCAGGCTGGGCGCGCGGCCACGCCGACCGGCGATGGAGATGATGCCTACCACGGCAAAGGAACCGGCAGCGCCGAGGATCGCCACGATGATTGCTTGCCAGATCGCCAGGCCGCGAAACGCCACCAGCGTCGCGCCAAGCGGTAAGCCAAGAATGCTGATGTTGGCCGCGAACCACACCCAGAACAGTTGCAGCGGGTGCCCGTTACACTCGCTTTCCGGGACAGGTTCGATACCACGTGTTTCCAATTGCCCAGCGCTCTGGCCGGAAGAGGTGCTGCTCATGAGGGGCGCTCCTGGTGCCTGTATTGTTGTAATTGTGGCAAAGAATCCAATCTTTAAGCCGGTCATCCTGACTCAACACGATTCAGTGTGGGAGCCGGCTTGCCTGCGAAGGCGGTTATCCAGTGAGCGCATCAATGGCTGGCACACCGTCATCACAGGCAAGCCACACACATTTTTGCTCTGTGGTGTTCAGCGTAATTTGAGCAGCGCTTGAACCAGAGGCTGAATATCCAGGCCGTTGACCTGCTTGACCTGATCGATCATCGCCACAGGCCAGCACTGCATGCCCAGGCATGCGCCCATCATGGCGCCTAGAATCGCGGCGATGGTGTCGGTGTCGCCGCCAAGGCTGGCGGCCAGGCACAGGGCCTCGAAGGCATTCATCTCGCCGACCGCCACTTGCTGGGCCAAGGCAAAGGACACCACCACTGACTCCTGTGAAGCCACGGAGGTGCCAATCAACTCATACAGCAGGTCGGCGAACAGGACCTTGTCCCCGCTGTCGACGCTCAACGTCCGCGCCCAACTGATGCGCGTGGAAATACGCCCGCCGGCGATCCAGTGTCCGTGGCGCTCTGCTTGTTGGGCGATTTGCATACCGATATTGAGTGCCTCACCCAAATCCACGCCATTAATGCCAGCCGACACCACCGCCGCCACCGCCGCCGCACTGGAAATACCCAGGGTGGTGTTATGGGTAACCTGGCAGGCCTGGATCACCGCCTGGATAAACGGTGCCGGGTCGCTGACATCGGCGGCGATCCCCACCGGCGTGATGCGCATCGCGGCGCCGTTGGTGGTGCCATAGCGCCCGGATTCTTCCGGCGTGTGGCCGGCGAGGATCATGTCGATCGCACGCTTGGTCGATGGGCCGAGTAAATCCTGCGAGCCCTTGGCACGCATGACTGCCTCCCAGTCGATCAGGCGCTGTGCGAGCACGGTAGGTTCAATCGTGCCCTGGCCTTCCACCAGCAATTCGCCCACCAGGATCGCCTGCTCGGTGTCATCGGTGATGGAGCCGGCGGGCATGTTTGGCGCGATGGGCTGGTCAGCACCGGAATCTTCCAGGCCGGTGATAGCACCGAAGCGCGCCCGGACCTGTTCACGGCTCAAGGATTGGGTCGGCATGCCCAGCGCATCGCCCAATGCCAGGCCGTAGAAGGCGCCGAGGGCGCGAGTGTGCGGGGTCATTTCGAATGTCCAAACTGCAGGTGCAGACGAAAGTGCAGAGGATCGAGCCAGCTTTCGACGTACTCCATGAAACGCTCGCGACGGTCGTAGGTCGTGCGCGACGCCTTGAGGAACACCGTGCCTGTAGGGCGGCCAAGCAACTCGGCGTCTTCATCGCTGAGGGGCTCGGCGCCGATCCACTGGTCACCGTCGGCCCCGACATACCCGTAGGCTGCCAGGGTGATGGTCAGGGAGTCATCGATCAGGCCCACGTCAGGCAGGCTCTCCAGGCCTCCGGAGGCGGGCATCAGCGAGCGCTCCAGGGACACGGCGGTGCCGGCGGTAGTGCGGCGGCGCCGGTCGAGGGCGATGAATTGGTCACTGCCGAAACGGTTGAACAGGTCTGGGCGAGTCACCGCTTCCAGGCGCAGTATATCGGTGCTCACCCGCGCCCCGGTGTCGGCCAGGGCCTGCGCCCAACCGCTATGTTGGTCGAGCACCATGCCGTCAAAGGTGACGATGGAGCCGACGCCGCTCTGGGTCGCTATGTAATTACGCCGTTTGAGTTCAGCCAGCGCTTCGCGCAGGGTGCCGCGACTGACCGCAAACTCCTCGGCCAATTGGTGCTCACCCGGCAACAGAAAACCGTCGACCATCACTCCGCCCTCGATACGGCGTATAAGCTCGTCGACGACGCGTTTTTTCTTATCAAATCGAACATGTCTAATCATGTAAAAATTGATAACCGAAAGCCGTTATTTACAGCAAGCGAATTATTTCAGGAACATGAAAAAACGGGCCCTAAGGCTCCAGCCCAATACGGAAAAATTCCCCAGCGCTCCAGACACCAAGCCAGTTCTGACCGTTGATCGGACGGCTCACCGCCAGTTCCACTAATTGGTAGAACGCGTTTCGATGCACCAAGGCTTCAAGGTTGGTGCGCACCCGGATGTAGGGCGCGGGCTCCTGGGTGACCGGATCGATCACCACGCGCAACGGATGTTCAAGACCGGCTTCGACTTGCTCATCCACGTTGGTGGTAAAGCGCAATACCTGGCTTTCGCCCTGCCCTTCGACTTCCAGGGTCACGGCGACAAACGGCGCATCGTCGACGGTGATGCCAACTTTTTCCACGGGAGTGATCAGGAAGTAATCATCGCCATCGCGGCGGATAATGTTGGAGAACAGCTTGACCATCGGCTTACGCCCGATCGGCGTGCCCTGATAGAACCAGGTGCCGTCGCGGGCGATGCGCATATCGATGTTGCCGCAGAAATCCGGGTTCCACAGATGCACCGGCGCCGGTCCCTTGCCTTTGGGCAGTTGGGCCAACAGATCGTTGGCTTTGGCGGAATCGGTCATGGGCTTCTCCTGGTGCTTATTGATCACTCATCCCAAGCAGGCCGCGGGCGTATTGCGCCAGGGGGCGGGCAATCAAGTCTTCTGGCTTATTGTCGTGGAACGTCAGTAAACCGCCACGACTGCGAATACGTGCAGTATCAATCAAATACTGGGTGCTGGTCTCGATCAACATGATCTGGATGACGCCGTTGTCCAGGCCAACACGGTCAAGGGCCTGCTGATCAGCCCACTCGTCGGCATTGCCGATACGGTCATCCGCTGCCGCAAATCGGCAGTACAACAGGTAGTGAGCGCCGGCTGCACGAGCTTCGGACATTGCCTGTTCCAGACCTTCCGGTTGGCGGGCGCGGCGTACCATGGGGAAGTATTCGACGAAGCCGTTGAACGCTTCCTCTGCCACCACGTTAGGACGCGGGTAGGCACTGCCCGGCGGTACGAAGGCACCCTGGGCGATAAAGATAAAGGAGTCCGGCTGCACGCGAATCGAGGCCGTGCGACGGGTGTCGCTGTGGTCGAGCAAGCCGGCATCACTCATCTGATAGCGAGTGCCTTCGGCCATATCGCTGACGGTCATGCAACCACTCAGCGTCAACGACGCCAGCAACAAAACCAGACTACGCATCCTAATCCTCCAGAAGCCGGTGACGGAAAACCGGCGAATGGGCATGAGATGCAGAATCCGCGCCACTCAGAGATGACGCATAACCAAATGTGGGAGTGAGTTGAGTTAGGAAATCGCGTTAGCCGCCAATGATTTTCATGATGGTGGCACCGCCGGAGAAGGCCACTTCCTGTTTATCCCCCAACGCCTTCATCAACAGGCCTTGCAGCGCAGGCAGTGCTTGATGCCGCGGCTTGTCCAGCAGGTCGCCGACATAGTGACGGTTGCTCGACGACAGGCAGCCATGCAACCAGCCCGTGGACGACAACCGCAGCCGTGAACAGGTACGGCAGAACGGCACACTCTCGTTGGCAATCACGCCAAAGAAACCCTTGCCCGGTACTTCGTAGCGTACGGCGGTGGCGTCGACGGGGGCATTGGCTTGCAGGTATTCATACTGTTCGCCGATCAGGCTCAGCAGTTGCTGCAAGCTGACAAATTGCTGCAGGAACGCGTTGGAGTCCTTGGCCAGGTGGCCCATGCGCATCAGCTCGATAAAGCGCAACTCGTAGCCGCGCTCCAGGCAGTAGTCGAGCAGCGGCATCACTTGGTCAAGATTCTGGCCGCGCAACGGCACCATGTTGACTTTGATCTTGATACCGGCAGCGCCGGCCTGGTCCATGCCATCGAGCACGGTGGCCAAGTCGCCGCCACGGGCGATGCTGCGGAAGGCGTCCGCATCCAGGGTGTCGAGGGAGACATTGATGCGCTTGATCCCGGCGTCCACCAGCAACGGCAGTTTGCGCGCCAGCAGTTGGCCGTTGGTCGTCAAACTGATGTCACTGAGGCCCATCTGCCCCACTGCGCCCATGAAGGCTTCCAGCTTGGGGCTGACCAGTGGCTCTCCGCCGGTAATGCGCAAGCGGTCGATGCCGGCCGCCTCAATGAGATAAGCCACGCCGCGCGCCATCGCCTCGGCCGAGAGTTCGTCCTGGGCAGCCACCAGCCGCTTGCCGTTAGGCACGCAGTAGGTACACGCGTAATTGCAGGCTGAGGTCAGGCTGATCCGCAAATTGCGAAAACGCCTGCCTTGACGATCAACGATCATGGATCACTCCGGCAGAGGATGATTCGGGCGCACTAAAAACTGACTGATAAATCAGCTTTTAGCAAGAGTCCATGCCTGAGTATATTCCTGGGGTACTGCGCGTGGCAGCAAATCATTACGTGGCGGGCGTTTCAGCCGGTGGCTGCTCGGCGCTGTGCTTGCGCTTGTTGCCCATGCGCACGCCGATATCCATCAGGAACTGGAAAAAGCCTTCCTGATCTTCCAGCACATTGCTCCAGAACGGCGAGTGGTACAGCGCGACGGCGCCGTGTACCAAGGCCCAGGCAGCGCAATAGTGGAAATACGGCGGCACGTCCTCCAGCTTGCCTTCGCTGATGCGGCCCTTGATCAGCAGAGTCAGGCGTTCGAAGTTCGAGGCACGGATCTTGTGCAACTCCTCGACCATTTCCGGCACTTGATGGCCCTTGACCACCTTCTCTTCCAAACGGTCGAACAGGCGATAGCGCTGCGGATCACGCATCCGGAACTCGAAGTAGGCGCGGGACAGGGCTTCCTTGTCCTTGTCCACATCGGCCGAATGCAGCAGCTCGTTCAAATCACGCTCGTAGTCGAGCATCAGGCGCAGGTAAATCTCGGCCTTGGACTTGAAGTGCTTGTAGATCGTGCCTTTGCCGATACCCACGGCATCCGCAATCATCTCGACGGTGACGCTGTCTTCACCTTGTTCGAGGAACAACTTCAGTGCGGTGTCGAGAATTTCCTGCTCACGGCGGCGAAACTCACGGACCTTACGGGGTTCTTTGTGCATGAGAAAGAGGTCTGCAGAGGTCGAAATAGGAAGGGTTGCGCAGGGCCACGGATACGTGGCGATACGATTTACCCAGTGCGAGGGATTATCCCGACTGAACGGTCGTTGGGCAATGTCTATGTGAACCCGTAACGCACTTTACTTTCAGCGCACCAACGTTTGCATTGATTTCAGTCAGAAATAATACGCAACAACTCCCTCCGTACACCTGCTTGATGAGAACCCAAGCGAAGCGCGTGTATTCCAAATCTGTTTAAAAAACGACCAGTCGCCACTGGACTGAATCGGATACTGATCAATACTTGAACTGTCGGCGTGACATCTCCCCCAAGTGACGCGCCGACCTGGGTACCAACGGACCGCGTGCCCTTGTTTTACTCCTAATGGTCTTAGCCCGGATTCACCCCCCAGAACCCGGGTTTTTTTTGCCTGCGATTTGGCCGCGTCAACAGCATCGGTATCTACACAAGCACGCTCACTACGGGGAAATTTTTCAGCTTTGAAAATTGTGCGTCAGTAGGCCACGTGAGCCAGCGGGAACAGGCGCTTGAAGTTCTTGGTGGTCTGTTCGGCAAAGCGCTCGTAGGATTCGCCACGCAGCATCGCCAGGTAATCCGCCACATCGCGCACATACTCCGGCAGGTTCGGCTTGCCGCGATGTGGGATGGGCGCCAGGTACGGCGAGTCGGTTTCCACCAGTAGGCGGTCGGCCGGTACTTGGCGCGCTACGTCGCGCAGGGCGTCAGCATTGCGGAAGGTGACGATGCCCGACAGGGAAATGTAGAACCCGAGGTCCAGGGCCGCCTTGGCCATGTCCCAGTCCTCGGTGAAGCAGTGCAACACGCCAGCCTGAGGCAGCGCGGCTTCGCGCAGCAGGGTCAGGGTGTCGGCACGGGCGCCACGGGTGTGGACGATCACCGGTTTACTGGTCTGCTGGGCAGCCTGCAGGTGCAAACGAAAGGAGGCTTGCTGCAACTCGGCGGCTTCGGGCTCGTAGTGGTAATCCAGGCCGGTTTCACCGATGGCCACCACGCGCGGGTGATTGAGTTCGCCGAGCAGCCAGTCGAGGGCTGGGGCTTCACCGGGCTTGAGGTCCAGCGGATGGATACCCACCGAACAATCCACATCGGCATAGCGATCAGCCAGGGCTTTGACGTCGCCAGCATTTTCAGCGCTGACGCCGATGCACAGGAAGTGCCCTACTCCGCGCTGGCGTGCCGCTTCGAGCGCGGCGTCAAGGGAGCCGCCGTGCTGGGCAAGGTCGAGGCGATCAAGGTGGCAATGGGAATCTACGAGCATAAGAATTAAGTCACTGAAAGTGTTTGACCAACGATACCCGTCAGCCAGGGAAATTAACGCCGGCCGAGCAAACCGACCCACTGCACCAGCAGCGCTTCAAGCAAGAGCACACGGTTGAGGTTGGCTTTGCCGAGCACCTTCTGGCGCTGGGCGAGGATCCAGTCCTGGATCGTCAGCACTTTGTCCTGGGCACTTTTTTGCGCCAGGTACTGCACCACTTTGCGCATATCTGGCAGGCCCAGACCGCTTTCGTCCTGGGTCAGTTGGTAGCGCAGGATCAGGCTCGACCAATCGCAGAACCAGTCGAACAGCAATAGCAGAGGAATGTCCTTCCAGGCAGTTTCAGCCAACTGGGTCGCGGACACTTCCTGCTTGATCAGCTTCTTTACGCCCTCCACCACCAGTGCGCGTTGCTCACGCACCCCCTGGGCTTGCAGCTTCACCGCGGCCAATGGCGAGCCCGCTGCCAGTGTCAGCAACTCGACCCGTTCTTCCTGACTGCACTGCGGCAACGCCTGCGCCAGCCACTCAAGACTCAGCGCCTCGCTTGGCAGCGGGCACGCCTGCTGAACGCAGCGGCTGCGAATGGTCGGCAGCAAACGGCTCGATTGGTGGCTGACCAGCAACAACACGGTATCGCCAGACGGCTCTTCCAGGCTCTTGAGCAAGGCGTTGGCGGCGTTGATGTTCATCGCCTCCACGGGCTCGATCAACACCACCTTGCGCCCGCCCATCTGCGCGGTTTGCACCACGAAGCTGACGAGGTCACGGACCTGGTCGACCTTGATCGCCTTGTCGGCTTCCTCGGGCTCCAACACGTAGTTGTCCGGATGGCTGCCGGCCTTGAGCAACAGGCAGGATTTGCATTCGCCACAGGCTTCCAGGTCGACCGGGCGCTGGCACAGCAGGCTGGCCATGAGTCGCTCAGCCAAGTCCCGCTTACCGATACCCACCGGTCCATGCAACAGGTAGGCATGGGCGTGGTGAGCACGGCCGGCCAATTGTTGCCACAGGCTGGCCTGCCACGGATAGGCTTCAGGCACGGGCGCGCTCCAGCAGCGTCGGCAATAGCGTGTCGATGGCTTGCTGCACCTGGGCCAGCGGTTGGGCCGCGTCCAGCAGGTAATAACGCGCAGGCTCGGCCGCAGCACGTTTGAGGAACGCAGTACGGACCGCGTCGAAGAAGGCCTGGCCTTCGAGCTCAAAACGGTCCAGGCGACCACGGGCACTGGCGCGGGCCAGGCCCACTTCCACCGGCAGGTCGAACACCAGGGTCAGGTCAGGGCGCAGGTCGCCTTGGACGAACGTTTCCAATGTAGCAATGCGCTCCAGGCACAAACCTCGACCGCCGCCCTGGTAGGCATAGGTGGAATCGGTAAACCGGTCGCAGATCACTACGGCACCGCGCGCCAGGGCCGGGCGAATCACCTCGGCCAAGTGCTGGGCGCGCGCGGCGAACACCAGCAGCAGCTCGGTGTCAGGGTTCATCTGCTCTTCACCCGGAGCGAGCAGCACCTCACGAATGCGCTCGGCCAGCGGCGTACCGCCAGGCTCGCGGGTCAACACCACCTCGATGCCTTGGGCGCGCAAGCACTCGGCCAGGTAATCGCGGTTAGTGCTTTTGCCGGCGCCCTCGGGGCCTTCCAGGGTAATAAACAAGCCAGTCACAGGCAGTCCTTAGTCAGAATTATTGCGGGCTTGGCGGCGCAGTGGTGTCCGGCGCAGGCTCGGCCGGTTTATCAGCTGGCTCATCCGCCGGTGGCGTTGCGTCTTGCGCAGGCTTCACCACCGGGGCCGGACTGGAGCGGTAATCGGCGCGGCGTTTGAGTTGAAACTCGCGCACGGCGGCATTATGCGCATCCAGGTTATCCGAGAAAATATGGCTGCCATCGCCCCGTGCGACGAAATACAGGCTGCTGCCCGGCACCGGGTTCAGCGCGGCATGGATCGCCTCGCGGCCGACCATCGCGATAGGCGTCGGCGGCAGGCCGGCAATCATGTAGGTGTTGTAAGGGTTGGCTTCCTTGAGATGAGCGCGGGTCAACTTGCCGTTGTAGCGCTCGCCCAGCCCGTAGATCACCGTTGGGTCGGTCTGCAACAGCATGCCGATCTTCAAGCGACGCACAAATACCCCGGCGATCTGCCCACGCTCCTCAGGTACGCCGGTCTCTTTCTCCACCAGGGAGGCCATGATCAGCGCTTGATAAGGGTCGGTGTACGGCGCATCGGCGGCGCGCTTGCTCCACTCCTGGGCGAGTACATCGTCCAGGCGGTTATAGGCTTTTTTCAGGAATTCGACGTCGGTCATGCCACGCACGAAGCGGTAGGTATCGGGGAAGAACCGCCCCTCGGGGAACACGCCAGGGTGGCCGAGTTTATCCATGACTTCACTGTCAGTGAGGCCCGAAAGTCTCTGCACGATCTTTTCATTGTTGGCTAAGGCCGAGCGCACCTGGCGGAAGTTCCAGCCTTCGACCAGGGTCAGGCTGTATTGCACCACTTCGCCACGCTGCCAGAGGCCGATCAAGCCCTGCGCCGTCATGCCAGGCGTCATGCGGTATTCGCCGCTCTGCAGTGGCTGGCCGTCGAGGTTTAAGCGCCAGTACAGGCGCAACCAGAACGCGCCGTCGAGCACGCCATCGGCTTCCAGGCGATTGAAGGTACCGGTCGGGGTCGCCCCTGCCGGCACATCGAGCAATTGCTCCTGGGCCAGGTTCAAAGGCTGCTTCAAGGCAGAATCGAACTTCCAGGCCGAATAACCCAACAACAAAGCCGCCGAGAACAGACCGATCAGCAGCAGTACAACCAGTTTTCGTATCAACTCAAATTTCCAATAGCGCGCGAATAATGCCCTGCAGTTTACGGGTGAGCGGGCCAACCGACCAGCTCATCGCAGCGTACCCGCGCACAGGCCAAATGCCATAAACGCTGTTGCATACAAAGACTTCGTCAGCCTGCTGCAACTGCGTAAGGCTGATGTCGGCCACGGCCACCGGGGTGCCCAGCGTTTGAGCCTGGGCCAGAATCTCGGCGCGCATCACGCCGGCAACGCCGCAACGCGTCAGATCAGCGGTTAGTAACAAGCCGTTGCGCACAAGAAACAGGTTGCTGAATACGCCTTCGATGACACGCCCAGACATGTCCAGCATCAAACCTTCAGCGTGTTCGGCATCCTGCCATTCGGCGCGGGCGATCACCTGCTCGAGGCGATTGAGGTGTTTGAGGCCGGCCAGCAGTGGCTGCTCGGCCAAGCGGGTGGCACACGGAAACAGGCGGATGCCGTCGGTTCCATGGGCGAGGGGATAAGTAGCGGGCGGGTTGCCCTGCAAGATACGGCGCACTGGCTCGCCAGGGTTGATGCCATACCCACGCAGACTGTCGCCACGGGTAAGGATCACCTTGAGGACACCGTCGCCAAGGGCGGCGGCATAGGCCAGCACTTCGTTGCGGATCAAAGGCTGATCTGCAATCAAAGCGAGGCGCCTGCAACCCTGATCGAGGCGTTGCAGGTGACGGTCGAGCAGCAACGGTTGCCCGGCCCTGACGGCGATGGTCTCGAACAACCCGTCGCCATACGCCAGGCCGCGATCTTTCAGGGGCACGTTATCCGCTGGCTGACCGTCGACCCAGCTGTGCATCACTCGGCGAACCGGCGGAACACCAGGGACCCGTTAGTGCCACCAAAACCGAACGAGTTGGAGATCACCACGTCGATCGGCATCGGCTGCGCTTCGTGAGGCACGAAGTTCAAGTCGCAGCCTTCGTCAGGCTCATCGAGGTTGATGGTCGGGGGAGCGACCTGATCCTTGATGGCCATCACGCTGAAGATCGCTTCGACCGCACCCGCCGCGCCCAACAAGTGGCCGGTCATGGACTTGGTGGAGCTGACCGCCAGCTTGTAGGCATGCTCGCCGAACACCGACTTGATGGCTTCAGCTTCCGCCAAATCGCCAGTCGGCGTCGACGTGCCATGAGCGTTGATGTGCTGCACCTGGTTCGGGCTGACCTTCGCATCGCGCAGCGCGTTGGTGATGCAACGCGCAGCGCCGGCACCGTCGGAGGGTGGCGAGGTCATGTGGTAAGCGTCGCCGCTCATGCCAAAGCCGATCAGCTCGGCATAGATGGTCGCGCCACGCGCCTTGGCGTGTTCCAACTCTTCCAGCACCAGTGCACCGGCGCCGTCGGACAGAACGAAACCATCACGGCCTTTGTCCCAAGGGCGACTGGCGCGGGTGGGCTCGTCGTTGCGGGTCGACAGTGCACGGGACGCGCCGAAGCCGCCCATGCCAAGGCCACAGGCCGCCATCTCGGCGCCGCCAGCGATCATCACGTCAGCTTCGTCATAGGCGATGTTGCGCGCCGCCATGCCGATGCAGTGCGTGCCCGTGGTGCACGCGGTGGCAATGGCGTAATTAGGCCCCTGTGCGCCCAAGTGGATGGACAGGAAACCGGAAATCATGTTGATGATCGAGCCCGGCACGAAGAACGGTGAAATTCGACGGGGGCCGGAATCGTGCAACGTGCGGCTGGTTTCTTCGATATTGGTCAAACCACCAATACCCGATCCCATGGCCACGCCGATGCGGTCACGGTTGGCGTCGGTGACTTCCAGGCCGGCGTTACGCACTGCCTGAAAACCGGCTGCCAGGCCGTATTGAATGAACAGGTCGAGTTTGCGGGATTCTTTGACCGAGAGATATTCCTCGACATTGAAGCCCTTTACCGAGCCGCCAAAACGGGTGGAATAGGCAGAAAGGTCCGTGTGTTCGATCAGACCAATACCACTGTGGCCAGCCAGAATGCCCTGCCAACTGCTCGGCACATCCGTGCCCAGTGGCGACAACATACCCATACCGGTGACTACGACGCGTCTACGCGACACAGCACTCTCCTTTTTCTAATGACGACACTTTTGCTTCAGCGCTCACATTTCGTCAGGGCTAAAGAAAAAACCGCACGCCGTTACAGCAGTGCGGTTTTTCCCTGAAAGCAAGCGACGACTACAAACTATTACGCCTGGTGGCTAGTAACGTAGTCGATAGCAGCTTGAACAGTAGTGATTTTTTCAGCTTCTTCGTCCGGGATTTCGGTCTCGAATTCCTCTTCCAAAGCCATCACCAGCTCAACGGTGTCAAGGGAATCGGCACCCAGGTCTTCTACGAAGGAAGCAGTGTTGACCACTTCTTCTTCCTTAACGCCCAGTTGCTCGGCGACGATTTTCTTGACGCGCTCTTCGATGGTGCTCATACCTTGTTTAACTCCTAATGGACAAATTCAGGCAGCTGGCCAGTGGGTAAGTGTATAGAAAGCCATTTCAGCTTTTCAACTGAAAGCTTCACCCAGTACCCGGTCGGCCACCCGCCTATAAATTAAGTTGCAGCTTTATAACGGATTTTAGACAGCTCGTATGACATTTTTTTGAAGCGATCCGTCACAATTTAACTCATGTACATCCCGCCGTTCACCGGGATTGTAGCCCCAGTCACGTATGCCGCACCGTCGGATGCCAGGAAAGTGACCACATTCGCGATCTCTTGAGCCTGGCCCAGACGGCCCAGCGGAATCTGCGTCAGCAAGGCTTCACGCTGTGCTTCCGGCAGCTCACGGGTCATATCGGTGTCGATGAACCCTGGGGCCACCGAGTTGACCGTAATCGACCGCGAGCCGACTTCACGTGCCAATGCACGGCTGAAACCTTCCAGACCGGCCTTGGCGGACGCGTAGTTTACTTGGCCTGCGTTGCCCATGGCACCCACTACGGAGCCAATATTGATAATTCGCCCCCAACGCGCCTTGGTCATACCACGCAAAACGCCCTTGGACAGGCGAAACAGACTGTTCAAGTTGGTATCGACCACGTCGTACCACTCGTCGTCTTTCATGCGCATCATTAGGTTGTCGCGGGTGATGCCGGCGTTGTTTACCAGAATCGCCGGCGCGCCAAATTGTGCGGTGATCTCAGCCAGTACGGCGGCCACTGACTCATCGCTGGTCACGTTCAGCTCAAGGCCGGTGCCTTGCACGCCGTTTTCCTTCAGGGTCGCGGCGATACGCTCGGCGCCCGAGGCGGACGTGGCAGTACCGATCACAACGGCGCCCTGACGGCCCAGCTCCAGGGCGATGGCCTGGCCAATGCCACGGCTTGCGCCGGTAACCAGTGCAACTTTACCTTGCAGACTCATGCAGGCTTCTCCTAAGTTCGGAAATAGAGGGTCAGGCCAGGGCTGCGCGAGCGGCAGCAAAGGCGTCAGGTGTATTGAGGTTGGCCGTCGAGACGCCGTCGGCGCAGCGCTTGTTCAGGCCGGCGAGGACTTTGCCCGGGCCACACTCGACCAGCTCGGTGGCGCCCTTGGCCGCCAGGGTCTGGACCGACTCAACCCAGCGCACGGGCTTGTAGAGCTGCTCAAGCAGGTCGCGCTTGAGGGTGTCGAGGTCGGCCGCCACGGCGGCGCTGACGTTCTGTACCAGTGGGATCTGCGGTGCCTGCCAGTTGACGGCAGCGATGGACTCGGCAAAACGCTCGGCAGCCGGGCGCATCAATTCGCAGTGGGACGGTACGCTTACCGGCAACGGCAAGGCACGCTTGGCACCACGGGCTTTGCAGATTTCGATTGCGCGCTCAACGGCAGCCTTGGCACCCGCGATGACCACTTGGCCAGGGGAGTTGAAGTTAACGGCGCTGACCACTTCGCCCTGGGCCGCTTCGGCGCAGGCTTCGATCACCACGGCGTCGTCCAGGCCCAGGATGGCAGCCATGCCGCCCTGCCCTGCCGGAACGGCTTCTTGCATCAGCTGCCCACGACGCTCGACCAGCTTGACCGCTTCAGCCAGGGTCAAGCTGCCCGCCGCCACCAAGGCGCTGTATTCGCCCAGGCTGTGACCGGCGACGAATGCTGGACGCGCGCCGCCTTCCGCAAGCCACAAGCGCCACAGGGCGACCGAAGCGGCCAGGATGGCCGGCTGGGTTTTATCGGTTTGATTGAGTTGTTCTTCCGGCCCCTGCTGGGTCAGTGCCCACAGGTCGTAACCCAGGGCGTCGGAAGCTTCCTTGAAGGTGTCCAGGATCAACGGGTATTGCGCGCCCAGTTCGGCCAACATGCCGAGGGACTGCGAACCCTGCCCTGGAAAGACGAATGCGAGGGATGTAGACATGTAACAAGCCCCTAATGATCTGGTCGTCAAAAATGCGCACGCCTACGGTGGGAGCGCACGAAACTGACAGATTGGATGGTCAATTGAACTGGCCGGTCACATTTAAGCATTCCCGGGCCGATTCGCCTAAGGCAACAGATCCTCAAGACGGCCGTGCAAGCGTTGCGGCAGGTTCTCCTGGATCTCGATCACGGCCCGTGCAATAGCACTTTGAAAGCCCTCGACGCCAGCCGAGCCATGGCTTTTTACCACAATGCCCTGCAGCCCCAGGAAACTTGCGCCGTTATGCCGCGCCGGGGCCAGGTCAGCCTGCAAGCGGCGCATCAACGGCAGCGCCAGGGCACCGACCAGGCGCGACGCCAGGCTCTGTTTGAACAACGCCTCGATACGCGTGGCGATCATGGTCGCCAAGCCTTCGCTGGACTTGAGCAGGATATTGCCGACAAACCCGTCGCACACCACCACGTCCGCCTCGCCACGGTACAAACCATCACCCTCGACGAATCCGATGTAGTTCAAGCCGCGCGCGCTTTGCAGCAAGGTGGCGGCGAGCTTGACCTGCTGGTTGCCCTTGATATCTTCGGTGCCGATATTCAGCAACGCCACCCGCGGCCGGGCCACGCCCAGCGCTTCGGCGGCCACCGAGCCCATCACAGCAAACTGCAACAGGTGCTCGGCACTGCAATCGACATTCGCACCCAGGTCCAGCAACTGGCAGTAACCTTTCTGCGTCGGAATCGCCGCCACCATCGCCGGGCGATCAATGCCCGGCAATGTCTTGAGCACATGCCGCGACAACGCCATCAAGGCCCCGGTGTTGCCGGCACTGACACAGGCTTGCACCTTGCCATCACGCAGCAGCTCCAGGGCCACCCGCATCGAAGAATCGGGCTTGCCACGCAGGGCTGCCGCCGGCTTTTCATCCATACCAATGGTTTCGCTGGCCGGCGTAATCGTCAGGCGCGCGCGATCCACTGCCGGATGGCTGGCAATCAGTTCTTCAAGAGGGGAAGGTTGACCGACGAGGGTCAGGTGCAGCGAGGGTGTGGCAGACAGGCTGGCAATGCAGGCCTGAACAATGCTGCGGGGACCGAAGTCCCCGCCCATTGCGTCTATCGCGATGACTAGAGCAGACAAGTGATTACTCGTCAGCGCCCTTGTCGATCACTTTACGACCACGGTATACGCCTTCTGGCGATACGTGGTGACGCAGGTGAATTTCACCGGTGGTTTTTTCTACAGACAGAGTGCTCGCCGTCAGGGCATCGTGCGAACGACGCATGTCACGGGCAGAGCGGGATTTTTTGTTCTGCTGAACAGCCATAATTGATTAACTCCTAAACGTTTGGGTCACGCTTTAACTGCGCCAATACACTGAACGGGTTGGACCGCGTTACCTCGTCCTCGCTCGGTTCGGACTCGTCGCCGAGGTCCGCCGGCTGCTGGCATTCTTCCGGATGATGAGCAGGCACAATGGGCAAGGCGAGCAGAAGCTCCTCCTCGATCAGTGCATGCAGATCCAATGGATCTTCGCCCAGTTCCAGCACGTCATAACCTTTCGGCAACGACTGGGTATTCGCACCCTCTTTCACCACAGCGTAACTGCATTCGCTGTGGATCGGCAGGGTGACCAGCTCAAGACAACGCTGGCAAACCATTTTGACTTCGGTGTCGATAACGCTGTGAATTACCACAGATTTACGTTCATCTCGTTCAAAAACGAATTTAGCCTGCACCGTACCGACAGTGTCGGAAAGCGGGTCGCAGAGTCTCTCCAAATTGGCCAACAGCAACTCACCTTGAAGGGAAGTGCCACGATCAGCCAGTTTGCGCGGGTCAACGTGAGGTGGAATCGGGTCATTCAACATAGGCGCAGCATTATAGGGATGCACCGGGCCATGTCAAAGGAAATTCAGCCCTGTGCGTCAGCCGGTCACGCGCTAGAATCTGCCACTGCCTTTTAGGAGTCGCCCATGCTGCCTTTATTACTCGCATCCAGCTCGATTTATCGCAGGGAATTGCTGAGCCGCCTGCACCTGCCATTCATCTGCAGCTCGCCGGATATCGATGAAAGCCATCGCACAAATGAGTCCGCCATTGAGCTGGTCAAGCGCCTGGCCGAAGAGAAGGCCCGCGCGTTAGCGGCCAGCCATCCAGGGCATTTGATTATCGGCTCTGATCAGGTTGCCGCGCTGGAAGGCCGGATCATCGGCAAGCCTCACACCTTTGAAAACGCCCGCGAGCAATTATTAGCCGCCAGCGGCAAGCGCGTCAGCTTTCTCACCGGCCTGGCGCTGTTGAACAGCGAGACAGGACACTGCCAAGTCGACTGCGTACCTTTTACCGTGCACATGCGTGAGCTGGACGTTGAGCGTGTTGAGCGCTATCTGCGGATTGAGCAGCCGTATGACTGCGCAGGCAGCTTCAAGGCTGAGGGGCTGGGCGTGAGCCTGTTCCAGAGCACTGAAGGGCCGGACGCAACCAGCCTGGTTGGGCTGCCGCTAATCCGCCTGGTGGATATGCTATTGGCTGAAGGCGTGCAAATCCCTTAATTCCACCACCAAACTACTGTGGGAGCTGGCTTGCCTGCGATAGCGGTGGTCCAGCCACTATAAATGTCGACTGGCCAACCGATATCGCGGGCAAGCCCGCTCCCACATTTGAATCTATGCATCTGTTAGATCAGCGCAAGCTTGGACCCTGGAAGCCCATATACAACGCCAGCTTCTCGGCTACGCTGGCACCCAGCTTCTTGGAGAACCGATCAAACGGCGACTCCTCAACCGTAAAATCCACCAACTCCTTCTCGCCAATCACATCCCGCGCAACGAAACTGGCACTCCCCAGGCCGTCAATTAAGCCCAACGGCAACGCCTGCTCGCCTGACCACACCAACCCGGAGAACAACTCGGGATGTTCCTTATCCTTTAGGCGGTCGCCACGCCCCTGCTTCACGCTGGCGATAAACTGGCGATGGGTGGTGTCGAGCACGCCCTGCCAGAATGCGGTTTCATCAGCCTTCTGTGGCTGGAACGGGTCGAGGAACGACTTGTGCTCGCCCGAGGTGTAGGTGCGGCGCTCCACACCCAGCTTCTCCATGGCGCCGACAAAGCCATAACCGGCCGCCGTCACACCGATGGACCCCACCAGGCTGGCCTTGTCGGCGTAGATCTGGTCTGCCGCACTGGCAATGTAATAGGCGCCGGAAGCGCCCAGGTCGGAAATCACCGCATACAGCTTGATATCCGGGTGCAGGCCACGCAGACGGCGAATCTCGTCATACACATAACCCGACTGCACCGGACTGCCGCCCGGGCTGTTGATGCGCAGGATCACGCCCTTGACCTTGGGGTCTTCAAACGCAGCACGCAGGCTGCTGACGATATTGTCGGCGCTGGCGGGTTCCTTATCGGCGATCACCCCGCGCACTTCGATCAGGGCGGTGTAGTTGGCGCCACGGGTCGCATTTTTTTCCACGTCCATCAGCGGGCTGAACAATGCCAGCATGGCAATAAGCCAGACAAAGGTCAGCAGCTTGAAGAAAATCCCCCAGCGCCGCGCACGACGCTGCTCCTGAACGCTGGCCAGGAGGGTTTTCTCCAGCAGTTTCCAGCTCTTGTCATCACCACTTTCAGCCTTTTCGGGCGCTTTCCATTCGTCACTCATGCCATTAACCCCAGCAAAGACTCATCGGGCCCGGTTTAGCCAGGCCTGCAATTCGGAAAAATGATCAATCGTCAGTCGCGGTTCATAATGCTGCAAGGCCTCGGCAGCCTGGGCGCCGTAGCTGACCGCCACACTGTCCATGCCTGCATTGCGCGCCATCATCAGATCGAAAGAGGCATCCCCCACCATCAAGGCCTGGCGTGGCGACACGCCACAATGCGCGAGGATCTGCTCCAGCATCAGAGGATGAGGTTTGCTGGCGGTTTCATCGGCAGCACGGGTGATATCGAAATAATCATCCCAACCGTGGGCCTTGAGCACTCGATCCAACCCGCGACGAGACTTGCCGGTCGCGACCGCCAAGTGGTAACCCTCGGCGCGAAAGGCCTGCAGGGACTGCACCACACCCTCAAACAGCGGCGAAGGCTCCGCCTCCAGCGCCGTGTAGTGATCGGCGTAGTGCTCGCGAAATGCGACCAATTCGGCTTCGCTAATGTCGGGGTACAAGGTGCGGATCGCCTCTGGCAAGCCCAGACCGATAATGCCCTTGACCGCGAAGTCGCTGCACAGCTCGAAACCCGAACGCGTTGACGCCATGTGCATCGATTCGACGATCCGGCCAATGGAATTGGCCAGGGTGCCGTCCCAATCAAATATCAGCAGCTTGTAATCACGGTGCGACACTCAAGCGCTCCACGGTCTTGGCCCACATCTCGTCGACCGGCGCTTGCAGCTTCAACTCACCACCATCCGGCAGCGGCACGGTGAGCATGTAGGCGTGCAGGAACAGCCGTTTGCCGCCCAGGTCGCGGATCTCCTTGGAGAAGTCCTCGTCGCCGTATTTGGTATCGCCAGCGATGCAGTGGCCCGCATGCAGCGTGTGCACACGAATCTGGTGGGTACGACCGGTCACCGGCTTGGCCTCGACCAGGGTGGCAAAGTCGCCGAAACGGCGCAGCACCTTGAACAAAGTCAGGGCTTCTTTGCCCTCCTCGTCCACTTCCACCATGCGCTCGCCGGAACGCAGGTTGCTCTTCTGCAACGGCGCGCGAACGCTCTTGATGGAGCTGGCCCAATTGCCGCGCACCAGCGCCATGTAGCGCTTGTCCACACCATCGCCACGCAGGGCGGTGTGCAGGTGGCGCAACATACTGCGTTTCTTGGCGATCATCAGCAGGCCGGAGGTGTCTCGGTCCAGGCGATGGACCAACTCAAGCTCCTTGGCGTCCGGACGCAACTGACGAAAGGCTTCGATCACGCCAAACGTCAGGCCGCTGCCGCCGTGAACCGCAATGCCGCAGGGCTTGTTGATCACGATCAGCTTGTTGTCTTCAAAGACAATCGACGCCTCAAGGCGCTGCAACAGACCCTGCGCCAATGGCACGGGCTCATCACGCTCGGGCACGCGAACCGGCGGCACACGGACGATGTCGCCCGTCTGCAACTTGTACTCGGGCTTGATACGCCCCTTGTTCACCCGCACTTCACCTTTACGCAAGATGCGGTAAATCAAGGTCTTGGGCACGCCTTTGAGCCTGGCCAGGAGAAAATTGTCGATGCGTTGGCCGGCATATTCCGGCGAGACCTCAAGCAGCTGGACGCTGGGGGTCTGGGGGGCGGTATTCGTCATGGCGGCGATGATAACAATTTTTATGGAATTGAAGCACTTAATCATTGCTGCTATAGTCGCGAACGCCGCCAAAAGCGGCCTGGACAGAGGACTAGCGGCAAACTGCCGGCCCTGACCATCGCAATTCATCAGGACGCGAGGCCGTCCTACGGGGTGTTCGCCACCTTGGAAGGCTCAGGATTGTAACGAGCGCAGGTGACATGAGGCCTGAAGCGAGTGCAGAACGCAGAGTGAATACTCGCGTTTTGCGCCGATATTTACGGCCAGTTCACAAAGTGCAGTCAGTTTTGAGCCAGACCATGGCGAATGCTTCGGAAACAACGCCTGTTAAGAGCTGAGTGAGAGCGCAGTCGCCCACATTCAGTCTTGTTTAGCCATGAGCGTGGACTCCCCATTGGAGAACACGGTAAATGCCAACCCGCTGCGGATTCTGCGCGCGGCAGCACCCGAATTATCAGGGATACGTGTAGGGTGGAGATGCACAACCGTCGGACCGTGTAGCACTAGGCTTATATTTAGACGCTTCATCTCGTCCACAGTCGTCGGTTGATTCCTCCTCCTGACCTTAGCTTTTGTTGAAGTGGTGCCTTTGTCACCACCGCTAACAAGCAGGACGCGTCCGTCGCGATACGGCCCAATTGGCCTGTTATTGCTGGACACTGGAGTGGCCAACCACTCTTGACGCACCTGACACCGACCGTGAGAAGTCGTGTGTGCCGAACGCCGTTTCCGGCAGCCCGGAAACCGACGGTACAACATGAAAAGAATGCTGATTAACGCAACTCAACCCGAAGAGTTGCGTGTTGCACTGGTAGATGGCCAACGCCTCTACGACCTGGACATCGAATCCGGTGCACGCGAGCAAAAGAAGGCCAACATCTATAAAGGCCGAATTACTCGCATCGAACCAAGCCTTGAGGCTGCCTTTGTCGATTTCGGCTCCGAGCGCCACGGCTTCCTGCCCCTCAAAGAAATCTCCCGCGAATACTTCAAGAAAGCCCCTGAAGGCCGCGTGAACATCAAGGACGTCCTGAGCGAAGGCCAGGAAGTCATCGTCCAGGTCGAAAAAGAAGAACGTGGCAACAAGGGCGCCGCCCTGACCACCTTCATCAGCCTGGCCGGCCGTTACCTGGTGCTGATGCCGAACAACCCACGTGCCGGCGGCATTTCCCGTCGCATCGAAGGCGAAGAGCGCAACGAACTGCGTGAAGCGCTGAACGGCCTGATCGCACCGGCCGACATGGGCCTGATCGTTCGTACTGCCGGCCTGGGCCGCAGCAGCGAAGAAATGCAGTGGGACCTCGACTACCTGCTGCAACTGTGGACCGCCATCAAAGAAGCGTCCCTGGATCGTTCCGCGCCGTTCCTGATCTATCAGGAAAGCAACGTGATCATCCGCGCCATCCGCGATTACCTGCGCCAGGACATCGGCGAAGTGCTGATCGACAGCGTTGAAGCCCAGGACGAAGCCCTGACCTTCATCCGCCAGGTGATGCCGCAGTACGCCAGCAAGATCAAGCTCTACGAAGACAGCGTTCCGCTGTTCAACCGCTTCCAGATCGAAAGCCAGATCGAGACCGCCTTCCAGCGCGTGGTCGAACTGCCTTCCGGCGGCTCCATTGTGATCGACCCGACCGAAGCCCTGGTGTCCATCGACATCAACTCGGCGCGTGCGACCAAAGGCAGCGACATCGAAGAAACCGCGCTGCAGACCAACCTGGAAGCGGCTGAAGAAATCGCCCGCCAACTGCGCCTGCGTGATATCGGCGGCCTGATCGTGATCGACTTTATCGACATGACCCCAGCCAAGAACCAGCGCGCCGTGGAAGAGAAAGTCCGCGAATGCCTGGAAGCTGACCGTGCCCGCGTGCAAGTCGGCCGCATCTCGCGCTTCGGCCTGTTGGAAATGTCTCGTCAGCGCCTGCGTCCTTCCCTGGGCGAAAGCAGCGGCATCGTCTGCCCGCGTTGCAACGGCACCGGTATCATCCGTGACGTTGAATCGCTGTCCCTGGCGATCCTGCGCCTGATCGAAGAAGAAGCCCTGAAAGACCGCACCGCCGAAGTCCGCGCACAAGTGCCGATTCCGGTTGCAGCTTTCCTGCTCAACGAAAAACGCAACTCGATCACCAAGATCGAACTGCGCACCCGTGCCCGTATCGTGATCCTGCCGAACGATCACCTCGAAACGCCGCACTTCGAAGTGCAGCGCCTGCGTGATGACAGCCCGGAAGCCCACAGCGGCCAGTCCAGCTACGAAATCGCCGCTGCCGCTGCTGAAGTGGAAGAAGTCCAGCCAGCCGCTGCGACCCGCACCCTGGTTCGCCAGGAAGCTGCGGTCAAGACGGCCCCTGCCCGTGCCAATGCACCGGTACCAGTTGAAGCAGCAGCACCTGTTGCCGCACCGGCCGTTATGCCTGAGCCAAGCCTGTTCAAAGGCCTGGTGAAGTCGCTGGTCAGCCTGTTCGCCACCAAAGAAGAGCCAGCCGCTCCGGTTGTGGTTGAAAAACCGGCGTCCGAGCGTCCTGCACGCAACGAAGAGCGTCGCAACGGTCGCCAACAAAGCCGTAACCGCAACGGTCGCCGTGACGAAGAGCGCAAGCCGCGCGAAGAACGTGCGCCGCGTGAAGAACGCGCCCCACGTGAAGAGCGTGCCCCTCGCGAAGCCCGTGAAGAAACGCCAGCCGTAGAACGCGCACCGCGTGAAGAGCGCGCACCACGTGCTCCACGTGCCCCGCGTGAAGATCGCAAGCCTCGCGGCGAGCGTGAAGAGCGTGTGCGTGAACTGCGCGAGCCACTGGACGCTGCGCCAGCCGTTGCCGGTGCCGCTGTCGTTGCAGAAGAACGCCCGGCTCGCCAAACACGCGAAGAGCGTGCGCCACGTGAAGAACGCCAACCGCGCGCTCCGCGTGAAGAGCGTCAACCACGTGCCGAGCAAACGGCTACCGCCAGCGAAGAAGAGGAAGTGCTGACCAGCGAAGAGCAACGGCAGGAAGACGGTCAGGAAGGCGCCGAAGGCGATCGTCCACGCCGCCGCTCCCGTGGCCAGCGTCGTCGCAGCAACCGTCGTGAGCGTCAACGTGATGCCAACGGCAACGTGATCGAAGGCTCGGAAGAAGCCGGCGAAAACGCAGAAGCCGCTACCAGCGAGCCAACTGGCGACGAACTGGCTGCCGGCCTGGCCGTTACTGCTGCCGTTGCCAGCTCGGTCATCAGCGCACCTGCTGAAGCCCAGGCCCACGATCAGGCTGAACGCGCTAACGCCGCTGTCGAAGAAACCGCTGCTGTGCAAACACCTTTTGCCGAGACCCCAGTCGTTGAAACGCCGGTTGTTGAAGCCCCCGCTGCTGAAGCGCCAGTGGTAGAAGCACCGGTTGCCGAAGCGACTAGCCCAATCGAAGCGCCGGTTGTACCGGAAGTGGAAGTGGCGCAGGCGCCTGAAGCTCAGCCAGAAGTTGAAGTGGCAGCTGTTGAGCCAGCACCTGTGGTTGAAGCGTTTGTTGAAGCACCGGTTGTCGAAGCAGCATCAGAAGTACGCGAAGTTCGTGAGGAACAGACCGCCTTCCAATGGACTGCCGAGCCTGCCGCTCCGGTTGAAGCGCCAGCCCCTGTGGTGGAAGAAGCGCCAGCACCGGCTGCTGAAGTCGTGGTTGCCGAGCCTGCCCCAGTGGTTGAGCCAGCTCCGGTCGTTGAACCTGCGCCAGTCGTTGAAGCGCCGGTGGTTGCCGAAGTTGCCGCTCCAGTGGTTGAAGCCGCACCGGCCAGCGCGCTGACCGAAAACGGCCGTGCACCGAACGACCCACGTGAAGTGCGTCGTCGTCGCAAGGAAGCTGAAGCCGCCGCCGCGGCTGCACGGGAAGCAGAGCACGAGCCTAAACCCCTCGCCTGATTCCAGCAGCCACTGAAAAGCCCCGCCTGAGTGATCAGGCGGGGCTTTTTATGGCTACGAAAACACTGATTTATCGATTTGGAATGCAATCAACTGTGTGTGGCTTGCCAGCTCCCACACTTAGATCGGGGTGAAAGTCAGGGAAGGCGGCAAGTCGACGTCCCAGAGTACGCCCGGATCATCTACCGACACTTCACGCACCATCGCCTGCGCAAACAGCGGTCTGGCCCCACGGTCACCGGTCAATGCCATCAGCGCCGACCCAGATGACCGATCAAACGCCACTGGATGCCCATACTGCCCATCCTGCACCGGCACGCTGATGCCACCCGCCTCCAACCCATCGATTACTTGCTCAATGCTCGATGACTGAATAAACGGCATGTCCCCCAGCAGTACCAGCCAGCCGCCCGCCGGACCGCTGGCCGCCACCGCCGCGGCAAGACTGTCGCCCATCCCCGCCGAGCGCAGCAGCAGGACGTCGCAGCCATACGCCTCAGCCAAACGGATCACCTGCGTTCGCTCTGGCGAGGTCACCAGCCAGCGCTTTACAACGCGCCTCGGTAAATTCACCAGCACCTGCTCGATCACTGGCCGAGTCACGCCATCCAGGCCGACGCAATCAGCCAACAGCTTATCTTGGTCAGCCCCCGCCTCGGCACGAAAGCGACTGCCCTGCCCCGCCGCGAGCACAATCGCCGTCAGCGTCACTCAGCGACCACCGGCAGCGGCTTTTTCTGCATTGGCGCCACACCGTTCTTGATCGCAACAATTTCCGCCATCAACGACAGCGCGATTTCCGCCGGCGTATGGCTGCCGATATGCAACCCGATCGGCCCGTGCAGGCGCGCAATCGCTTGCGCCGACAACCCCAGCACCGCGAGGTTTTCCCGACGTTTCTGGGTGTTGACCCGCGAACCCAGGGCGCCGATGTAGAACGCCGAGGAATTCAATGCCGTAAGCAGTGCCATATCATCCAGGCGCGGATCATGGGTGAGGCAGACGATAGCCGTACGCTCATCGGTCTGTATGTTCAGCACCGCTTCATCGGGCATGCCCGGTACGAAGCGGCCGTGCTGTTCTTCCCAGCCGTAGACGAACTCGTCGCGCGGGTCGCAGATCAGCACTTCGAAATCCAGCAACCGCGCCATTTCCGCCACGTAGCGCGACAACTGCCCGGCGCCGATCAGCAGCAAACGCCAGCGCGGGCCATAGATAGCCCGCAGCCGTTTGCCGTCGAAGGTCACCCCATCGGTCTTGCTCGCGCTGCTCAAGGTGACTTTACCGGTGGTCAAGTCCAGCTCACGTGCGACGATCTGATGATCTTCACAACGCGCCAGCAGTTCCGACACCCATTCCCACGCGTCCACGCGCTCTTCAGTCAGGCGCAAGGTGCCACCGCATGGCAGGCCAAAACGCGCCGCTTCATCGCGGGTGACGCCGTAAGTCACCAACTGCACCGGCGGCCCGTCTTCAGGCAGTCGGCCATCCTGCAGGCGCGCAATTAAGTCATCCTCGATGCAACCGCCAGACACTGAGCCGATCACCACGCCATCGCCGCGCAGCGCCAGCATGGCACCCGGCGGGCGCGGCGCGCTGCCCCAGGTCTGGACCACGCTGTACAACACCACTCGCTGCCCGGCGCGACGCCATTCCAGCACGCTGCGCAGGACATTCAGATCCACACTGTCCACAAAACCTCCTGCAAGCGTAAAAAACCATTCACTTACTGTAAAACAAAAGCCACCAAAGTGACGCGCCAGAAACGCAAACGCCCCGAACCAGTCGGGGCGTTTGTGCGTTGCAGTCGGCGTTAGTTCACACCATCAGCGACTTACTTGACGACAGGTGCAGGGCCTTCGGCCACGCCCAGGTCATCCAGCTCGCGGGTTTCCGAGATACCGGTACCGCCGGACGCCAGCTCGCTTTGCAGCTTGTCTTCGTCCAGCTCGTTGACCCATTTGGCCACAACGATGGTGGCAACGGCGTTACCCACCAGGTTGGTCAGCGCGCGGGCTTCGGACATGAAGCGGTCGATACCCAGAATCAGTGCCAGGCCGGCAACCGGCAGGTGGCCTACAGCCGACAGGGTCGCAGCCAGGACGATAAAGCCCGAGCCCGTCACGCCAGCAGCGCCTTTGGAGGACAGCAGCAGCACCAGCAGCAGGGTGATCTGATGGGTGATGTCCATGTGGGTGTCAGTCGCCTGGGCGATAAACACGGCAGCCATGGTCAGGTAGATCGACGTACCGTCGAGGTTGAACGAGTAGCCCGTCGGGATCACCAGGCCTACTACGGATTTCTTCGCGCCCAGACGCTCCATCTTGATCAGCATGCGTGGCAGTGCGGATTCGGAAGACGAAGTACCCAGAACGATCAGCAACTCTTCACGGATGTAGCGGATCATTTTGATCACGCTGAAACCGTGAGCGCGGCAGATGCCACCCAGCACCACCAACACGAACAGAACGCAGGTGATGTAGAAGCAGATCATCAACTGACCCAGTTGCACCAGGGAACCTACACCATAGGCACCAATGGTGAACGCCATGGCGCCCAGGGCACCGATTGGCGCGAGCTTCATGATCATGTTGATGATGTTGAACATCACGTGGGCGAAGCGATCGATGAAGTCCAGCACTGGTTTGCCGTAGGCACCCAGGCGATGCAGGGCGAAACCGAAGATCACCGAGAACATCAGCACTTGCAGGATGTCGCCGTTGGCGAAAGCACCGACGATGGTGTTAGGGATGACGTTGAGGATAAAGCCAACGATGCTCTGGTCTTTACCGGCAGTCACGTAGGCCGCGACTTTGGAGGCGTCCAGGGTCGCTACGTCGATGTGCATGCCGGCGCCCGGTTGCACAACGTTGACCACGATCAAGCCGATCAGCAGCGCGATGGTAGATACGACTTCGAAGTACAGCAGCGCGTAGCCGCCGGTTTTGCCCACCGATTTCATACTTTGCATGCCAGCGATGCCGCTGACAACGGTGCAGAAGATGATCGGGGCGATGACCATTTTGATCAGTTTGATGAACCCGTCACCCAGTGGCTTCAGGGCCACGCCGGTCTGCGGGTAGAAGTGACCGAGCAAAATACCGATAACGATTGCAACGATCACCTGGAAGTACAGGGATTTGTAGATTGGCTGACGAGTCGTCATTGCAAAGTTCCTCAATCGTCCCGTGTGGCAAATATCCGCCATTGCCCACGACACTTGAATTGCGAACCCTCCTGCACTGGAGGGATTTGTTGTTTACGCGATCTGTAGGACCAGGCCTGCGCTGTAGTCCTTATCGCAAACGCCGTGCCACTTCGTTGAAAAGCCTTAAAGGCCTTTAGAGATCAGGGTTTGGGGCTTCCTGGCGCCCTCCCAAGCGCGAAAGCTAGTGGCGGATTTCCGCCCATCAATCCAGTCTCGTCCTACAATTTGGCGGATATCCGCCTTGTGAGCCTCTCCGGCGCTGGCTACCATCCGCCACTCCATGGACGAGGCCTTCGCATGCGTGAACGTACCATCGCCAGTCATTTCGCCCGGGCTGCCCTCGGCGGGGCGCGTCGGGCCGGTTACGACTATTCGGGGCTGTTGCACCAGGTGGGCATCGCTGCGGAGCTGCTCGCCGAACCCCGTGCCCGCATCGCGCCGGAGCAATTCACCCGGCTGCTGCAAATGCTCTGGCTGGCACTGGACGATGAATACCTGGGGTTCGCCGAAGGTCCGAGCAAGCGCGGCACCTTTGCGATGATGTGCCACGCGCTCATCCACTGCCGCACCCTGGAGAAAGCCCTGGAGCGCGGCTTATTATTTTATGGCCTATTCCCACAAGGCCCGCGCTGGCAGCTGGCACGTGAAGGCGAAATGGCCCGCTTGAGTCTGGACGACTCGCAGTTGTGGGACCCGGATCACTTCCTCAGCGAATGCCTGCTGGTGATCTGGCATCGCCTGGGCAGTTGGCTGATCGGCCAGCGTATTCGGCTGCACCAAGCCACCTTCAGTTATCCGATGCCGGCCCACGCCGGCGAATACGACCTATTGTTTCCCTGTGCCCAAGTATTCGGTTCGCCGAACAGTAGCTTGGTGTTTCCCGCGCGCTACCTGAACCTGCCGCTGCTGCAGGATGAGCGCACACTCAAACACTTTTTGGAGCGCTCTCCCGCCGATTTGCTCTCTCGGCCCGATGAAGGCGATAGCTTGAGCAGTCAGCTACGCCGCTTGCTCAGCCGCGACCGCACACCCTGGCCAGACCTGGAAGCCGTCGCCCAGCAACTGCACATCAGCCCGCAGACCCTGCGCAGGCACTTACGCGAAGACGGCACCAGCTTTCAGGCACTCAAGGATGAGCTGCGGCGGGACATCGCCATTTATCATTTGCGCCGAGCGAATTTGTCGTTGCAGGAGCTAGCCGAGCAGTTGGGGTTTTCCGAGCCGTCGGCGTTTCATCGGGCGTTCAAGAAGTGGACCGGGCTGACGCCGGGGGCGTATCGGGCCCAAGAGAGTTAGAGGTGTGTTGCCGTTGCCGGCCCTTTCGCGAGCAAGCCCGCACACATTTAACCGCGTTTATTCTGCAGGAATGCGGTCGAATGTGGGAGGCCCCACTACATCTTCGACGTAGCGCTGTCGCGCATCAAACTGGTTCATCGTAAGGTTATAGAACGCGTGCGGGGCAAAGGCCGTAGCCAGCACTGGTGTGTCAGCACCCGAGTGG
>NZ_CAXAPA010000027.1:0-38845 GCF_963970835.1 Pseudomonas sp. EA_15y_Pfl1_P101 | reverse complement strand
CTTTGAGCTCGAGGTTTTTGCCGGAGACCAGGTACGCCTCGTTGCCGGCGTTGACCTGGCTGGCCACTAGTTGCAGGTTCTGCCCGGCGCTCAGGGTGGCGTCGCCGCCGGCCTTGATCACGCTGGACACTTGCTGCACGTGGTCTTCGATGCTCTTGACCTTTTTCGTGTTGCCCGTGGAGTGTTGCTCGTTGGCTGCCGCAATGGCGTTGAGGTCGCGGGTGGCAATCAGGTTGACGTCGCGTTTGGCATTGACCTGGCTGGCCACGGCGCTGATGTCGCGCCCGCCAATCACGTGCAGGTCGCGGCCGGCTTCCACCACGGAGCCTTGCTGGGCGATGGTGGTGAAGTTCGAACGGGTGCCGATGGCGCCGCTGTCGAGGCTCTTCGAGGCGGTGATGTTGACGTCGCCTTTGGCCTGGACGGCCATGTCGGCGCCGCTCTTGAGCACGCCGCCGATGTTGTTGATGTTGCCCCCGGCTTTCAGCGCCAGATCGTTGGCCGATTCGATGCGCGCGGCGCTGTCGACGAAGTCGCTGCGTTCGGTGCGGTAGCTGCTGGCGCTTTCGTGGGTGGTGACGCTGCGTTCATTGAGCAGGTCGGCGCCCGCCGCGAGGTTGACGTTGCCCGCGCTGATCACACCGCCCGCGCGGTTGCTCAGGGTGTTGCCGGCCAGCACGTCGAGGCGACCGCCGGCTTGCATCAAACCGCTGTTGGCGAGGTTGCCGCCGACGTTGGCCAGCAGGCTGCCGGTGGCGCGCAGGGTGCCGGCGTTATTGAGGTTGCGGCCGGTGATCAGGCTCACGTCACTGCCGGAAATCAGCGCGCCATTGGGCGCTAGGCGGTTATTTGCCTGGGCCAGGTACAGCACCGGCACCAGCACTTGTTGGCCGGCGACGGTGGCGTTTTCCAGCCACACGATGTCGTGGGTCAGGGCCGCGACCTGTTCGGCGGTGAGGCTGACGCCCACCGACAGGTTGAGCGCAGTTTTGCTGCTGATGGCGTTGTCCATCAGGTGCTTGAACAGGTCGGCGTCGCTGGTCTGGCCATCGATGAAGCGCTGGCCGGTGCGGGCGAGCACGGCTTGCTGGATCAGGCGCTGTTCGTAGAAGCCATCACCGAGACGACGTTGTGCCGTCTCGGGGTCGTAGCCGAGCCGGGTCAGCATGTAGTCCGAGCCCAGGAACTGACGCATGTCGGTAAACAGCGGGTTGGTTTCGATCAGGTATTTGTGCGGGCTGGCCGCGAACTGGCTGGTGGGCAGGCCGGTCGCACCTTTGCCGTCGTTGAGGTGGAACAGGCCGTTTGGCCCGGTGGGCAGGTCGAAGCCCGGCAGGCCCAGTGGGTTGACCTGTTGCTGGGCGAGGTCCGGCGGCAGCTGCGCGTTGAGTTTCACCTCGGTCGAGAAGCCCGGCTTGGTCGTGTTGGCACCACTGCCGACGTAGGTGTAGCCGCGGTTTACGACACTGTTATCGATGCCGTCCTGGGCCTTCAGGTCAACGGCGCCGCCGGCCTGGATCACGGCGGCGTAGCTTTGGTCCGGCACCATCAATTGGGTGGTTTTGCGCAGGGCTGTCTTTTCGCTTTCCATCTTGCCGATGAACGAGGCCAGGCCGGCTTCGACACCGTCCATGTTCTGGCCCGCCGCATAGCGCTGGGTGAACGCGGCCGCCTCGCGGTACCAGCCGCCCGGCTTGCGCTCACGCGCCGAGGTAAAGATACGGTCGTACTGGGTGTCGTGGGTCACCAGGCCGACGTTGCTCAGTTGGTTGACGCGCACGGTCATGGCGCCACCCGCGGCAATGCTACTGCTGCTGTTGAGCAGGTTGCCGCCGCTCAACAGCATGTCGCCGCTCGAGGTGATGCTGGAAGCGGGCGTGGCGTCGCTGACAATAAAGTGGTCACGCACGCTGATCTGGAACGGACGGTTCTGTTTGCCGCCGTCGCAGTCGCCACCGGTCACGCCCTCGATACAGGCCGTGGGGGTAATAGAGGCGGTGTAGATGCCGGAGTGGGTGTTGAGCACGGTGCGGATGTTGTCGATCGTGCTGGCGGCCAGGATAAGGTTGCGCTCGCTTTCGATCGTGCCCGAACTGTTGATGATGCTGGTGGCGGCCGCGCCCTGCCCATCGCGGTCGACGCGCAGGTTGCCCATGGCGTAAATCGTGGCACTGAGGTTTTTCAGGCGGTCCACGCGCAGATTCATGTCGCCGCCGCTGAAAATCAGGCCGTGGTCGTTGAGCAGGTTGTCCACGGTCAGGTCGAGGCTGCCCTGGCTGGCGACGGCGCCGCCGACGCTCCAGTCCAGGCCTTTGCCGACCAGGCTACGCGTGCCGAGCAATTGGCCGGTGGCGGTCTGTTTCAGGTTGTCGACGTTGACGGTCAGGCGCCCGGCCTGGATCGCGGTGCTGTTGGTCCAGTCGGTTTTGTCGAGGGTCAGGTCGCCGTTGGTGACCAGGCTGCCGCCGACGTCATCCAGGCTGATGCCGCTCAGGTCGAGCGTACCGGTGCCCACGTGCAACACCTTGCCGCCGGTGTTCTGGAACGTTTTTGCCGCGAGGCTCAATTGGTCATTGGCGGTTTCCAGGCTGCCGCTGTTGTTCAGCAGGCCACCGATGGCGTAGCGGGTTTTGCCTGCGGTGCCCAGGGCACGCATCTGGCCGCTGTTGTTCAGGCCGACGGTGTCGACATCAAGGGCCGTGGCGCTTTCGATCAGGCCACGGTTGGTCAGGGCGCCGTCCAGGTTGACGTCGATGCGGTTGCCGGCGATCTCGCCGCCGTTGTCGACATTCAAGCCGGTAAGACTCACAGCGCTGCCGGCGAACAGTGTGCCGTTGCCGTTGTTGAAGTTGATCGCGTCAACCACTGCATTACCGGCTTTGGCGGCGATGCGCCCACCGTTGTTATCGAGCGTACCGGCGGTGATGTTCAGGCCGCCCTGCTCGCTGTGGATCAAGCCGTCGGCGCCATTCTGCAGCAGGCCCGTCGTGGTGATTGCCACCCCGCCGTTGGCGGCCAGGGTGCCTTTGTTCTGGTTATCGATGCTGTTGGCGAACAGCGTCAGCAGGCCCTGGCTGGCGAGCTTGCCGCCCTGGTTGTCGATGTGGGCGGCGCGTTGCACCAGCAGCGGCCCGACACTCGCCAGCTTGCCGTTGCGGTTGACCAGGTCGCCGAGCAGGTCCAGGGTGATCGAGCCGCCACCGGTGAGGCTGCCGGCGCTGTTGTCGAGGCGGTTGCCGTGCAGGGTAAACGCGCCGGTGCTGTCGATGATGCCGCCCTGGCGGTTGTCCAGCAGGCCGCTGACAGTGAGGGTTTGCGCACCGTCGCTGAGCAGTTGGCCTTTGTTGCGGTTATCGACGCTGTCGGCGGTGATGTTCAGCGCCTGCCTGGCGCTCAGTGTGCCGCCCTGGTTATCTACGTGGGTGGCGGTGGCGGTGAGGGTGCGATTGGCGATCACCGTGCCGGTGTTGCTGATGTTCTGGCTGTCGAGCGTGACGTCGCCAACGGCGTTGCGGGTGTTGTCGGCGTTGACCCCAGCTTCGATGATGCCGGTGTTGGTCAGTTGGCCGTTGCTGGCCAGGGTGATGCTGTCGCGCGCGGCGAGGGTCTTGCTGTTTTTCAGCGTGCCCTTGGTCGTCTGCGCCTTGAGGCGGGTGCCGGCGTAGACCGCGCCCTTGGTCTCCAGGCTCGCGGCCTTGATATCAATCGCGCCGCTGGCGGCCGCCTGGGCCATGCTCAAGTGGCCGTTGGCGTCGAGTTGAATATCGCCGCCACTGGCGGCCAAGGTGCCGTCGAGCTTCACGCCCACGCCGGCTTCAGTGCCCACCAGCTTGATGGCGCCGGCGTACATGCCGCCCAGGGCCGAGGAGTCGATGGCCAGTTCCGGCTTGGCGCTGCCGTCGTCGGCGCGCGTGGTGGTGTTCAAGCTTTGGGCATCGACGTCGTTGCGCCCGGCAATCACGGTGAGCTGACGCGCGTTGATCTTTGCATTGATCTTGGCGGTGCGGGTGATGATCTCGAAACGGTCGACGTTGCTGGCATTCAAGCCCTGGCCGTCGATGGTCACGGCGCCCCCATCGACCTGGTAATGGTCCAGGCGACCGACTTTGTCGATGACCGGTTTACCCGTGGTCAGGGTGACATTGGGCGTGTTGATGAACCCACAGCCGTTGCAACTGATGCCGTAAGGGTTGGCCACGATGACTTTGGCCGACTGCCCCGCCACTTCGGTGTAGCCGCGCAACTGGCTGGGGCTGCCGCCGTTGACTTCGTTGAGGATGACGTTCGCCGCGCCACCCTTGAGGTTCGGGTTGCCGACAATGATCCCGCCCAGTTGGGTGCTCTGCACCGCGCCCGTGGCGTTGTTGAGAATCACGCCATTGGGGCCGACGTTGTAGTCCTTGAACTGGTTATGGGACAGGCCGCTGCCATTGGGCGTGGCGATGTTCACCACCGGCACGCCGTTGCCTGCCTGGCCGAGCGTAGTGCCCGGGCCGCTGACCGCGATGCCGTCGGCCTGGGCCAGCAGCGGCTGCCAGAACAGCGCGTTGGCCAGGATCAGTGCCAGGCCGCGTTGGGTCAGGCTTTTCAGGGCGGTAGCAGGGCGAGCATCCATATTCAAAATCTCAAGGCAGCGGTGTTGATTACAGGAAGAAATCCAGGCGGAAATAGATCGGCGCTTCGCGCTCGGTCACCACGCCAGGTCGCTCCAGGGAATGGGCAAAGGTCACGCTGGCGCTGACGTTTTTACCGCGCGCGAACAACTCCAAAGAGTTACTCGAGACGCGACCATGCTCGTCATCGTTGTAGCGATCGTTGCTGATTACGCCCTGGTCATAACCGACGCTGGCGCCGTATTCGGCGAAGGCCGGGCGCATCCAGTCGAGGGTGACCGGGCGCGCCCAGCGCACTTCGTTGCGCCAGTAACCACCGCTGTCGCCGTTCAGTTGCTGGTCCTTGAAGCCGCGCACCGAGTAAGAACCACCCAGGCTCATGCGTTGCGCCGGGTACAGCACGTCTTCACTGCGCTGCCCGGTGGCGAGGCTGGAAAAACTCAGCGACTCGCCCCACAAAGTAAAGGGCTGCAGGTAGCTCATCGTGGCGGTGTATTTGCGATAGCGCGGGGTCGCCGTGAGGTTGCCGTTGGCATCGCGCGCCTGCTGGTCGCTTTGCGCGTCAAAGGCGCCAATGCCGTTTTGCATGCCCACGTCCAGGTTGACGAAGGCATTGCCGATGCGTCGACCGTGGGTGATGCCGACCTGAAATTCGCTGAGGCGGTTGCTGCTGGTCGCCAGGCGCGAGTCGAGCAGGTAGTTGTTGGTGCGCAGGTGAGTCAGGCCGACGTTGACCGACGTCTTGCTCACCTCGTCGCGATGGATCACCCGCTCGGCACGCAGTTGATGGTTCTGGCTGTCGCCGTTCTGCTTGACCTTCAAATCGTCCAGCATGAGGAAGGTGCGGTATTCGCTCTCGCTGTAGGTGTAACTGAAATTCCACCAGCCCCACGGCACGTTGTAATAGAACATGCTGCTGTTGGAGGTTTTCTGATGGTCGCTGATGGCGTCGTGGCCACCGCGCAAAATCAGCTGATCGGCCAGGCCCAGTGGGCTGTCCCATTCCAGGCCGGCGCCCCATTGTTGTTCGCCGGTGCTCTTCTGGCCGTCGTTGTTGCGCGACAGGCTGGCGCGCCAGGGCTTTTGCGGGACGTTCTTGACCCGCACTTCACTGCCGCCGATCTGGCTGCCAGGGGTCAGCTCCATTTGCGCCTGCTTGGAGGGCAAACGGCTGAGCTGGTCGACCAGTTGCTCGATTTCCCGCAGGTTGAGGGCTCCGCCGATGTTGCCGGGAAACGCCATGGCCAGCTCGCGGTCGGTCAGGTTGCTGCCTTGCGCGCCCTTCAAGCCTTCGAGCTTGCCTTCCACCACCAGCACCTGCAGGTGACCGCTGGAAAGGTCCTGCTGCGGCAAATAGGCACGACTGGTGACATGGCCTTTGGCGATGTAATAGTCGGTGATGACCTTGAGCAGCTCATTGAGCTGTGGAACGCCCAGGCACTGGCCGATATAAGGTTTGAGCAGGAGGGTGCGGTCGCCGACGGAGAGGCTGTCGGCGCCCTTGAGTTCGATGTCTTTGATCGGGAAGCAACGGGTGTCGGCGGGTGTGGCCGGGGCCTGGGACTGATCGCCTTTGCCGGGCAAGTCCTGGAGTTCATCCAGGCGCCGACGCTGCTCTTCCAAGAGACGGTTCTGGCGGTCGCGAATCAGGTCCTGATCCCCTGGCGTAGGGGCGGCTGTGGCGCTGTTCAGGCTCAGATAAGCGAGCATGAAAGTGCATAGCAGATACCGAGTCCGTGGTAATAACAAAGACATGTTCAATCCGTCGAAAATTAAAGGGCGGCAAACTAACATCGAACTTCCGCTCACTCAAAGAACCGAGCACGTTGAATAAGCGTGCAAGGTGCTCGCGCAACCCGTTGATTATTAACAATTAAAAATTATCAAACAGGCATACGGCTTATTGCTGGAAGTTATATTCCGACAAGCGGCAGCTGTATTGATGACGATTTCGTCGGAGAACTTAATAATTGCCACTAGTTGGCCATCAAGTTCTTACCGAGATAAGTTAGTACCGAAAAGGGCAGTAAAGTTCTCGGAGGTTTTGTGAATTGGATCCCACTTATCGGTATTTACCAAAATCGCTCCCACGTTGCATGGGAACGATTTTCCAGCGTTCTTCTTAGCTGGCGCCTTTGTTCTGATCCTTGCCTGGCACCAGGATCAACCCCGGTTTTTCTACCTCACGGGAGACATGGGATTTCACCTGCGCGACACCGCCTTCCTCGTCGTTATGGATCACCAACACCCCAGGCCGACGCAGCTGCTCAAGGTCACCTTCGCCGAGACTGAAGCTCTCGCTCAGGTTTTTGTCAGTAAGCGCCTTGGCCTCGGCCCGGCGCTGGGCAAACTTGCGACCTCGGCGTTGTTGGTGGCGCGCCCAACTGATCAGGATGACGGCGTTGAGCAGGGCGATCCACAGGTAGATTTGCAGGGTATTGAGCGCGGCAAATATCGGCGCCTCGAATCGAGGACCGCCATGGGTATCGAGCATCGAGGTAATCCCACGTGCCAACAACCAGATCAAGCCGGCCCAGGCCATCAGGGTCAACAGCGCATCGATGACCCACATCACGGAACGTTGGCGGGTTCTGACCAGTTTCATGATGACGCCTCCTTATTTTCGAGCGGTTTGATACCACGGTCCGGGCTGACCCAGCGCGCACGCTTCTGATGCTGGTTGAACAGCACTTTTGGAAAACTGACCAGGGTGGTAAACAGGCTGACCAGCCAGAACACCATCGGGTACCACACCGTCCAGAACAGGGTTTTCCACAGGTCTTTCTCGTAGCGGCGGTCAATCAGGATGCTCACCGCAAACTGCAACAGGCACACCATCGCCAACACCAACCCGGTAAACGCCGGCGGCATCAACGACTCGACAGTAATCGCTTGTGGCAGCGGGATGAATTTGCCCACGCCCCAGAAGATGACCGACAGCAAAAAGGTGAAGGCCCAGCCGGTGGACAAGCAGTATTCGAACAGCAGTGGCCACAGGTAGCGGTGACGCCATTGCCAAATGCCGCGGATGTTCTTGAACAGCACTTCGGCGCCGCCCTGGGACCAGCGCAGGCGCTGTTTCCACAGGCCGCCGACGGTTTCGGGCATGAGGATCCAGCACAGGGCACGGGGCTCGTAGAAGATGCTCCAGTGATCGAGTTGCAGCTTCCAACTGACATCGATGTCTTCGGTGATCATGTCGGTGCTCCAGTAGTCGATGCGGTCCAGCGCCTTTTTACGGAACGCCACCACTACACCGGACACCGTGAAGATTCGACCGATTACCCGTTGCGTGCGCTTGATCAAGCCGATGATCGAAGAGAACTCGCCGACCTGCACCCGGCCGATCAGGGTTGAACGTGTGCGGATGCGTGGGTTGCCGGTCACGGCGCCCAGGCGCGGGTTGTCGAGCATCGGCGCGACCAAATAGGCAGCCGCGTTTTTATCCAACAGCGCATCGCCGTCAATGCACACCAGGTATTCGCTGCGCGCGGCAACGGCGCCCATGCGCAAGGCCACCGCCTTGCCCTGGTTCTGCGCCAGGTGCAGCACGCGCAAGCGTGGATGCTGCAAGGCCAGGGCATCCAGTACGGCTGCGGTGTTATCCGAGGAACCGTCGTTGACGGCGATCACTTCAATGTTCGGGTACACCTGGGCCAGCGCGGCCTCCATGGTGTCGGCGACGTTCTCCCCTTCGTTGTAGCAAGGGATGATGATCGAGATCAGCGGGTTGCCAGCCAGTGTCGGCGCCGGCGTGTCCTCTTTCCAGGGCCAGTGGCGCTCCCAGTGCAGCCAGAAATACAAACCGCCTGCAATCCACAATGCCGACATGAACAGCGGGTAGAAAAACACAAAGTCCATCAGGAACTGCCCGGTGACCAGGAAGATCAGGCCCAGGGGCACACCCAATACCAAAGCCAGCACGAATAAAGCCAGGATTCTGTCGAACATGGTCAAGGGTTCCATTGGTTGGAAAGGGCCGGACGCACAGTCTTCAGGTCCGGGGAGTTTTCCAGGAAGTTGTCCGGGTAGTAACCGAAACTCGTGACACCCTGGCGCTTGAGCACGCTCATCCAGTGCGCCAGCTGCTCACCGCTGATATCCGGCGCGGCCTCGGTGCGCCAGTCTTTGGCTTGCAGCTCGAACACGGTGCGCTCCAGCGCGCCGGGGCGCCGCTTGACCGTGGCCACCAGTTTTTCCAGCCAGGCGTCGGCGTTGTTCAATGCCTGGCCTTCCATCAGCGGCATGGCCATTGACGCGGTCCAGTCGTAGGTCTGGAGGAAATCGTCAAGGTTCTGCGCGAACCAGGCTTCGCTGCCGGGGTTGAGCATCGGCTCGGCGAAGATATTGCGCGCCGTCAGTATCTGCGGGCCACGGATGGCGCGGAACTTGGCGGTCAACTCGTTGGTGAAGTCGATCAGGTAGCGGCTCTTGAAGCGGGTCCAGCGCTGCATGACGGCAGGGTCGGCACGCAGGGCGGCGATGTTGTCCGGCAGGCCCTGGGCGGCGTAGGCCTTGAGTGCTGCGGGGCTGGCGTCTTCAAAGTCGCTCAGCTTGGCATCGTCGTGGTACAGCACGCCGTCGACACCACTGTTACCGGAGCTCGCCAGATCCTGGTAGATCTCGCCGATCATCTGCCGCACTTTTGGATCGAACGGCGACAGGCGCTTGTAATCATCCGGATCGGTGCCCACCTTGCCGGTTTGCGGGTCCCAACGTGTCACGCGAGGCAACTTGGAATCGAGGTCGAAACTCAGTACCGGCATCCACGCAAAAACGCTGGCACGAGCCCGGGTATGCAACTGCCAGGCGACCCGGTTGAACAGGTCGGCGCGCATCGGCAGATGGCGGTTGGGGAAGTACAGCGAACGCACCAGGCCGTCACCCGTGGGGTCGGCGTAGGCTTGCAGGAATACTGTCGGCGAGCCCATGTCCACTACACGCTGTACCAGTACATCGAGGTTACGCGCCTGTTGCGCCGGGTCGGGGTCGTAGACGTGGTCCAGGTCCACATGCACGACGCGCATCGGCGCCTTGGCCTGCACCGAAACGATGCTGCTGGCGAAGTGCTCGCCGTCCGGATCGGAGGCAACCAGAAAGCGCGGGCTCCTCATCAATTTGTTCGAGTCGTCGAGGCCGTCGTCCAGCGTAAGCGCCATCTTGTAACCCTGCTCGTCCACAACCGCGAGCGTGGTGCCGTCGGCGGCGCCATAGGGCCATACCCACACCCGAGGCGCCTTGCCGGTAACGGCGCGAATCTTGTTCGAGATCGCGACCACGTCAGCCCGCATCCGCGCCTGGAACTGTGCCTCGGTTTCATAGCGATTGGTCGCCGGATCGAAGCGCCGCGTGGTGGCGGCCGGTTCCAGGTTGCCCTGGGGGTTGGCCAGGATGCCCTTGTGATTGGCGTCGGTGTGGGCGGCGATTTCCACCAGGCCGGAGCGCGACACTTCACGGATCTGCTGCCAGGTCAGGAACTCGCCGCGTGGCCGTGGCAGACCGGCGAAGTCCACCGGCTGGTTCAGCGGCGTATCGATCCAGGAGCCGACCGGCGCGAGCACTGCTGGCCAGTTATAGGCGCGCAGAATCGGCATCACGCGGGTGTAGAAGCTGGAATAACCGTCGTCGAAGCTGAGCATGACGGCCTTGGGCGGCAAGGCCGGCCCACCCCGGCGAGCGGCGAGGATCTGGTCCACGCTGACCGCCTGGTAGCCGTTCTCGCGCAGCCAGGCCAACTGATCGATCAAACGCTCGGTGCGCACCGCCACCACCGCCTGATCGGGATCGGTGTCATTGACGTCGTGGTAGGCAATGCCCAAGAAATGGTTTTTCGGCCACGGCGCTTCGCTGGCCTGTGTCGGGCGCTCGGCGGGTGGCGTGAATGGCGCGGGTTGCTGGGCGCAGGCGCTGGCCAGCAATACGCCCAGGACCAGCAGATAACGGCTGAGGAGGGTCATGATCAGGCTCTTTTAAAAACGGTAAGTGAGGTCGACGAGCAGGCGCAGATCGCGTTCGCGATCACCGTCATACGTTCGGCTGACCAGGCTCAGGTTGGCGCCGGCTTCCAGGACGTCGTTCCAGCGAATGCGCTGGCCGTAACCGATCAAGCCGACACCGCCGCTGGAGTAATCCTGCTGGCGATAAGTGCCCGCGCCGACCTGGAACTGCTGACTCCACTGGGTCTCGTAACGGTGATAAAGCACATGGTTGACGTTGACGGTGGGCATCACGCCGAAGTCCGACTTCGGGTTGAAGTACAGCGTGTCTTCCTTGCTGTTGCGGCTGGCACTGACTTCCAGGCCTAACTCCACTTGCACCTTGGGCGAGCTGTAGATGCCTTCGCGGCCGGCGAGCAAGGCTTCGAGGCGATCGTTGCCATCGCTGAAATGCGACGGGCTGACGGTCAGTTTCCATTCGCGGCTTTCATTCGCGCGCCAGCGGATGAAACCGCTGCCGCCATTGGCCGTAATGTCGGTATTGAGCGCCCGCAACGGCGTGGTCGCCGTGAGGTAGTCGAGGCTGCCGCCGTATTGCCAATGGTCATTGATGTCGCGGGCAACCGCTACGCGCGCGCCTTGCTTGGAGCCAAAGCCGTAGGAGTGGTTGGAGACTTCGGCTTCGAGGGTCATGTCACGGGTACGCCGCTCCACGCCCACGCGCTGCCAACGGTGATGGCCGCTGCCTTCGGTAAAGTCGGCGGTGCCGTAGCCGGCACCGGTGAACAGGCGCCAGTCTTCGTCGATGGGCGGCGTGTAGATCACGGTCTCAATGCCCCAGTCGCGGCTGCCCCTGATCGCGCCGGCGTCTGCGTTATTGCTGCCACCGTAGCTTTTACCCGTGTAGGCCTCGACGCGGACTTCGGCCATGTCGTGCACTTTGCGCAGGCGATCGAGGCGCTGGACCTGGCGGTTTTCCGGGGCGCGGGCGACCACGTCATCGGCAAGCAGGTCGAGCTGGCGCCACTCCTGCAGGTCCAGCGCGGTGAAGCCCTGGGACATTTCCACGCCGATGTCGCGCGGGCTCTGGTTTTCGGTTTCCTTGAGTGACGCTTCGGCGCGTCTTGGCCATTCGCGGGCACGGTACATCTCGGCCTGCGCCAAACGCACGCCGATGTTGCCCGGGGCTTTATTGCCCAAGGCTTCCAGGCGCTCTTCGCTGGTCTGCAGGTCATCGCCATAGGTACCGGCCTGGGCCGCCAATTGTTGCGCGTCCGCCCACTCGTCGTTAGGGTCGCCCAAGGGCAGACCCTTGAGTTCAAGCCGCGGTTTCTCGCTGCGGGCCAGGTTGTCGGCGACCACGCGCGCCTCTGCCACCTGGTCGTTTTCCAGCAAGGCGTAGAACAGGGCGGAACTGTCTTTGACATGATCGCCTGGGTCGGCATCCGCAGCGGTCACCGCCTGGCGATACAGCGGGGCGGCCTTTTCCGGCAGGCGCTGGTCGAGGTAGGCGGCAGCGACCCAGCGCAAGGCGTAGGTCGGCAATTGCACGCCTTCAGCCTTGAGGGCTTCGTACTCGCGAATGACCTCGGCGGTGCGCGCCCGGGCCTTGAGCGCGCCGAGGCGGTCGATGCGCCAAATCATCACGTCGCCCTGGGCGCTGGCGTCGGGGGCCCAGCGGGCGAGCAGTCTGTCGTAGTCCGCGAGCGCGCGGTCGGCGATCACAAAGCGTTCTTTCTCGGTACGCGTGGCGAACTCGGCCATGCGTACGCGCTCGGCGGCCAGGTCGCCTTCGAGGCGACGCTGGGTCACAGGGTCGACCAGCCCCGGGCGCTGGGCCGACAAGCGCAAGGCGGCTTCCGGCAGACGGGCCTTTTGCAGGGCAACGAGGTATTCGCGGGCGACTTCGGGCTTGTCGCCGGCGCGGATAAAGGCCTGGTCGAATTCAAACAGGGCGTCGTAGTTCGAACCCGCACGAGTCAGTGCGTAGCCCAGGGCCATGCGCCGATTGGGATCATCCGGCTTGGCCGCCACCAGAGCGCGTGTGCGTTGCACCGCTTCGCTGACTTTGCCGCCGTCGGCCTGGGTAAGGGCCAGGCCCAGTTGCAGGTCGACATTGTTCGGTTCACGCAACAGCGCTTTGCGATAGACCGCCTCGGCCTGCGCCCACTGCTTCTGGTTGCGATAGGTTCGCGCAACCGTGGCCAGCGCCTGGGCGGTCAAGTTGCGATGCTGGCCCTGTGCCTCGTACACCTTCAGCACTTCGGCACCCTGTCCGGCCCAGCCAGCGATCACCAAGTGGTCGCTGATCTGGCCTGGCGTCTGGCGCTCGGCAGGCAATTGGCGCAGTTGAGTCAGGGCGGGTGTGAAGTTGCCGTTGCGCGCCTGGATGATCAGGGCGTCGTAGGCCGGGTCGGCCATGGCAAAGGTGGGCATCAGCAACTGGCTGCACAAGGTTACCCCGATGAGCAGCCGTAACCGGCCTGAGGCACTGAGTGGGAGGTTTCGCAGCATATCGTGAGCTTCCTTACACACGGAAAGCTGTAGCGATAGGTGGTCCTGAGCGATTTGCATCAGGGTGTCGGCGTCTCGTGACCCGACCTAGCTTTCCTGTATGAACTATCCCTTAGCGGAGAAAGGGGGAGGGAGATTCAGAACAATTGTTCAGAATTGCCTGACCAGTGCCACAAACCAAATGTGGGAACGGGCTTGCTCGCGAAGGCGATGTGTCAGTCAACATCTAGAGTGACTGGTACACCGCGTTCGCGAGCAAGCCCGCTCCCACAGTTTGATTGCATTTCAGTCGGGCCGCTTTGCGCGGCCCCGAGGCTTATCGGGCGCCGCTCACTGAGCCAACCTTGGACATCACAAAGCCAATGAACTGCTCGACGGTCATCTTCTGGCCGTTGAAGGTCACTTCATTGTTGGCGTAATGCAGCTTGGACACCACGTCGCTGCCCACCAGGGTCGCCAGTTGTGTGCCAACGGCCATGCCGCTGACCATTTCGCTGGCCATCTGGGATTGCTGCTCGATGGCTTTAGGATCGGTCACACCGCCAAGCTGCGCTTGCAGGGCGGCAACGTCGGCGATCATTGGCTTGGACAGGGTCAGGTTGGCGTCCAGCAGCGCGACCATTTGCTTGCCCAACTCAACCGGCGGCAATTCCATGGAGGTCGGCTTGGCCAGGTCCAGCACCAGGTTGAACTTGCTTTCACCGTGGGTGGTTTTCAGCGACAGGTTTTCCAGCGCCACGTGTGGCTTGGCGGCCAGCAACTGGTCGACGTTGGCTTCAGCCAGGGCCTGCTCAGCCTCAGTCAGTTGCAGCTCCGGCACCGGTTGGCCGGCGGCAGCAGCGGCTTGCACCGGCTGCATCTTGTCCTGATACAGCTTGGTCAGCAGCAGGCCAGAGGGCACATCGATGTTTTTCACGCTCAGGGCCATGGCGGCGGAACCCACGGGTTTACCCTGATAGCCGATCTCGTCGATCTTGTAGTCGACGCGGCCGGCCATGTTGTTGTCTTTGACTTCGCTGGTATCTTTCTGCTCGAAACCCTTGAGGGTCATTACGGCTTTCTGTGGGCCGAAGGTGAGCTTGGTGTCGGTCAGCTCTATCGTGTTCTGCCCGGTGTAGAAGCCGAAGGTGGATTTCTCCAGGTTGCTGGCCACGGTCAGGCCGGCGAATTCAGCGTCGAAGGGTGCGCCATTGGCATCGACCACAGCCAGTTTGAGGCTGTTCATGTAGCCGTCGACCTTGACCTTCTTGCCCTCGGCGGTGCTGTCGAAATCCAGGTTGAGGCCAGAGAAGTTCACCGAAGCCGTCTCGTCCTTGAACGTCAGCGGCAGCAGTTCGAGATTACCGCTCACCGAACGGCTGTAGCCGATATTGGCCACGCCTTTGAGCGGTGACACGTCTTTGGCGGCGGCGAACCATTTCTCAGTGGTGGCGTTCTTTTCCAGCTCGTAGTGACTGGTAGCCATGACCGGTAGCCATTTCAGCGATACCAGGCGCGAGAACGGCAACGGGCCGTGTTCGATATGGTCGACAATCAGCAGCTCGGGGTTCGGGTTCTGCTCGCCGAAGAACGAGCCCTGGCCCTTGAGGCGATAGTGCGCGGTGCTGCTGAACAGGCCACGGTCCAAGGACACCAGCTCCAGGGCAACAGTGCCGTCGACGCCGGCCATGGAACGTTGCAGTTCCTTGTTGGCGTCCTGCACCGCCGTCTGCAGCACGGGCTCCAGCTGCTTACCGGTGTACCAGGCACCGCCTGCACTGACGACGCCAACGGCGACAACGAAACCCAAAAGAACAACGGCTGGCTTATTCATGAAGTGACCTGATCAAATCCTGTGAGAAGTGGGCTGTCTTCCTTGAACCCTGAGGGGTTGGCTCAAGCCCGACGAAAACGGGGGAAGATTAGCATAGGCACCGTAGCAGCGGTCGAGCGCAGCGAGGCCGCATTCGGCTGCGAAGCAGTCGTAAAACCCGGCAACCTGGTTTATCAGAAACCATAAGTGCTGGCTTTACGAGGACTTCGTCCTCGAACGCGGCCTCGTTCTACTCGACCGCTGCTACGTCAGGAGTACTCCAGCTCAATTTCATCGAGTTGGTGGTCGAAGCTCTTCAAGCGCGCCGTCCAGGTGTACACCAGCACCTCAAACTCGCGGTGTATGACCGCATTGCCGGGGGTGTCCGACTTGGGGTCGCAGACGTCCAGCCGATAGCGCTCGCGGGCCATTTGTGTGGCAACGTCGGACAGTTCCCGCGCGTTGTTCAGCCAGTGCCTACCGTCAGCGACCTGCTGATCAAGTGCCACGCACTGTTTTTTCAGGACTTCGAGGCTTTTCTCCAGAGGCGTGCCAGTGAGGTCACCCATGACTTCCTGGAAGGTCCGCCCCGGCTGCCAATAGCTGCCCCAGAAATAGCGGTCGAACACGGTCTCGACCCGGCGCAGGGCGACCTTGGTGTCCCAGATCACCACGCGGGTCTTGCCTTGTTCGAGGAGTTTTTTCTTCACCCGTTGATTCTGGTAAGAGGCCCACGCCACTACGCCAATGGACAGGGTGCCGATCACCAGGCAGGCACTGTCGAGAAACACCATCGCCTTGTCGAGCTGATGGGCGAGCATCACGCCGTAGAAATAGGTCGCCGATAACAACACCAGTGCGAAACACACGCACCAGAAAGCGGGAGCATAAGGGTTTTTCATTATTGGAATCCCCATGAGCAAACGCGAGCAGTGACAGGCGGATCGTCGCGGCGGTCCGCCTGTCAAAGCATAGCTATTCGCTCAGGGTTTGCCGGGTTGTGACGCTTGCGTTCGTCCGCTTTCCCAACCGCCGCCCAGGGCCAGGAACAAATCGATCTGGCTCATGGCAACCTGGGTGTTGGCCGCCGCCAGTTGCGCGCGCACATCGGTGTAGGTGCGGGTGGCTTGCAGGTCGGCCAGGAACGACGCGCGGCCGGCCTGGAAGAAGCGGTGGGTCTGCCCTGCTGCTTCCTTGGCCGATTCGCCGGCTTCGGCCAATGCATCGCGGCGTTGCAGTTGCGCAGTGTACTGCGCCAGGCCGGTCTGGGTTTCGCGGATGGCATTGAGCACCACGCCGTCAAAGTGCGCCAGGGCGCCCTGGGTGGCGGCTTCGGCTTCGTGAACGCGCGCGCGGGCGCCGTTGGTCGGCACTGTCCAACTGATCATGGGGCCAAAGCCCCAACGGTTGGTCGCAGGCTGGCCAAGGTTTTCGAGCAGGCCAACGGTCCCCACCGTGGCGCCAATACTGATATCCGGGTAAAGCGCGCCCGTCGCCACGCCGATCCTCGCGGTGGCGGCGGCCAGTTGACGTTCGGCCTGACGCACATCGGGACGGCGCTTGAGCAACGCCGCGCCATCGCCAACCGGCAGCAATTGGGCGATGTGCGGCAGCTCGGCGCAAGTGCCCGTGCCCGCCGGCAGTTGGTCCACCGGCTTGGCCAACAGCATCGACAGGCGGAACAGCCCGGCCTGGCGCAATGCTTGGTAGCGCGGCATGTCGGCGCGCAAGGATTTGTATTGGGTTTGCGAGCGCGTCACCTGGGTTTCATCGCCACGTCCGGCGTCACGCAGACGCTGGGTGAGCTTAGTGCTTTGGGCCTGCAGGTCGAGGGACTCATTGGCAATCGCCAGCTCTTCGTTCGCGGCGCAGACCTGGGTATAGGAGCGCACGACATCGGCTACCAGGGTGATGCGCGCAATATCAGCAGCCGCCTGGGCCGCATCGGCACTGGCCTGGGCACTTTCGATGCCGCGTTGCAGCGTACCGAACAGATCGAACTGGTAGGACGTGGTGATACCAACGCTGCCAATATTGCCCACCGGGACTTTTTCCGTCAGCAAAAACGCTTCGCCAGACTCTTGCAGACGCTGGGCTTCAGCCTTCGCGCCGAGGCTCCAGCCGCCTGCGGATTCCGCTTGCTGGGTCTGAAAGCGCGCACGCTGCAAGTTCGCAGCCGCCACGCGCAAGTCGGTGTTCGACGCCATCGCCTGGCGCACCAGCTCATCCAGGCGTGGGTCTTTGTACAGTTTCCACCAGTCGGCCGGCACCGGCGCCGACACCACATTGTTGCCCTCCCCAGCGATTTGCCCTTGCAGATCGCCACGGTTGACGGCGGCTTTATCCGGCAGTGCGTAATCCGGGCCCACCACTTGGCAGGCCGACAGCAGCAAACCCAGCGCGGCGCTCGCCAACAGCTGCTTCATGGTTTGTCTCCGTCTTTAACCTTATCGCCGATGATCGAGACAGTCGCCGTACGCCCGGCGATCATGCGGAAGTCCGCTGGCACATCGTCAAACGCAATGCGCACTGGAATCCGCTGGGCCAGGCGCACCCAGCTGAACGCCGGGTTGACGTTGGGCAACAGGTTGGAGCCGCTGCTGCGGTCGCGGTCTTCGATACCGGCGACGATGCTTTGCACATGGCCACGCAGGCGAGCGTTGTCGCCAACCACGCGGATATCCACGCTCATGCCGACATGAATGCCGTCGAGCTTGGTTTCTTCGAAATAGCCATCGATATGGAAGGAATTGCTGTCCACCACCGACAGTACCGGGCGCCCGGCGGTGACGAACTCCTGGGCACGCGGCGCACGGTCGTTGACGTAACCGTCCACGGGGCTGCGGATCACCGAGCGGTCAAGGTTGAGCTGGGCAGAGTCCACCGTCACCTGGGCTTCAGCCAGGGCAGACTGGGCCCGGGCCACGCGCGACTGGCTTTCTTCCAGTTGCTCGCGGGGCACCAGGTTGCCGAGGCCGCGGTTACGCTTGTACTCGCGCTGGGCCTGGGCCAAGGTTTCCTGGCGGTCGGCCACGGCGGCCTGGGCTTGGCGCAGGGCCAGCTTAAAACGGTCCTGATCGACGGCGAACAGCACCTGGCCCTTGGTTACCAACTGGTTGTCGCGCACGTCGACGCGCTGGATCAGCCCGGACACGTCCGGGGCGATCTGCACAATGTCGGCACGGATGTGGCCGTCACGGGTCCAGGGGGCAAACATGTAGTACATGACCATGCGCCACACAACGACGACCGCAAACGTCACGATCAACAGCGTCAGGACGACACGGCCGATGGTCAAAAAAGGTTTTTTCATGTCATCAGGTATCGACTGAGTGAGTCCACCGCGCCCAGCAACAGCGCGTAGAGTCCCACGTTGAACAATGCCCGGTGCCAGACCAGGCGATAGAAGTGGACGCGGGTCAACAACCCGTGCACCACCAGAAACAACACATAAGTAATGCCCATCAGCACCAGCAACGTGGGCAGGAACACCCCGCTGATATCCAGATCACCGATCATAAAGGCGCTCCATCGGGTAGCGGCGCTTGCACCTCGGTGCCGCCAATGAATTCCACGCCCGGCAGCAGGGACAGGCGCAAACCGGCCAGCGCGTGCAGCAGGTGCAGGCGGGTGTCATCTTCGTCTTGCAAACCCTGGCCGTTGAGGGCGCGACGCGTGCGGTCCAGCGTCATCAGCAGACCGCTGGGCGCCGGCAAGCGTTCACCGGCCTTGAGGCACGCCTTGAAGTAACCGCCCACACCTTCCACCACTTGACTGAGCAGCACCCGTGGCACACCGAGGATGCGCGGTGAGTAAGCCAGCAGGTCGAGCAGGTTCAGCGCCACGCGCAAATCGCGCAAGGCGGTGCCGGTGTCCTGGTTAATCAGGGCCAGGCGCGGCAAGTGTTGCATAAGGCGGTCGAGCATTTGCACAGCCATGTGCCGGTGCTCGGCCAGGGTCGCGGGCTCGGTGAGCGTGACGATGTCGCGCCAGCTGAAACGCGTCAGGCGCTTGGCCGCCAGTTCAGCACCGAACGGCCGCGCAATCAGTGTCCACACGAAGGCAAACAGCAAGCCCACCGGCCCAGCCAGGTTGACGTTGGCGAAGTTGAGGAAGTCCGCGTCATAGGCGCCCTGGATGCTGATAAACGACGAGGTATTCACCAGCGTCAGCAGCATGCCCAGGTAAAATCGCGGCTGTACGGTGAGCGTGCCGATGCAGATAAACGGCACGGCAAACGCCAGCACCAGCATCGGGAAGTCATGCAGGTTGGGCAGCACCAAAAACAGATAGAGGCTGGCGAACAACACCGACATGGCGGTCCAGAAAAAGAACCGGTAGATCTGCGGTGCGGGGTCATCCATCGTTGCAAAGAAGCTGCAGGCGACAGCCGCCAGGATCACTGCGCTGCCGCCGTCGGTCCAACCCAGCAAAATCCACAGCACCGAAGCAACGATGATCGCGGTGACGGTGGAGAACGCCGAGTAGAACATCAGGCCACGGTCGAGGAACGGCGTGAGCCGGCCCAGGCGCCAGTGGCGGTAGACCGCGCGCCAACTGTCCTGGCTTTCACATTGGATGGCGGCTTGCAGGCTACGGCAGTCTTGCCACAGGTCGATCCATTCACCCAAACGGTACAGCGCATTGGAGAACAGCAGCGTGTGGCGATCGTCCAGCGCTTTGCCGTGGGGTTGCAGGGCATCGACCTGATCACGCAGGGCGCGCCAGCTGTCCATCGGCGCGCTGTCCTGGGTGTTTTCCAGCCACTGGCGGGTCGCTTCCAGCAACGGCGTGATTTTATCCAGGAACTCCGGCGCGCGATGCTCGATGGCATACAGCGCATCGTCGAGTGCATCCACCACTGGCAGCAGGTGAATCATGCGCCCGCGCAGCTCTTTGGTATTACGCACCGTCTGCGGCCTTGCGCCTTCGTGGGGCAACTGGCCGATCATCAGTTCGAGGGTGTTGAAAGTGGCGACCATACCGCCGCGCAACGTGCTGATTTCTTCAGGCTCAACGTTGCGGGTCAGAAAGCGCTGGCTATAAACCTGGGCGTCGGCAAACCATTTGGTCACCGAGCCATCGAACACCGGCATGAGACGGCGCGGCCAGAACATCGCGCCCACCACCGCCGCGACTACGATGCCGAGGAAGATTTCTTCGGTACGCGCTTCGGCCACATCCCACACAGCCAGGGGGTTATCCACAACCGGCAAGGCGATCAGCGGCAAGGTGTAGCCGGCGAGCATCAAGGCGTAGTTGTTGGCGGTGCGCAGGTGCATGGACAGAAACAGCAAAGTGCCCGTCCACAAGGCAATCACCACCACCAGCATGTAAGGCGACTGCACGAACATCGGCACGAAAATCACCGCCGCCGCTGCGCCCATGAAGGTGCCGATGGCGCGGTACAGTGCTTTGGAACTGGTAGGGCCGACAAACGGGCTTGAGACGATATACACCGTGGCCATCGCCCAATACGGACGCGGCATCTGCATCAGCATGGCGATATATAACGCGACCATCGACGCCGCGAAGGTACGTACCCCATAGAACCAGTCACGGGCGGGCGGAAAACCGGTAAAAAATCCGTTCAAAGCGTCGCCGCCTCGAAGGCGCGCAACACACGCAGCGCGGCTTCCAGATCGTTGGGGGCGATATCCGCCAGTACGTCCTTACGCAGACGCACCAGTTGCGCCTCCACCGCTTGCACCAGCTCACGGCCGCGCTCGGTGAGGCTCAAGGACTTGGCGCGACGGTCGTGGACGTCTTCTGTGCGGCACACGTAGCCGTCGGTGCACAGCCGGTCGAGCAGGCGCACCAGCGACGGGCTTTCCATGCCCGAGGCCTGGGCCACTTTGACCTGGTGCACGCCATCGCCCAAGCGGCCGATCATCAAGAGCGGCACGGCGCAGGCTTCGGAGATGCCGTAGCTCACCAGCGTGGTCTGGCAGATTTTGCGCCAGTGACGGGCGCCCACCACCATGCTGCTGCTGAGGTTCATCTGGAGTTGTTCGAGGGATTGAGGCACTGGATAGTTCGCATACAGTTAGTTTGCTAACTATCAATATGGTGGATGAGACCATATGCGTCAAGTTTTGAAACAATTTAGTGATGGGTGGTGGGCGGTGTGGGTGGAGAAAGCGTGCCTGAGCGCGGACGAGCCATTTGAATCGCTGCAAACCCCATGTGGGAGCTGGCTTGCCTGCGATGGCGGTGGTCAAGTCGAGGTAGATGTCGACTGACACTCCGCTATCGCAGCATAAGTATCTACACATTTTCACTGTGATAGTGCGTAGCAGCTGTCGAGCCCCAGCGAGGCTGCGTTTGCGGCCTGTCTGACACACCGCTGACGCAGCCTCGCCGGGGCTCGACAGCTGCTACGCCGGGGGATGGCTAAAGATGTGTAGATACCTATGGCTATCGCAGGCAAGCCAGCTCCCACATTTAGATCAGCGTTGGTTTCAGGCTTGCTGTTCGGCTTGCCCGTCCAGTCGGCGCTGGATTTCACTCATCATGTCCAGGCCATCGCGCAACGAGACCAATGCGGCCGTGACCAAATGATGCAGGTTCTGGCTGTCCGCTTTGGCGGTGAGGGTTTCCAACAGCTCTGTGCCAATACGGATGCGACTGCGCGCCGTTTCGTGGAGCAGGTGCGAGGGGGCGAAGATGTTGAAGGCCAGGACCGGAACGCTGGTGAGATTGGTTTGAAACGGTTTGTATTGGTCCATCGATAAAACCTCACAGATAAGGGTTTGAACCACTCGCTCTCGTCGCCAAACAAGAAAAGGTGGCAGCTGTACGCAGGTTGGCGAACCGGTTATCTGTGAAACCCGGCAGATCCGAAGATCTCCCGCGTACAGCCGCCATAGAACCCTGCGCCTTCATCCAAAGATGAGAATGATATGTGTGAGGTCATAATTTTCAATTTCAGCGCGAGGGATCAGGCGTTTCATGCTGTGTCCAGAGGGAGGAATCAGCGCGTGTTAATAGCGGACTCCTCACTCTGCTCACTATCATCCACCTCCGCTTAGTCGGTAGGAAATTTCCCAGCTTCGTACATAGCGCGCTGGGCCTCTTCCTCAATAAACTCAAACACCTCCTCGGGCACGCTGTACTGAAACTGCTTGCGCCGATGCTTGGAAACCTTGCCCTCGTTGTCCAGACACATCATCACCAGCTTCGACAGATCACTACCCCGCACGTCGAAGCGCTGATTCACGGCCTTGATCACCCGGTCATAACGGTCGAGAAATTCTGTCTCTTCGCGCAGCTCCACCTCCAGCGCGCGGCGGGCCATTTGCAGGGTGAATTCGACGCAGCGCGTTGCATCCCAATAGCGGTAAATCGACGGGTGGCCGATAAAATCGAAGGCCATTTTTTCGCCGTCCAGCCAGATGACGTTCCAGAATTCTCGCGTCGCCAGGGAGAACGCCTTGAGTGCCTCCAGATAGGCGTGTTCTTCGTGCTTCATCGCGACGGAGACAGGCAGCAGTAAGCCGTGTTCCAGTGCGCCGTAGTGGCATAGCGTCTGGTGGATCAAGAAGCGGGACAGCCGACCGTTGCCATCCATGAACGGGTGCAGGAATACGAAGCCAAACGCGGTGACGGCCGCAGCTACGAGAGGATCAACCTCGCGCACAGGTTGATTGGCGAACGCCATCAGCTCTTCCATCAGCTCCTGGCACAGCTCAGGAGAGGGCGGTACGTAGCTGACACCCGCCGCGCCGCGCAGGCCATTGTGCAGGTGGTTCTGTTCGTGGCGAAACGCGACGGCTTTGTCGAAGGGGTTGGAAACAGTGCTGTTTTGCAGCTCGACCAGATAATCCTCGGTCAGCAGCCTGCCTTCGTGGGCCTGACGTAACAGCTGGACGAAGCGCCGGGACTTTTCCTCGCTGGGTTGTTCTTTTTCGATGGCGAACGAGTCGCGGGTTTCATGCAGGTAAGCCCACTGGATCGCGCGGTCCATCATTTCGGGAGGTAGGGTGGCCATGAAGGATTTGGCGCGCCCCAAGATATCGACGCTCAGCAGAGTGTCGATTTCTGGCGTACGCTCGACCGTCGCGCAATAAGCCAAAGAGCCCAAACCATTGAAGTCGATGCGCCAACGGGAATTTCGCGTCGACGGGCCCGTCACGTAGCGCTGCGGATCAAACAGTGGAGACACACGACTGTTGATCGGTTTGCTGTAATCCAGCCGTTGAAGGGTCAGCCCCTCCCAGAGGTAGCACACCTTGCGGATGAACACGCCGTTAGGGGCTTTTTCCAGTTCTTGCAGCAGTTGCTCGGCAGTGACGGCTTCCAGCGCCTGAGCCAGGATGCCGAGGTTGATACCTTCATGCTTGAGGGCAAAAAGAATATGGTCGAGCACTGAGTCAGCCGACGGTGCAACAGCGTGAGGTACCGCCAGGCAATCACCGATCGTCGAAATCCGAGTGACAGGCTTAATCATCGCTGCGCGGGCAGGCGCGATGGCTTTTAACCCGAGAGATCGATGGAGATGGGCATAGCCAACCAGAGACATCGCGCAACCTCAGAAAAAGTTCACTTACGCGATTAAAGCCCAGTTTTTTTCAACCCTCATCAGTTTTTTTCAACTTTCAGCGTTTTTTCTAAATTTTTTGCACCTCTCGCCCACCCCGCAACATCAGATTCAACTCATCCACCACCACCGCCCAATCCGCATCCTCTAGAATCTCCTCACGTAAAAACGCTCTCTGGCTATCGGTCCAAAAAAACGCATCCGCCAATTTCAACTCCGGTTTGAGCGGCGAATGAACCGCCACGAACCTCTCAATACTCACCGGGTCATTCTCCAGACCCAGCTGTTTGAACAGTGACGGCAAACTATGCACGGGCGATTCCATGACGGGCTCCTGCGATGAAAGAATTAACCCAGTCTAGCGACAGCCCTCAGGTTGCGCCGACGGTACGTTGCACAACACAAACAACCTAGCCCTGGCGCCGCCGCCATCCTGGCGACTGAGTTCGCGCCAGCCCTCTGGCAGCGGGGCGAAATCATCCGGTGCTTCGTTGCTGCTGATCAGCCACACGCGGCGGGTGTCAGCGGGCAGTGCCGACAGATGGTCGAGATAGATGCGCCCGCCGTCCTGGTCGACCAAGGTACCGAAGCCATACGCGTTCGGCCGAGTGGGCCTGCCGTCGGGTTTGGGCGGTGTGTAGAGCTGCAATTGGGCGTCGGTCTGGTCGTAATACACGTAGCTGAGGTACCACATCATGTCGCTGAGGACGATGCGGTCGTCTTGCTGGTAGTTGCGGTTGACGAATGCCACCGGCACGTTGAACTGGTCGTGCTCATCCACGGCAAAGTTGTTCTTCAACCCCACCAGTTCGACGCCGACAAATAGCACAAACAGCGCCACCCCCAGCAGTGAAAACCGCGACGGCAGGCGGTCGATAGCCATCGCCACAAGAATCGGCAAGCCCAAGGCGTATACCGTCAGGTAGCGCTCGATAAACACTGGGGATACAAATGACACGCCGTAGACCAGCAGCAGTGGCAACAGGAAAAACAGCGCCAGCAGGCTGGCCGGTCGATAGCGTTCGCGATCTTGCCAAGCGGTGATCACAACAGTCACCAGCAGCAGCGGAAACAGCCAGAACAACGGCGACCAGAAGCCAACGCCTTCATCCTGGAGCACGAATTGCCAGATCATCGAAGGCAGGGAGAACAGGCTGACCGGTTCTTCCCAGCCTATGTCGCCGCCCACCTTGAGCTGTTCGACGTGTTGCACCAAGTCCAGCAGGTTCGGCAGCCAAGGCAGGTACAACAGCACAATCGCGGCGTTAGCCACCCACCATGCCGGGCGTGTGATCAGGCGCTGGTCTCGCGGCGCCGTACCCCAAAGCACACCCAGATAGGCCCAATGCACAAGCACGCACAGCGCCGTGAAGTAATGGGTGTAGAAACCAGCACTCATCAACACGGCATAGGCCGCCAGATAACGCGTGCGCTCGGGTTGACGCACCCAATAGACCAGCGCCAGCGTGGCGCCCAGCAACCACACGCCCAGTAGCGAATACATGCGTACTTCCTGGCTGTAGCGCACCGCCGTGGGTAATAGCGCCAGCAGAATGCCCGCCAGCACTGCCGCACGCCGGGTGGACAATTGCTGCGTCAGCCAGACGCCCAGGCCCACGGCGACTACACCGGGGACGGCGCTCATGCTGCGAATCGACCAGATGCTGTCGCCGAACAGCTCAATCCAGCCGCGCAGCAGAAAAAAATACAGCGGCGGGTGCACATCGTGCGCCGCGTGGAACCACAGGTCGGCCGCGGCGTATTCGCTGAGCAACAGGCTGGAGCCTTCGTCGCCCCAGATCGCCGCCGCCGTCAGGTTGTAAAAACGCAGGGCCATGGCCAGCGCCAGAATCGGTACCCACCAGAGTCGGCTGAACCAACCGGCACCGTCCCAAGAGAGGCGGTTGAGTGCGGGTAACGTCCCGACCTTTTCGTTTTGCTCTACCACAGACCGACGCACCTAGATTTCCCTGCCCTTGATTGCCTAACTGCAAACATCGCCACTCTAGGACAAAAGCCCCTGATTCGCTTCTATGACCCGACAAATCGGCAATTTGTGCAGGGCTTCTCCGAAGCGACCGTAGGAACACGCTATTATCGCCCTCCTCCAAGGACTCAGGATCAAGGACACGTCATGCGCATCGGTTTTCTGTCACCCCTGGCACTGGCACTGCTCGCGGGTATGACCCTACAGGCCCAGGCCAGCTCCGACGACTCGTGCTACCCCGATTGGCGGGTCTCGCGTGACAGTATCGACGCGTGCAGCAACCAACCCTTCCTCAACTCGGGCAACGACAGCCGCGTCAACCTGCGCCTGCTGCTGGCGGACAAAAAGGCTGCGCCCCTGGCGCCCAATGCCTTGAGCGAAGACGACCTGGCCCAGGGCTTTGGCCCGGTGCCTTTCCCGGTCTATCGACTGGCGCCTTTGCGCAGCACAAACGAAGAACCCGACAACAAGCCGGACGACTCGCGCACCGCCGAACTCGATACGCTGCTTCAGCCTCTGGGCATCAAGCGCGACGAGTATAAAACCGCCGGTGAAGCGTTCCTCAATGGCGAGGGCAGCCGCTGCCGCAGCAACGACGATGACAGTGCCACCGCATTTATCAGCCAGGTGATCAAGGCTGACATGCCGGCGGCCGAGCGCGAGGTGCTGGTGAAGGCGCGTTTGCAGGTGCTCACCGCCTGCTCCTGGGACGGCCAAGTGGTGGACGCTCAGCAGATCCAGTCCGCCGACGGCCAACTGTTTCGCACTTACCTGCAGGCCGCCGCCGACTTCTACAGCGGTCGTTTCAGTGACGCTGAACGCGGTTTTGCCGCTGCCAGCAGCAGCAATGTGCCTTGGCTGCAGGAAACCGCGCTGTACATGACCGCCCGCACTGCTTTGAACCAGGCCCAGGCTGAAGCCTTCGACGAATACGGCATGCCGCGTCTTAAGCTTGTGGATAAGTCCGCCCTGAGCGATGCCGAAGAAGGATTCCTCACCTACCTGAAAACTTATCCACAGGGCGATTACGTGGCCTCCGCCCGTGGCCTTTTGCGCCGCGTGTATTGGCTGGCGGGTGACAACACCAAGCTCGCCGAGGCCTACGCCTGGGCGATGACTCAGGCGACTGATGCGCAGCGCAATGTGTCGGTGGACGAACTGGTGGAGGAGGTCGACCTCAAGCTATTGATGGTTAATAGCCAGACCGTCACCACGCCGATGATCCAGCTTGTCAGCGACCTGATGCTGATGCGCGGCGGCCACCAGCGCGCCCTTTCCCGCGCCGATTTGGAGAAGCAAAAAGCCGCATTCGCCAGCGCGCCGCAGCTGTACGACTACTTGCTGGCCGTGTGTGCGTTGTACATCGAGCATCAGCCGGACGCCGCCTTGAAACAGTTGCCCCAGAGCGTGCCGTCGAGCCTGAATTACTTCGCCTTCAGCCAACAGACCCTGCGCGCCCTGGCCCTGGAAGCCAAGCAAGACTGGAAAGGCGCCGAAGCACTATGGTTGCAACTGCTGCCCCTGGCGAAAATGCCGCTGCAACGCGACCAGCTTGAGCTGGCGTTGGCGATGAACTACGAGCGCAGCGGCCAGTTGGCCAAAGTGTTCGCCGCCGATTCGCCGATCAGCGCCAAGCAGGTGCGCTACATTCTGCTGCGCAACGTTGCAGGCCCTGAGCTGTTGCGCCAGCAGATCGCCCAGGCCAGCGACCCGCTGGAACGCCAGACCGCGCAATTCGTGCTGCTCTACAAAGACCTGCTGCGCGGCCAGTACGCGACATTCGCCGAGGACCTCAAGCAACTGCCGGTCGCGGCCCCTGAAGATAAGCTGGGTACCAGCTTGGGCTACGTCTACAGCGCCAGCCAGACCTTGAAGCTGTTCCAGTGGAATGGCGATAAAGCCGAATCCGGCTACGCCTGCCCAACCATCACGCAAACCGCCGCTATCCTGCAAAACGACGCGAAACATCCACAGGGCCTGAACTGCCTGGGTGAATTCATCCTGCGTAACGGCCTGGACGGTATGCCATTGGAGCAGGCGCGCGCCGCCGGCAGCCTGGGCAGCACCGCATCGGACTTCAAGGGTGAAACCTTCTCGCGCCTGGACGGCTACAAACAGGTGATCGGCAATGCCAAGGCGCCGAAGAATGACAGGGCCTACGCGCTGTTTCGCGCCATCAACTGCTACGGGCCGTCCGGCTACAACAGTTGCGGCGGGCAGGACGTTGAACCTGCCGTGCGCAAAGCCTGGTTCCGCCAGCTCAAAAGCAGCTTCGGTGACACCCAGTGGGGCAAGTCGCTGCAGTACTACTGGTGAAACACCTGTGGCTAGGCTTGCTGTTACTGGCAAGCCCGGCCTTCGGCGCCGTCGACGCCCGCGACTATGACGCCTTTTGGCTGTGGAGCGGCGTCACCCCTCAACCGGTGCTCAAGCAGGCCAAAACCCTGTACATCCTTCAGGGCCAGATCAACTCCACCCGCCGCACGCCAGGGCGCGGCGTGCAGATGATCGCCCAGGGCATCAGCGTGCCGCGCATCACCCAGGGTGAAATCTGGATCGTCTACCGCGCCCACACCCTGCATTGGCCCGAACCGGTCTACCGCCAACTGCTCGGCCAAGTGCAACGCTGGCGCGACGCCGGCAACCCGGTCGTCGGCATCCAGATCGACTTCGACGCCCGCACCCAATACCTGCACGAATACGCCGACTTCCTGCGCGAGCTGCGCCAACGCCTGCCGGCCGACCTGCGCTTGAGCATCACTGGCCTGATGGATTGGAGCAGCAACGCCGACCCGGCCGCCATCGCGCAACTCAAAGGCGTGGTGGATGAAGTGGTCGTGCAGACCTATCAAGGGCGCCACAGCATTCCGGACTACGCGGCGTATCTGCCACGGATAAATCGACTGGGACTGCCGTTCAAGATCGGGCTGATTCAAGGCGGGACGTGGGAGGAACCTGGGTATTTGCAAGGGAGTGAGTGGTTTCGGGGGTATGTGGTTTTTTTGCAGAACCCTTGAAACGCTCCCCCTCAACCGGCGCCCCACACCACGCCTGTCACAACCCACCCCCCTCCCAGCAGCCCAACCACTATTCCAATCCAATTGGCGCTCGTGAGATGCGTATTTCCCGCCCCGTCGGGGTCCTGCTCCAAATGATTAATCGCATCTTGCAACTGCAACGCCAGCGCGACCTGCAACATTGCGATGCAGGCAACTACAGCGAGTGCGGCGAACGGTGAGAGCAGCCACAACACCGTGAAGGGCAAACACCCGCACAGAAAAATCGTCACCGCCAGGCAACGTGACCACCAGTGGTAGGCAGATTCGCCCTGCTCCAGTTCACGCATCACGCTGAGGATCAGCGAACAGAAATAGCACGCCGGAAATAGCACCCGAACCCAGGTCCATAACCTCTTGCCGGTGGCCCGCTGATAAAACGTCCATTGTCGGTAGAGCCAGTAGACGAAGTAGCCGCCCAGCGTCAGCAGCATCATGACGAGGAATTTGCGCGGGGCCACGACCAGAAACATCGGTTCACGAACCGGCATCCAGCTCAGGCTTGAGCGCGGTGTGGCATAGGGATTTTCGGCGATGGTCATGGGCAGTATCTCGCGAGGGTTGCCAGCCGAAAGCTAACGCTCGCAAGACGTTCAAGGTTCACACCCCACTCAATCAGGAGGCCTCCTACAACCGATTACCTACCAGTCGTAGGTCAGGCTCGACACCACTGCGCGCCTTTCCCCGTAGTAGCAATCCAGATTAGTGGTGCACTTAGATACGTAGGTTTTGTTAGTGAGGTTCTGCACGTTCATCGCCAGTTTCACGCCTTTGAGTTTAAGCGGCGAACGGCTCAGGTCGTAGCTCAGGCTGGCGTCGTAGACGCTGTAGGATGGCACGTTGAAGGCGCCTTCGTAGTAGTCGCCCAGGCTTTGGCGCGCGTAGCGTACGCCCAGGCCTGCGCCGAGACCGGCCAACGGGGTGTCGCGAATGACCAGCGCTTAGCTGCCTGTACTGCAATTTCCCGATCGATAGCAGGCGAGTTGAACCTGGGTGCGTAAGACCCGATAGAGGCTGGCTGTGGGTGCTCAGAGCGTTATGTTGAAGCGCTTACAAGCCGAAACTGTGCGCGTTTGACAAGCCTATGGTCAGTCTCTAGTGTGCATTGGATCCAATTAGCCATGCCCATTCTAATAAGGAGCATAAGGTAACCGTGACGCAGAAGCCGACCCCTTTGAACAGCATCAAGATCAGCGGAACGATCCCCGCCCATCTCGCTCGCTCCGTGATTGAAGAAACCTTGCGCAATGCCATCTTGGACGGTCGGTTGCCCTGCGGTACCGCCATGCGCCAACAGGAATTGGCCAGCCTGTTCGGGGTTAGCCGCATGCCGGTGCGCGAAGCTTTGCGCCAGCTGGAAGCCCAGTCACTGCTGCATGTGGTGACCCACAAGGGCGCTGTCGTCGCGCCGTTGATCGAGGATAACTCGGCCGAAACCTATGAACTGCGAATGTTGCTGGAGTCTGAAGCGCTGCGCTCGTCCATCCCTTTGCTCACTGAAACCGATATCGCTGAGGCGGACGCCATCATCGTCGCTTTGGAGCAGGAAAAAGACTACACCGAGATTGGTCGCCTCAATCGGCTGTTTCACATGGCCCTGTATAGCAAGGCCCCGAACCAGCGGCTGCTCAAGTTGGTCGAGCACGGTTTGAACGAGGAGGAGCGTTTCCTGCGTTACAACCTTGAGGCCATGGGGCTGGGCCAGACGTCCCAGGAAGATCACCGCGAACTGCTGAGCCTGGTAGCACAGAAAAAAACCGAAGAAAGCATCCTGACGCTGCGCAATCACTTGATGCGAGGCATGGAGGTAATCACGGCATACCTCAATGGCCTGGATGCCGGCGACAAAAAAGGCACGCAATAGGGCTTTCAGCTTTCCTGTCTCGATCTTGCAGTGTTGCGGGGTTCCCTAACTAACGGTTAGTACCCCGCTCCGACGAAACTTCCCACCTTCAATAAAGGTACTAACTTACAGCCAATATTATTTAGAAAAACTTCTAACACATTTGTATGCTCGCCAAGTTGTTCAACCCGCTTATCATCTTTTATTACTAAACCAGACACTTCATTCGACGCGGCAGTCGCCTCATCAGAAGCGCCCTGCACGCGTAAGGCTGGCCCATACCTATTCACTTCTTGCCAACCACAAGAACTCATCGCTGTTTTTCACAGCAGACGCAACAACTTATAGGCACCAACCATGCATCAACCGTTACTTGAAACAGCAAAATTGCAGTTATGCAGCCATTCGTTATTTTCAGAAATAACTTCCCTGCGAAAGTTACAACTTTTTATGGAAAGCCACATATTTGCTGTCTGGGATTTCATGACCCTCGCCAAACGTCTGCAACGGGACCTGACCTGCATGCGTCTGCCCTGGCTGCCACCTGCCGACCCGCAAGCAGCGCGCCTGATCAATGAGGTCCTGCTGAGTGAGGAGTCAGACGAGCATCCCGAGCAAGGCTATTGCAGCCACTTCGAACTCTATCTGGAGGCCATGGCCGAAGTGGGCGCCAGCACCTCGCCGATCAAACGCTTTGTTGCGCTGCAACGCCAAGGCATGGAAGCGACTGCCGCCTTGCGTGAGGTCGAAATTTTTCCCGGCGTGGCCCGCTTCGTCAGCGACACATTGCATCTCGCGTTGAACGCGCCTACCCATTGTGTAGCGGCAACGTTCCTGCACGGTCGCGAGCATGTCATCCCGACGATATTCGAGCGCATCCTGCAATCTGATGAGCTTATCCATCGCCACGCGCCGACACTGTGCGCTTACCTCAAGCGTCACATCGAATTGGACGCCCAGGATCATGGCCCAGCAGCAGAGCAGTTGCTCCAACGCCTGGTCAGTGCAGACCCGACGTACCCGCAACAGGCCAACAATGCCGCCCTCGCGGCCGTGCAAAGCCGTATCGCATTCTGGGATGAGGTTCAGGCTTCTCTGCGGGAGGTGCACCCATGAGCGCAGCCGACTACCACGCCATTGCCGACGACTGGGAGCGCCGCGCAACCATCCGCACACGTCCTCGCCGTTTGCTGGAAGACGATGACAAGCTGATCTACCCGGTGTGCCGCCAGCCTTTGGTGCTCTGTTCAACCTTTCTCGAACACTGCCCGCAATGGCGCGATTTCGTGCTGGTGCAAAGCTTCTACAAATTCATCAACGACGTGGTGATTTTCGAGACTGAGATCGTCGACAAGACTGCGCGCAGCATTGCCAAGAATCGCTTCTCGGTGCCCTTCCCGCTTGCCTGCCGCGTAGATGCGATGACCGTTGTCGTGGACGAGGACTATCACGCACTGGTTGCGTTGGATTTCCTCCAGCAAACCGTTGCCATGACCGGCATACAACCGTTGGAGCCACCGGAGGAAATTGAATTGAACCGTGCGTTGCCTGCGGCCCAGGCCAAGGCGCCAGCCCACCTGCGCGATGCAATAGCACTGATTGGCGTGGCCATTGCCGAAAACACCGTGACCCACGATGTGGCGGCGTTCGCCAAGGACACCAGTGTTAAAGCGTCGATCCGTGGCTTGATGGCCGATCACCTGTTTGATGAGGGCCGCCACGCGCAATTCTGGACACGGCTCGTACGCCTGTATTGGCACACGGCGAGCGCGGAAGACCGCGACAGCATCGCTCAGGTGCTGCCGATATTCTTGGCTCAGTACCTGACGAACGACCTGCAAAAAAACTTCGACCTGCACTTGATCGAACACGTCGACACCAGCGAAAGCCTGCGCAACGCATTGCGCGATGAAGTGACGGCACTGGCCTTCCCGATCACCCGTCGGCACCCGCTGATGGACAACATTCTGGGTTTCCTGCAACACAGCGGTTTGCTGCAAACGCCGAGTGTGGCGCAAGCGCTGGACAATTACTTGCCAGTGCCGGGGAGGCTGACATGAGGCGCCTGACCATCGGGTTTGCTGGCACCAGCAGCGTCTTGGCCTCCCTCAGGCAAGCGCTGGAGCAGTATGGGCATGCCATGAGTGATGAAGGCATCGACTTGTTGATCGATGACGGCAGTCAGTCGCTGCGGGCCTCAGCAGATCGACTCCCAGTGTTCAGCCTGCGCCTGGGTGTTGGCCCGGTAACCGAATACGGGCTACCCGCGCTGCAACTGCGCGCCTATGGGCCCAACCGGCGATTGTCGGCTGTGCTTGGCATCACCGAAGAACCCAGTGGCAACGGCCAACGGCTGCGCCAGCGGGTGACCCATGCATTGGTGGAGTGGGTCGCGCTGCACGTGAGTGGATTCTCGCGGGACACTGGATATTTCTCTGTGCACGCGGCCGCCAATGAATGGCCCGAGCAAGGCTTGGACGCGCTTGACGCGCTGGCATTTGTCCATCGGCTCAACCGCACAGAAGACCCTGTTGTCATGCGGGAAGCCCAGGTACCCGTGATCGAACAGTTGCAGGCCAGCCTTCGCACCTTCGCCGATCGGCCGGCGCTGAACATCGCCGGCAACACAGTGATCTATCGTCAATTGCAGCTTCACGCCTTGGCGATACAGCAGCAACTACAGCCGTTGCTGGAGATTGGGCAGGCGCCAACGGTGGTCGGCGTGTGCCTGGAAAAATCCATCGAGTTGTACGCCAGCATTCTTGCGGTGATGGGCTGCGCAGCCGTGTATCTACCGCTGGGTCCGGACCACCCGGTTCAGCGCCATCAGGTCATGCTTGAGAGCACGCAAGCTCGGGTATTGCTTGACGCCGGTCAGCACCCCTTGCGAGGACGCTTCACTGCACTGGATGTCAGCAAGGTCGACCCGCGGAGCGCCGACGTCATGCGTCCGTTGATGCAGACTCGCCCGCCCGCCGACGGTCCTTGCATGACGCTCTTTACATCAGGCACCACGGGTCAACCCAAGGGTGTGCTGCTCAGCCAGACTAACCTGGCGCATTTCACGGCCTGGTTCAGGTCCTGTATGAGCCTGGATGAGCTGAGCCGCGTCCTGCCATTTTCGCCTTTGAGCGTTGACGCTTCGCTGATCGATATTTTCCCCACCTTGATAGCAGGGGCCGAGTTGATTGTCCCCAGCGCAGAGCAACGACAAGACCCTCAGCAACTGCTGGATCTGCTCCACCGGCAGCGCGTCACCCACGCCTTCCTGCCGCCTGCGCTGCTGAGCATTCTGCCACTCGATCAACCGCTGGGCCTGACGCACCTGCTCACCGGCGGCGATGTGTGCGAGCCCCATGTAATCGAACGCCTCGCGGGGCAGTGCCAATTTCACAACCTCTATGGGCCCACGGAGGCCACGGTGCTGGTCACCCATCGCACGCTGCTCCCCGGTGATAGCAACCGCAACGTCGGAAGCCCCATCGCCAACAGCCAGGTGCTGATCCTTGACGAGAACCTGCAGCCGGTAGATGAACAGGTCATGGGCGAGGTATATATCATCGGCCCCGGAGTGAGCCTGGGGTATGTGAACGCGCGGCAACAGCTTGCCAGCCCTTTCGTGGAGCTGGCGGTGCCTGGGGGCCAATCGCTGAGGGCTTACCGCAGCGGCGATCTGGCACAGTGGACCGCCGACGGGATTGTGCTGGGGGGGCGCCGTGATGATCAGGTGAAAATCCGCGGCTTTCGGGTCGAGCCCCAAGAGATAGAGCAGTGCTTGCGTAACAGCCGGCTGTATCGCCAGGTCGCAGTGGTGATTGACCATGACCGCAGGATCCGTAGCTTCGTCGCTCAACCCGAACCGGGGGCCACCGTGGCGGCCCTGCAGCAACACGCGCGACAGTGGCTGCCGGATTACATGCACCCCGGTTTCTGGAGCCTGTTGCCGCACATGCCATGTTCCAGCAACGGCAAAGTCGACCGGGCAGCCTTGCTCGCATTACCGGCTCAATCCGTTTCGCAGACTGCCAGCAATGCGGCGCACACCCCACTTCAGATTCGATTGACCCGCTTATGGATCGAACTGCTGGCGTTGCCCATGGATGAATTGTCTATTGATGAGAGTTTCTTTGAACTCGGCGGCCATTCGATTTTGCTGTCGACCCTCTTACTGCGTTTTCGCGAACAATTCGGCCGCAGCTTCTCGTTGAGCCGCTTCATTGAGGCGCCGACTATTCGTACCCTCGCAACGTGGGTGGAGGACGGGGAACGACCCGATGCGCCCTCTAGCCAGGCGGTTCACGACGCACAACAGGAGTGGTCACTCGACATATTGTCCGAGGACCGCGCAGGCGACCCGCACAAAGTGATCGTAACAGGGGCCAACAGCTTTGTTGGTGCCCATATCGTCGAGGCGTTGCTGGCCGATCATGCAACCCAGGTGGCATGCCTGGTGCGTGAAGAGCCGGGGCATTCGGCGATGATGCGGTTTACCCAAGCGTTGCGCGAGTACCGCCTGGAGCATCTGGACCTGAGCCGGGTGCAGGTATTCGCCGCCGATATCAGCCTGCCTCGATTGGGGTTGGCCAACGACGCTTACGACACGCTCACCCGGGACTTCGGTGTGCTGGTGCACAACGCGGCACGGGTCAACCACGTGATGGACTACGCATCACTGGCCAGGGACAACGTTGACCCCATCTTCGAATGCCTGCGCCTGTGTGAGACGCACTGCAAGAAGGTCTTCAACTTTATCTCGACGCTGTCGGCCTCAAGCAGCATGGACACCCAGGGCTATGTCCTCGAGGCACCCGCCGCGACCACGCTGCCGCTGTACATCCAGAATGGCTACAACCTGTCCAAATGGGTCGCCGAGCGGCAACTGAGACGTGCGGTGGAGCACGGAGCCTGGGTGAATATCCATCGCCCCGGCAATATCAGCTTCCATAGCCGCACGGGGGTCTGCCAGCCGCAGAAAAATCGGCTGATGCTGATGCTCAAGGGCTCACTTCAACTTGGCCTGGTACCGCGGCTGGCGTTGAACTTCGACCTGATGCCGGTGGATTTCCTGGCTCGTTTCATTGCATTCCACTGCACCCGCTTTCAAGCCAATCGCAGTGTGTTCAACCTGCACAACCCACAACCTTTGAGCTGGGCGCGTTACCTGGATGCTTTCAGCCGAGCGGGTCACCGGTTCAGGCGGGTGAGCATTGCACATTGGCAAGAGGAGATACGAACGGTCAGCCACGAGAACGCACTGTTTGGCGTGCTTGGTTTTTATCTCGAGCGCCTCGACGAAGACATCGGAGACACCTCAATGATCCGCCACGACAATGCGCGGCAGGGCGTCCAGCAGATGGGGGCACACTACCCCGAAAAAGATTCGGCGCTGTTGAGCAAAGGCTGCAACTACCTCAAGGCCATTGGCTTTCTTTGAACGCCTCAGGACAACCTCATGAAACCACTGCAACCCGATACGTTAATTCGCAACCCGGACGGCCAGCCAATAGTCGCGTCGGTCGTGGTCGACTGCCATGCCTCCCGCCTGTGGAACATGGTGGGGAATTTTTCAGGCTTCGATGTGTTCATTCCTGACCTGACGCATATCGAAATGACAGCCACAGGTGTGGGCGCCTTGCGTACAAAATTTTTCCGCGATGGTAACTGTGTGGTGGAGCAGCTCAATAGCCGGGACGAGCAGGCCATGCATATGACCTGGACCACAATCTATAACACCCTGGGCGTGGCCAGGTTATGGGCGGCGATCCGCGTTGAAGCACTAGGAGCGGAGTGTTCCAGGGTGACATGGACGATTATTGCAGAGCCCATGGATGAGGCAAACGCAGGGTTTGAACAGTTTGTGCAGGACTTCGCCAACCGCGCCCTGGACAATGTCCGTCGGTTGCTTGGCTGAACGGCAGAAGCGAGGCCACTCGCCCCTGCCCGATCAATCAGCGGGTCAGATCTTGAAACTATCGACCAGTTGTTTCAATCGATTGGCCTGCTGCGACAGCGCATCGCAATCCTTCAGGGTTTCATTGAGATTGGCCACGCCCTGTTGGTTCAGCAGGTTGATCTGGTTGATGTCCACGTTGAGCGTTTCCACCACGGCTGTCTGCTCTTCGGTGGCGGCGGCGACGGACTGGTTCATGCCGTCGATCTCGACGATCTGCTGCGTCACGCTGACCAGCCGCTCACCCGCCTGGTTGGCGACCTCGACGCTTTCTTCACTGGAGGCCTGGCTGGCATTCATAGTGGTAACCGCTTCACGCGAGCCCACTTGCAGCGAGGTGATCATTTTGTGAATCTCTTCGGCCGACTCCTGGGTGCGGTGAGCCAGGTTGCGCACCTCGTCAGCGACCACCGCAAAACCTCGACCGGCCTCACCGGCACGTGCCGCTTCAATGGCGGCGTTGAGTGCGAGCAGGTTGGTTTGCTGAGAAATACCCTTGATCACATCAAGGATGTGACCAATGTTGTCAGTACTGGCGTTCAGGGTTTCGATCTGCGTGCAGGACAGGCTGATCTTCTGCGACAGCGCCGACATTGCGAGGATAGTTTGCTCCACCACTTTGCGCCCATCATCGGCCTGCTCACTGGCTCCGCTGGCGTGCTGCGAGGCATCGGCGGCGTTACGCGCGATTTCCTGAGTGGCGGCGCCCAGTTCGTTGATCGCAGCGGCCACGCTGTTGGTGCGTGCGCTTTGCTCGTCAGAACCGATGATAGAGGCATTGGACGAGGCCATTACACGCTGGGACAAGTCGTGCACCTGGCGCGTTGCTGAAGACACTTCCGAAATCGATGCGTGGATGCGTTCTACGAATTGATTGAACGCGCTGCCGACTTCGCCGAACTCGTCCTTGCTGGTGACAGCAAGGCGACGGGTCAGGTCACCTTCGCCCTGCGCAATGTCCTGCATCGCCACACCCATGGTGGTAAGAGGCCGCAGCAGTACTTGGATGAGCACACTCAGGAGCACGGCAATCGCAACCACGGCGATCAACATGGCAATCAGCGCGGAAGTACGGAACTTGCCCAATGCTGCGTAGGCTTTGTCTTTATCAATCGACAGACCGATATACCAATCTGCGCCGGGCAAACCGCTGATGGGGGTAAATGACAGGATGCGGTCCTGGCCGTTGAGAACGACCTCCTGACTGACCTTCTCGATGCGTAACTGAGTGCCGGGGTAGATGTCCTTGAGGTTTTTCATCACCTGCCCTTGATCAGGACTGACGATGACCTGGCCGTCGCCGCTCACTAGGAACGCATGGCCGATGCCGCCGAAGTCTACCGAGTTGATGATTTTTTCCAAGGTCTGCAGGCTCAGGTCACCGCCGACTACGCCGAGCAATTCACCGTCCTTTTTCACCGGCATCGCGATGGTCACGATCTGCCCACCCACTGCGGCCATATACGGTGGTGTAAGCATGGGCTTGTCCGCAGCCACTGCCTGTTTGTACCAAGGGCGCTGACGGGGGTCGTAGCCGTCGGGCATTTTCGCGTCCGGGCGTTGCGTAAACACGCCGTTGGTTTGGCCAACATAGGTGAACTGGAAGTTTGAGGTGAAGGCCGGTTGATCGACCAGACCAGGGAGGTCGGCAGAACCACCTTGATGGGCGACGTTTTGCGTGAGGCTTTCGAGCACCAATATTCGCCCACTAAGCCAGTTCTGCACACTGCTGGCGGTGAGTTCACCGGACTGCGCGATGGACGACTCTAGGTTCTGCTTGATGGTACTGCGCTGCAGGTAGTCGTTGTAGAGAGTAAATAACGCGAAGGCCAGAACCACAACGCCTGACGCGGCCAACAGAATTTTATGACTGAACTTGAGATTCATTTCATCGACTTCTTTTGCCAAAGGGGAGTTAGCGTGCCGAGTGGACATTCCATGTAACGTTATAGGCGGAGTCTTGGACCGCTCTATCTCGGTGCACGCATGGCTTGTCAGGCTTTCGGCCAAGCCGAGGCAAAACTTAGGGAAATGTAAGATGGATCGCCATTTTTCGCAGGAAACCGACCGATGGTTGTCGTACGAGGATTGGATAACGAACGCTTTGAGCGCTTAGGCACCTTGGTCTAGGTCCTGCGATAGAAAATGAAACCAACCAATAATGCAGCGAACTGCGGGCTGGATGCCCGGATGATCAATCAGGTCTGACAGCAATACAGAATTGCTGATCTAAACGACAAAACCCCTGTCTGCGTTAGCAGACAGGGGTTTCGGAATTCAATCTTGACGATGACCTACTCTCACATGGGGAAACCCCACACTACCATCGGCGATGCATCGTTTCACTGCTGAGTTCGGGATGGGATCAGGTGGTTCCAATGCTCTATGGTCGTCAAGAAATTCTGTGTACCGGTTCGCTGCATTCGCAACGTGCCGATGAAATTCATGAACTTCTACAAAAACAAAACCCCTGTTTGCGTTAGCAAAAAGGGGTTTCGGAATTTAATCTTGACGATGACCTACTCTCACATGGGGAAACCCCACACTACCATCGGCGATGCATCGTTTCACTACTGAGTTCGGGATGGGATCAGGTGGTTCCAATGCTCTATGGT
>NZ_CAXAPA010000026.1:0-46397 GCF_963970835.1 Pseudomonas sp. EA_15y_Pfl1_P101 | reverse complement strand
AGCCGTGATCGGCAGATGCGCGCCTTGGAACGCAAGGCACGCAAACTTGGATTGCAGCTGGTTAAAGCGGCTTAAATTTTAAGAGCAAAAACAATGAGTTATTTTTTGTTTGATAAGAGCTGGCTTGTCGGATCGCCGCACCGCTGCGATGCGGACGCCTAGGTGAATCAGGCATATCCAGTTGATGCCTTCGCAGGCAAGCCAGCTCCCACAGTGGACCGAGATCGGCCTCCAAGAACCGGTCGGCTCTAAGGCCGCCGCGCTTTGCTTTTGATCTTAGGCGCCCCGTAAAACCACGCTGGCCGAACGCAGGCTTTGGAGCGTGGGTAACCCGGCAGGACGCCGGGTTAGCCGCGCTGGGCCAAGGATGGCCCATCGCGGCGGCCCACGCTCCAAAGCCGGAGTGAGGGCATGCCGAGCCTAGGCGAGGCACCGAGTGGTGGGGCGAAGACCTTTTGGTTACTTTTGGGGCGTTTGCCAAAAGTGACCCGCTGTAAGAGCGGAACCCTAAGCGGCCGTGACCGCAGCAACGGATATGTACACTCACTTAGGCACCGCCCTGATCACCGCCCTAGGCCCCTGCTGCTGCACCCCAGGAATCGCCTTCTCCACCGAAGGCAACTGCGGCGCCTGCACATCCGGCATCGCCCAACTACGCTCCGGCTGTAACCCCCCCTGCGCCCGGCGCATAAACTCATACCGGTTCAACGTAATACTGCGCCCCGCCCCACTGTCCCGAATAATGTAAGGTCGTAAAAACACCATCAGGTTGGTCTTGTTCACACTGCGTTTCTCATTGCGAAACAACGCCCCCAACCCCGGAATATCCGACAACCACGGCACCGCATCATTACTCTGGCTATACCCATCCTGCAGCAACCCACCGAGCACCATGATCTGCCCGTCATCCAACAAAATACTGGTATCGATCGCGCGTTTATTGGTCACCGTCCCCGCCGTCACGGAAGCCCGCTCATCCACGGTGCTGACTTCCTGGTAAATGTCCAGCTTCACCGTGCCGCCCTCGGAAATCTGCGGCCGTACATTCAACTTGAGCCCCACCTCTTCACGCTGCACGGTCTGGAACGGGTTGTTGCTGGTGCCCCCGCCCCCGGTCACATAACTGCCGGTGACAAACGGAATCGTCTGCCCCACAAAAATGCTCGCCGCCTCGTTGTCCAGGGTCAGCAGGTTCGGCGTGGACAGCACGTTGGTGCCGCCCTTGCTCTTCAATGCACGGGCCAACACCTTGAGGTCGAGCACCTTGCCAATGCCGGGAATATCCACGGAGCCGTTGACCAACCCCACGTTCAGCCCCTTGGGCAATACGTCGATGCTGGTCTTGCTGGTAGGCGTACTGTTCACACCACTGCCGCCCAGGTTGACCCCGCCAAACCCACCCTTGCCACCGAGGTTCCCGGCCTGCCACTGCACGCCAAACTCAGTCGCATCGTCCTCGCCGACTTCCACGATCAGGCTTTCGATCACCACCTGGGCGCGGCGCTGGTCGAGCATGTCGATCACTTCGCGCAGGTTGCGGTACAGCGGGTCCGGCGCGGAAATCAACAAGGTGTTGGTGGTGGCGTCTGCCTGAATGGTCACGCCGCCAGCGCTGAACGCGGTGTCCTGATCATTGGGGGTGCCGCTGGTGCCAGTGCTGCTGGTCGAACCGGTGGACTGGCCATAACCCGACTGCACACCGCTGCCCGTAGGCGTGCCACTGCTGTTTTGCGCATTGCTCGTGCCTTGGCTGTTTTTGCCATTGCCGCCCATGGCGCTGAGCTTGCCACGGGCATCGTCGCTGACGCCGGAATCGCTTTCACCGGTGAGCAACCCGCGCAGCGACTGCGCCAGCTTGCCCGCCTGGGCGTTGCGTAAATACACCACGTGCATGTTGCTCGGGTTGCTCTGGGCGTTGTCGAGTTTGTAGATCAGGTTGCGCGCCAGCTCCGTGCGCTCCGGGCTGCCGGAACGGATGATGATCGAGTTGGAACGCGGGTCGCCGATCACGTTGATCTTCTGGGTCTGGTCGGCGCCCTGGGTTTCCAGCAGCTCGGCGACCATTGCGGCGATGTCCACAGCGATGCCGTTCTGCACCCTCACCACGTCGGTGTCGATGGCGCTGGGGGTGTCGATGCCGTTGATGATCTGCGCGACACGCGCGAGGTTTTCCGCGTAGTCGGTGATGACGATGCTGTTGTTGCCTGGGTAGGCATTGATCGGGTTGTTCGGCGACACGATGGGGCGCAGCACCGGGATCAGGTTCACCGCGTTTTCATATTGCAGGCGAAAGGTGCGGGTTTGCATGCCGCTGCTGCCGGCCGTGTAGATCGGCCCGCCGAGCAACTTGGCATCGGCCTCGGGCACCACCTGGGCGACGCCGCCCACATCGACCACGCTGAAGCCCTGCATGCGCAGCGCCGCCAATAGCATGTCGTAGGCCTGATGCGCCGGCACCTGGCCTTCGCTGACCAGGGTGAGGTTGCCTTTCACGCGCGGGTCCACCAGAAATTGCTGGCCGGTGGCGCGGGACAGCGCGCGCACTACCGCCTGGATATCGGCGTCGACAAAATTGAGCTGCACCGGCTGGTCGCCCAGTGGGTTGCGGGCCTTGACCACCGCCGGGGCGTGGCTGCGGGCGCTGTTGGTAACCCGGTGCTGGACGGGCGGTTGGGGGGCGGGTTCACGTTGGCGATCCAATACGGTCTCACCGCTGCGGCGGGTGTCGGCCAAGGGTTGGCCAAGTTCACTGTCCACCAGCAATGGCGTGGTTGACTGACTGCTGCACGCACTCAGGGCCAGCACCAGCAGCGGCGCGACCATGCGAAAAGGGGGGACTGACCACTTCATGAAGCTTCCTTAGCGCCAAGCGCCTGATCCATGCGAACGGTCCCGGACACAGTGCCGGCCGAGTTATCGACGGGGTCGAGGGCGCGCTGCAAACGCGCCTCGGACACCTCCAGAGAAAACGAACGGGCATTGCCCAGCAGCCAGCCCACCACCGCATCGGCCGGGGCGTTGTCGAAGGTAAGGCGCCAGCCGCCGGGGGCCAGCGCCTGCAACTGGTAATGGCCTTGCAGGCCGGCGCTATCGAGGGCTTGGTGCAACGCGGTTTCATCGCCCTGGCGAGGCGCAGCGACGTCCTGCAACAACACCTGCAAGGCCGCGGCCTGGGCACGTAACTTAGGCGTTTCGGCCTGCCAGTAGTCGATCTTCTTCAACGCGGGCTGCACCAGCACGAGCCAGGTCAGCAGGCTCACCAGGACCAGGCCGGCGCCGCCGAGCATGCGTTTTTCGCGCAGGGCCAGGCCGCGCCAGAACACCTGGGCCTGGCTGCGCAGTCGCTGCACTTTATTCATCGCCGGCTCCTGGCTTTTCCGCTGCCGGCGCCGGGCCAATGGTCCAGGCATGGTCATCGCGGGTGGCCGTGAAGCCGGCCTGGGCCAACGCCGCCTGCCATTCACCCTCAGCCGTCGGGTTACGACTGTCGGCGAGTAATTCCACGTGCAAGCGGCCTTGTTCAAAGGTCAGGTTGTCGACGCTGCCGACCATGAACGGCAAGCTGCTGCCCGCCAGTTGCAGGAGGCTGGTGAAGCGTTGCCCTGGGTCTGAGGCCGCGCCGGTCTGGCGCGCCGCCAATTGCTGACGGGCCTGCTGCAAAGGGTTGAGCACCACCGGCAATTCGGGAAATGCCTGGCGCACCTGCTGGCTCATCAAGGCCTTGAGTCGCTGACCTTCATCCACTTGGCGCGCGGCGTACAGGTTGAGCCCAAGGGTCCAGATGGCCGTCGCCAGCGCCACACACGCCAGCGCCCTGCCCCATCCGGCCGTCGAAGGTTGACGCAGGCGACCGTGCAACCCCCATGTGGGCACTGGCCCACTCCAACGTTGCTGCGCATCCACCAGCCGCACGTCCAGCGTCTGCAAACCCAATGGGTGCACTGCGCCTTGTTGCAGGCTGTCACGCGTCAACAGATAGCCTTCGTCCAACGCCGCAGTGCCCACCGGCAAGGCATAGGGCGCCGGGTACACGCCGCGCAGCTTGAGTTGCACCTGCGCCAGCCGCTCCAGCGCGGCCTTGGACACCCAAGCCACCGGCACGCGCCCATCGCTTTCACGCGGGCCGTGGGCCACCTGCATCTGTTCCACCGGGCCCAGGATCAATGCCTGCGCGGCGCAGGCTACGGCGGCCGCCGTTTTCGCGGCCGGCAGCGGTGGCAGCTCCAGGCTGGTGAGCAAGCTGTCGCGCGGGTGCAGGAAACACTCCACAGCCGGGCGGGCCTTGCCCAGCTGCGCCAGGCTTGCGTAACCCTCTTCAATGACCACGCCACGGTCCAGCCAGGCAAATTTTACCTGGCTCTCAAGGGTCAGTTGATCCAGCGGCGGCAAGCCAATGCGCAAGCGTTTCATACACCCACCCGCGACCAGATCACGCGGGGCTCGCGGTCTTCAGGGCGATGCAGCAACGCATCAATCGTCACCCGCCGCTGCTCACGGCGCGCCTGGCCCTGCAAGCGGAACCACTCACTGGTAATACCCACCTGCACCGAATCCACCTCGATTTGGGGCAAGCGCAGGCGGTTGACGAAATCCCCGCGGTTGATAAACCAGTGCCCACTGTCACGCTCGGCCACCAGCCCATGGGCCTGGGACAGGCTGAGCCGTGGCACCACCGCGCTGAGCACTTCGGCGCTGGCGGTATTGCCGTTGACCCAGGTAGGGCCCGGCAACACGCTGATGTACGCCTGCATGCGCTGCAACACGTTAGGGTCGAGACCTTCGATCGCGCTCAAGTCATCCAGGCTGCGCAGCATCGGGTATTGGGCGGGGGGTACATAAGAGGCGATCACCCGCTGGCTAATGCGCCGGCTCACCGCCGGGTCGACGCCGATCAGGCGACACAGCCGCTCGAAGCTCTGCAACTGCTCGGTGTCCACCTGCCCGCGATTGACCAGGTTGCGCAGGTTGAACTTGCCCTGCTCGTCCACGATCCGTCCCTCAAACACGCCACTTTGGGCACGGGCCCAGGGTTGATCGAGGCGGGTGAGCACGTCTTTTTGGCGCGCGTCCCAGAGCATCTGCCGGCTGCGCTCAAGGCCACCCTGCAACAGCCATTGGCCCTGGATGCGCAACTGCTCGGCTTCCAGGCGACGGGTGAACACGGTCTGGCGCGTGAGCATGGCACCGGCCAGTACCGCCACCACTGCGGCGATCAGCAAGGCACTGATAATCGCCATGCCGCGCTGCTTCGCCGGTGCGGGCGAATACCGTTTCATGGCGCGCCTTACAACTGCCAGGAGCCGATATCGGCATTCACGCCGTCGCCATCCGGCTGGCCGTCGGCGCCGAGGGAGAACACATCTACCTCGCCATTGGCGCCCGGGTTGAGGTAGTGATAAGGGTGGCCCCAAGGGTCGTTGGGCAGACGTTCCAGGTAGGCGCGCCAGGTGTTGTTCTTCGCATCCGCCGGGCGTTCCACCAGTACTTTCAACCCCTGGTTCATGCTCGGATAAGTGCCGTGATCCAGGCGATAGAGTTTCAACGCCTGCATCAACCCGCCGATGTCCTGCTTCGCTGCGGTGGCCCGTGCCTGGTCCGGCCGATCAAGGACCTTGGGCACCACCATCGCGGCCAGGATCCCGAGGATGACCACCACCACCATGATCTCGATCAACGTGAAGCCACGCTGCCCGCGAGGGCCTGGCAATGGGGACGTTAGGCGCGCGATATCCATCTCGACATTCCTTGGCTTGAGTGCAATTCGTGGCGCAGTGTTGCAAGAACACATGTCAGTCGTATTGAAAATCCTCGGGAGTTTCGGTCGCCAATCGGTCAACTGCCGGCGCTAGTCTGCGGGCCTGTTTCCCGGCTTTGAGAGCGCCATGTACGGCCGACGCAAGGAGCAAGGTTTTACCCTGATCGAGGTGCTGGTGGCGCTGGCGATCATCGCCGTGGCCATGGCCGCCGCCGTGCGCGTGGCCGGGCTGATGACCCAGAGCAACGGCCTGTTGCGCGACAAGTCGATCGCGTTGCTGGCGGCGCAGAGTCGCCTGGCGGAGTTGCGCCTGGGGGGGCACCTGCGCAGCGGCAAGAAAACCTTCGAGTGCGACCAGGGCCGCTTGAAACTGCGTTGCGAGCAGACCATCAACGCCGATGGGCGCCTGTTTCAGGTCAACCTGCAGGTGCTCGACGCCAGCCGCGAAGCGCCGCCCCTGGCCCGCCTGGACACCCAGGTCATGGCCGAGTGAGCATGGGCAACGCAGGCCCCTGCGGCAGCTTGTCGAGGTGGACGCGCAGCTTCTCGCCAGCGCGCTCTATCTCCACACCATCGCCTTCGATGGCCGTCAGCCGCACGCCGGGGCTGAGGCGCTCACCCAACAGAAAACTGCGCGGCGGGCCGTCATTCAGACTGAGGATCGCCACCGCACCACGGGCGCCCGCCAGCACGCCGGTAACCTTCACCTGCAGCGCCGTCGGCGCATTGGAAAACCATTGCAGCGCCGGGTTATCGCTGCGCGCCGCCAATGCTTGGGGCGTGGCTTGGGGCGTATGGGATTCGGCGCTGTTGAGCAGCAGCGGCGTCCAGACCGCCAGGCCAGCCAGTGCGGCCAACACACCTAGCGCCTGCACGCCATGGGCCAGGGTGAAACGATGGGCAAATGTCATGGGCTGGACCTCCTGTTTGTCCGTCGCACCAGCCTACAGGTCAATTCGCACGCTTTTATTTCACACACTCCCCAGTTTTCCAGGAAGCGCGCGATGAAACAGCAAGGCTTCACCCTGATCGAACTGATGGTGGTGCTGGTGATCATCGGCATCGCCAGCGCCGCCATCAGCCTCACGATCAAACCCGACCCACTGCGCCTGCTGCGCAAAGACGCCGAGCGCCTGAGCCAACTGCTGCAAGTCGCCCAGGCCGAAGCCCACGTCGACGGCCGCCCCATCACCTTGCGCGCCGATGCCAAGGGCTTTCGCTTCAATCGTCAAAGGGATGATGGGACAGGTATCGAGACGTTTAAAAACGACGACCCACTGCGCCCACGGCTATGGGAAAGCACGCCAATGCAAATCAACATCGAACCCCGGCAAACCCTGGTGCTGAATGGCGAATGGATCAACCCACCGCTGCGCGTGGTGCTGTCCGATGGGCAACACAGCCTTAGCCTGCAACGCGACGCCGCCGGCTTGATGCGCGTGGTGAACCAGCCATGAACAACGCCCAGCAAGGCTTCACCCTGATCGAAGTGATGGTGGCGATCATGCTGATGGCGTTGGTCAGCGTGATCGCCTGGCGCGGCCTCGACAGCGTGACCCGCGCTGATCAGCATTTGCAGGCGAGCACCGAGCAAACGGAGGTGCTGCTGAGAGCGTTGAATCAGATGCAGCGGGATATCAGCTTGCGGGCCAGTGTCGAACTCACGGTCCCCAGCGCGCCGGAAGACGGAGCGGCTAAAACCGAGGGGTTGGCTGCGGTGACGGTTCGCAGTTCCGACAGCAAGGGCTTTCGCCTGGACGTGATCCGCAGCGCCCCAGTGGCAGGGGACGGGCTGCAACGGGTACGGTGGTGGCTCAAGGGGGATTCGCTATACCGGGCAGCAGCGCCAGCACGAGACCGCTATCCGCTGCCGGCAGCCAAGGATGGCGTGCTGGTGTTGACCGGCGTGAGTGATTTGCAGGTGCGGGTGTGGGAGACGGATAAGGGATGGCGGCAGTTGAGTGGTAATCGCCGCGAGGATCCGCAGGGGCTGGAAATCAGTTTAGTGCGGCAGACGCCACAAGGCGTGGAAAAATATCGCCAGGTGGTGGGGCCGTTGAGGTCGTTGAACTAACTCAACAACACCACCCCACCCGGCAACTCCGTGCATTTGGCCCCATATGCATCGCGAATCAACAACGCGACCCCCGCCAACTGCTGCAAGCTGAACCGCGCCTGCACCCGGCGTTGGCCAAGTTCTCTATTCAGCAACACCAGCATCCCCGGTCGATAGCGGTTGATCTCATCCACCACCGTCGCCAGCGTGGCATTGTTGAACACCAGTACCTGTTTGCGCCAAGCAACCACTGCCTGGGTGTCTACCGTGGTCACTTCATTGACCCCGGCGCTGCCATAGGTCAGCTGCCGGCCACCGTCCAGGCGCACGCTGCGCCCGGCTGTGTCCACCAAGAGCGAGCCCTCGATACAGGTCACGCACACGTTGTGGTCGGTGTTGCGCACATTGAAGCGGGCCTGCGCCGCACTGACCCAGCCTTCGCCGGCCTGGACCTTGAGCGGCTGCGCACTGTGGGCGAGCACCTCGACTTCACCCTCAAGCAATTCAATGCCCTGCCCCACTCGGCTGATGCGCGTCTGGGTATTGAGCTCCAGGCTTATCCCTTCGCTCAACATCACCTGGCGCTGCTCGCCGACTTCGGTGCGGTAGTCCGCCGTGAGCCCGGCGAAGCCGCCCGGTACGCCGACACGGACCATCACCACGGCCGCCGAGGCAGCCATCGCACCGCCCAGGAAGGCACGACGGCCAAAGCTGCGCGGTTGCGACACCTGTTCAAGGACGGGGACCAAGTCGCGCCATAACACCTTGGCCTGTTCGAACGCCTGGGCATGTTCCGCGCTCTGCGCGCACCAGGCCTGCAGAGCCTTGGCGTCGGCCACGGTGGCGCGGCCCGAGGTTAGCAGGAGCAGCCAGTCGCGGGCTTCATCATGCAGGGGGCTGGCGGCGGGTTGCCGGGCGGTGGAGAGGCTAAAAATATTCAAGCGCGCACGTACTCACGGATTTATCAGGGACTCGACACTAAGACGGTTTTCCGGCCCCGGGACCGAACCGCTGAATCACTTTTCTTTCAAGGCGCTTGGCACAGTGGCCCAGAGCAGCCTTGATTTCCTTCTCGACCATGCGCGTGGAGATACCGAAACGCTGGGAAATTTCCAGGTGCGGGGCTTCTTCCAAGCGCGCGGCGATGAGGATCTTGCGGCGGCGTGCCGGCAGTTCGTAGAGGGCCTTGACCAGGGATTGGATTTCTTTCTGGCCGCCCACCACCCGCGACGGGTCCTGGGCTTCGTCGGCGCTTTGCAACAGTTCCTCCACCTCGCTGCCGGTGAGCAGACGCGCGTCGGCCTGGCGGCGGTCGGCGGCGATGTTCAAGGCCATGCGGTACAGGTAGGCGTTGGGTTGTTGCAGGTTCGGCGGCACGTCCATGCGGTCGACCCGCAGGTAGGTTTCGTGCAGCACGTCGTTGGCCAGGTCCTCCGAACCCAGGCGCTTGCGCAAACGCACCTTGAAGTCTTCGTAGGAGGCCAGGAACAAGCTGACCATCGGACTGTGCCCGGTATTTTTCATCCGCCCGAGGCTCCTTTCGCTACTGTGCATTCCATGCGCGTTCCTGTTGTGTCGGGCATCAAAAGTAAAGTCACCGGTTGGCGCAGTGAGCTCGGTGCCGGGCGTTCGACCCGGGCCGCACTCAGGCGGCGCACCAGTGCTTCATCGCGTTGTTCATCGCCGGTGGAACTGACCAGCCGACTGTGTTCAATCACCCCGTCGGGGTTGACCCATACCTGCACCAGCGCGCGAAAACTACCGGGCCGGGTCAGCGGCGAACGGCACAGGCTGGTTTCGATGGCTTGTTGCAACGCCGTCGCGTAGCTGTTGTTGATCCGCGCGGCGCTGCGTGCCGCCGCACCCTGGGTGGGCGGCTGGCTGACCTGCGGTGTCTGCAAGGTAAACGCATCGCTGCGTGCATAACGTGCCATCAGGCCACTCCCTGTCAGCAACATCGCCAGCGCCTCTTGCGCCGTAAAGCGCCCGCGCACCCCAATGGAGCGCCGGCCCCGCGTCAACTCGCGGTCCACCAGCACCGCCATCCCGATGGCGCGGCTGTAGGCTTGCAGTGCGTGCTCCAGGTCCTGCGCAGGCAGGTCCAACGACAGCAGGGGTGACTCTGCCAGTGCCGTACGACCAGCGGCCAGCAGCAACAGCAAGACCAGGGCGCATGCCGCGCGCCTCCAGGCTCCCTGTTCACCCCCTGCTTTGCATCGCTGCACGGCCGACGCGCCCTAGAAAACCGTCATCCTGAGGCCAGTTTATGAATCTGATGTTACGGTGATAGCAAAAAAAACATCACGGTGACGAGAAGCCAGCTGCACTACACTTTGCAGCCTTACCGGCCCACTCCTTCGGGCCCGCCAGGAGGCCCTGATGAACGTGCTACCAACCCTCGCCAGCCTGTTGCTGTGCGCCGTCCTGCCCTTGGTTGCCCATGCCGATAATTGCGCAGAGGTCACGGTGGATGGCTATAAGGCGCCTGACTATGGCTGCCTTAGCCACCAGATGGGTAATGACACGAATGCAACAAAGGCGACGCAAAAAAACCGCGAGGCGCAGAATATTTCCATCGAAAAGCGCCTGCCCAATAAGGTCGGTTTAGCCACCCCGGCGGCGACCAGTGTGCGAATGGGCAACACCTTCGGTACGTCGGTGAAACCGCAGCGGCCTTGAGCCGTTAGAAATTGTCTGAGTACACAGGTAACAAATGTGGGAGGGAGCTTGTTTACGAGGCGGCCTTTGGGCCGACCAGGTGCTTGGGTTGGAATGAGTACATATCCATTCCTGCGGTAATGGCTGCTATTGGTTTCGCTCTTACGGCGAGTCACTTTGGAAAAGAGCCCCAAAGTAACCAAAGGGCTCTTGCCCCACCACTCGGCACCTCACCTAGGCTCGGTGTGCGGGCTTGCTCGCGAATGCAGAGTGTCAGTCACTGATGATTTGACTGATCCACCGCATTCGTGAGCAAGTCGAAGCGTCGAACCGCCGCTCGCACAGTTTGGACTTGCAGCGTGTCTCAGGCCGCGTGGCTTTCTTTCTTCAAACTCTCCATATCAATCACAAACCGATACTTCACATCACCCTTGAGCATCCGCTCATAGGCCTCGTTGATGCCCTGGATATCGATCATCTCCACGTCCGACACAATCCCGTGCTTGGCGCAGAAGTCCAGCATGTCCTGGGTCTCCTGGATGCCGCCAATCAACGAACCCGCCAGGCTGCGGCGCTTGAAGATCAGGTTGAATACGGTTGGCGACGGGTGCGGGCTGTCGGGGGCGCCGACCAGGGTCATGGTGCCGTCACGCTTGAGCAGGCTGAGGAAGGCATCGAGGTTGTGCGGTGCGGCGACGGTGTTGAGGATGAAATCCAGGCTGTTGGCGACTGCGGCCATTTCATCCGGGTTCTTCGACACCACCACATGATCGGCACCCAGGCGCAGGCCGTCTTCGCGTTTGTTGGGTGAGGTGGTGAACAGCGTGACGTGTGCGCCCATGGCGTGGGCGATCTTCACCGCCATATGCCCAAGCCCACCCAGGCCAACCACACCGACCTTTTTGCCGGGGCCAACCTTCCAGTGGTGCAGCGGCGAATAGGTGGTGATGCCCGCGCACAGCAACGGCGCCACGGCGGCCAGGTTGGAAGCGTCGTGGGAGATGTGCAGCACGAACTTCTCCTTGACCACGATGCTGTCGGAGTAGCCGCCGAAGGTGTTTTCGCCGCCGAATACCGGGCCGTTGTAGGTACCGGTAAAGCCGCTCTCGCAGTACTGCTCCTCGCCTTCGGCGCAGGACGCACAATGCTGGCAGCTGTCGACCATGCAGCCGACACCGGCCAAATCACCGACGTTGAACTTCTGCACATTGGCGCCTACCGCCGTAACACGGCCGACGATTTCATGGCCAGGCACGGAGGGGTACAGGGTGTTGTTCCATTCGTTGCGGGCGGTGTGCAGGTCGGAGTGGCAGACCCCGCAATAGAGAATGTCGATCTGTACATCATCCGCCCCCGGCGCGCGGCGCTCGAAGGTAAAGGGCTTGAGGGAATCCTTGGCGTTCTGGGCGGCGTAGCTGTAGGTCTTGGCCATTTCGTTCACCTGTGTGATCGGATGCTGGAAGTCAGATGACCAGCATAGACGCTGAATCGTTCAACCGAGCACGTCCATACAATCCGCGTCACTGCGCGGCCCCTAAGCTCCTGACTTTCTCAAGACGCTGGAGAGTGGGCATGTGTAAAAAAGTGAGGACGGTATCGCTGGCTGTCACGTTGCTGGCCGCGGCCATGATGGGCAGTGCCTTGGCGGCAACACCCACGGTAGCGGTGGCCCCGCAATATGACACCAGCCACGTCTATGTGGCGCCGGCCGATGTCGACCGTTTTGCCCAGAGCTTCCTGGCCACTTTTGGCGGCAAAAGCACGGCCCAGGTGGTGGTGAATGTGTTGCCGGTGCCGAGCAGCACCACCTCGCAATTGCTGCAGACCCCGGCGGGCACGGTGTCGTTGTTTGGCTTCACCACACCGATCCCGCACCCGTTCGGCCAGGAGCGCAACGGTTACCTGGTCAAGGACATGGACGTAGCGCTCAAGGCCGCCCGGGAAAACGGTGCGGCGGTGATCGTCAGCGACTTCCCCGACCCGATCGGACGTGACGCCGTGGTGCAGTGGCCAGGCGGCGTGAATATGCAGCTCTATTGGCACACCAAGACCCCGGATTACGCCGCGTTCCAGACCGTACCGGAAAACCGCGTGTACCTCAGTGCCGACCGTGCCGACCGCTTTATCAAGTCGTTCCTGGGTTTTTCCCACGGCAAAGTCCTGGCCGATGACAAGCACGCGCCTGGGGTGGATATCGGTCAAGCCAGTGGCAGCTACCGCCGTGTCGACATCGAGTCGCCGTTCGGGCGCATGGCGGTGCTGGTCACCAACGGCCAACTGCCCTACCCCTTTGGCCATGAAACCACCGGCTATCAAGTGGCTGACCTGAAGGCGACGCTGGGCAAGGCCACCGGCTCCGGCGCCACAGTGCTGGTGCCCGCCTTTGACAGCAAAGGCCGTCGCAGCGCATTGATCGAGTTCCCGGGCGGCTATGTCGCGGAGATTCACCAGCTCAACGCGGCAAAATGAAGCGTCGCACAGGCTGGGGCCTGGCCGTGCTGTGGCCGCTGCTCGCCGGCGGCGTCCACGCCGATGAACAAGCGACACGCCCGACCATCAAGGCCAACCGTTGGCAGGAAGACTGGTCGGTCCTGCAAAACCCGGCGCTGCGCACGCAGCCGTTGGACAATTGGAAGTACATCCCATTGTCAGGTGCCAACCCGTTCACCTACTTGTCCCTGGGCGCCACGTTACGCGAGCGCTTCGAGATGAACGATGCCAGTGGTTTTGGCGTGCGCGATGTGAAGCGTGATCGCTACTTGATCCAACGTTTCCAGGTGCATGCCGACCTGCACCTGAACGAAAACTGGCGGGTGTTCACCCAGCTTGAAGACGTGCACGCGTATGACAAGACGACGATCGGCGGCGCCGACCAGAACCACGTCGACCTGCGCCTGGCCTTTGCCGAATACGTCAATGCCTTCAGCAGCGGCACGCTGAAAGCACGTGTCGGGCGCCAGGATTTCGCTTTCGACTTGCAGCGCTTCATCTCATCGCGGGAAGGCCCGAATGTGCGGCAATCCTTCGATGCCCTGTGGGCCGACTGGGAGACGAGCAACTGGCGCTTTATCGGGATTGCCAGCCAGCCGGTGCAGTATCAGGACGGGCGGCACTTCGACGACAAATCCAATAGTGAGGCACGCTTCCACATGGTGCGGGTCGAGCGGCTGGTGGGCGGTAAAAACGAGCTGTCAGCCTACTACGGCGTGTATGAACGCGGCGCGGCGCACTACCTGGACGCGGACGGCGACGAAACCCGCCACCTGTTCGACGCCCGCCTGGGCGGCGCGGCCATGGGCTTTGACTGGGACGTCGAAGCGATGCTGCAAAGTGGCTCGGTGGGCAACAAGGATATCCGCGCCTGGGCCGCTGGCAGTCGCACCGGCTACACCTTTGACAGCCTGGCCTGGACGCCGCGCCTCGGCCTGCAACTGGACATCGCCTCGGGCGACCGTAAAACCGGGGATGGCACTGTTGGCACATTCAATCCGCTGTTTCCCAACGGCTACTACTTTTCCCTGGCGGGCTACACCGGTTACAGCAACCTGATTCACGTCAAGCCGTCGATCACCGTCAAACCGTTCGACAAGCTCAGCGTGCAAACGGCCATCGGCCTGCTCTGGCGGCAAACCACCAGCGATGCGGTGTACACCCAGCCCAACCTGCCGGTGGCCGGCACCGCTGGCAGCGGTGATCGCTGGACCGGCGCCTACGCGCAACTGCGCACTGACTATGTGTTCAGCCCCAACCTCACCGGCGCCGTCGAAGCCGTGCACTACGACGTCGGCCAGACCCTGCGCGATGCAGGCGGTGATGACAGCAATTACCTGGGGGTCGAGCTCAAGTTCAGTTGGTAATCCCAAGCAAGCACACCCGTACAAGCCCTCGAAACGCTTAAGGGCAATAGTGATCCTGAGTTTTCCAGCCTATACATCAAGGAGTTTTCCATGAGCACATTCGTTGCCAAAGACGGTACCCAGATCTACTTCAAGGATTGGGGCAGCGGTAAGCCCGTGCTGTTCAGCCACGGCTGGCCGCTGGATGCCGACATGTGGGAATACCAGATGGAATACCTGAGCAGCCGTGGTTTTCGCACCATCGCGTTTGACCGTCGTGGCTTCGGGCGCTCGGACCAGCCATGGACCGGTAACGACTACAACACCTTCGCCGACGATATCGCGCAGTTGATCGAACACCTGGACCTCAAGGACGTGACCCTGGTGGGCTTTTCCATGGGCGGCGGCGACGTCGCGCGCTATATCGCTCGCCACGGCAGCGCCCGCGTCGGCGGCCTGGTACTGCTGGGGGCGGTGACACCGCTGTTCGGCCAGAAACCGGATTTCCCGCAGGGCGTGCCGACTGAAGTGTTCGATGGCATCAAGGCCGGGCTGTTGAAGGATCGCGCGCAATTTATCAGCGATTTCAACACGCCGTTTTTTGGTATCAACAAGGGCCAGACAGTCTCCGAAGGGGTGCTGACCCAGACCCTGCAGGTGGCAATGCTGGCGTCGCTGAAATCGACCGTGGATTGCGTGACCGCCTTCTCCGAAACCGACTTCCGCCCTGACATGGCCAAGATTGACGTGCCGACCCTGGTCATCCACGGTGACGGCGACCAGATCGTACCGTTCGAAACCACCGGCAAAGCCGCCGCGGCTTCGATCAAAGGCGCCGAGCTGAAGGTCTACAAGGACGCACCACACGGGTTCGCCGTGACCCATGCCCAGGCCTTGAATGAAGACCTGCTGGCGTTCCTGACACGCTGAAACACCTGAACCACCCTCTCCTTATTTCGGCCGGGCTTGCCCGGCCTTTTTTTGCTCAGGAGAAACGTTGGCTCACGACCAGACGCCCAGGCCCTGCGATCAACACGCTGCTGAAAATGATCAACAGCAGCCAGCCGAATTGCCCTTCCAGCAACGTCCACTCCGGGTGCACCACCCGCATGGCAATCAACAGCACCGCCAGGATCGGCAGGCACGCCAGGCGCACCAGCACCCCGGCAATGATCAGCAGCGGGCACAGCACCTCGGCAAATATCGCCAGCAGCAGCGTGATGTGAGCGCCCAAGTGAAACGGGTCCTCGATCAGCTTCAACTGCTCGCTGTAGTTCAACAGTTTCGGCAAACCGTGCACCCACAGCAGGAACAGCGCCCCGCTGCCCCGTAGAAACAACAACCCCAGGTCCTGTTGTTTTGATTCGTTCATACGTGCTCTCTGTTGGTCGAGACAAACGTCGATTGTGTCAACGGTGCCATCCGCCTGCTTGCAAGCCTGTGCTGACCTCACTCCCCCGTACCGGCAAATGCCGCGACGATTTCATCGATCACCACCCGCACTCGCGCGGTGTGGCGCAGATCGGCGTGGGTCACCAGCCACACGTCATACGGCAAGGGCCGCGTGCGGTCGGGCCACAGGCGTACCAGCCCGTCACGTTCGCCGGTGTACACCGGGATTTCGCCGATGCCGATGCCCGCAGCAATAGAGCGGCGCACAGCAGGCTTGAACTGAGGGCCGCGGTTGCGAGCTGGTTCGCCTGGCCCAGCGGTAAGCTGCATGAGGCACCGGCACGAGCAGACACTTGCGCAGCGACACCTTCTGGCGTGTACCTGTTGTTCGCCCAATACGCTTTTATGGCGGCGGGCTTGGTGCCGGCGATGGTGTTCCTGGTGGATTACGTGGCCCGTGGCCTGGGAGACGGCGCGCACATCGGCGCGATGATCTGGGTAATGTACGGCCTGGGCGCGATTGTGGGGCCGGTGACTTAAGGGTTCCTCGCCGATAAACTCGGGGCCCGCTTGAGTATTCGCGTGGCGCTGGTGGTGCAGGCGATTGCGCTCGGCTTGCTGCCGTTTGCCGGCTCGTTTACCGCCCTGGCGGCGCTCGCGGTGATCCTCGGTTCCTTCCCGCCGGGCATCGCGCCGCTGGCACTGGCGCGGGTGCATGAGTTGCTGCCCAACCATCACCAGCAACAAGTGGCATGGAGCCGCGCCACGGTGTCCTTCGCGACGTTCCAGGCGCGGTCCGGGTTTGCCTATTCGGCACTGTTCAACCGCAGTGGCGGGCAGCATGCGCTGTTGTTCATGATCGCCGCCGGGGCCATTGTGGTCGCATTGGCACTGGAACTGGGCATGATCCTGCTGAACCGTCGACCGCTCGGTACGGTCCCACCTCATACGCTCATCGCTGCAGGTAATCTGAAATGACGCTTCCTCAAGAAATGACCCTGATCGAAATCACCACCCCTGGCGGGCCTGAAGTGCTGCAACCGCGCCAGGCCGATGTGCCTGTCGCCGGCCCCGGCGAAATCCTAATCCGCGTGCATGCCGCCGGGGTCAACCGCCCCGACGCCCTGCAACGCGCCGGCAAATACCCGATGAAACCCGGCTTCAGCCCGATCCCCGGGCTGGAAGTGGCCGGTGAAGTGGTGGCGCTGGGTGAAGGCGTGAGCGAATACCAGGTGGGCGACAAGGTTTGTGCCCTGACCAACGGCGGTGGTTACGCGCAATTTTGCAGCGTGCCGGCCGGCCAGGCCTTGCCGATCCCTGAGGGTATGGACTGGATTCAAGCCGCCGCCGTACCGGAAACGTTCTTCACCGTGTGGGCCAACCTGTTCGGCCTTGGCGATGCGCACACCGGTCAGCGCGTGCTGATCCACGGCGGCACCAGCGGCATCGGCACCACCGCTTTGATGCTGTGCCGCGAGTTTGGCATCCAGGCGTTTGCCACCGCTGGCAGCGCCGAAAAATGTGCCGCGATTGCCAAGCTGGGCGCTGAACCTATCAATTATCGCGAGCAGGATTTTGCCGAAGTCATCGCGCAGCAGACCGACAACCAGGGCGTCGATGTGATCCTCGACATCATGGGAGCCTCCTACCTCAACAACAACCTCAAGGCCTTGGCCATGGACGGTCACTTGGTGATGCTGGGCTTCCTCGGCGGCGCCAAGGCCAATGACGTCGACCTGCTGAGCATTCTCGGCAAACGCGCGGTGATTACCGGCTCACTCCTGCGGGCACGCAGTAAAGAAGAAAAAGCTGCCATCGCCGAACAACTGCGCGAATACATCTGGCCGGTACTGGCCGCCGGGCGGTGCCTGCCGATCATCGACAAGGTGTACGCCTACACCGACGCCGCCCAGGCGCATGCGCGGATGGAGGGTGGGGACCATATCGGGAAGATTGTGTTGCGGGTGGAGTGACGCTGATCCTGGCCCTGTGAAGATCCAGTGTGGGAGCTGCGGTACGACGATTCGACTTGCCTGCGATGCAGACACCTTGGTCATTCAGTTGAACCGAGTCGATGCTATCGCAGGCAAGCCAGCTCCCACGTTGAACTGAGTTCGACACAGAATCTAGGTCGGCTGTCAGGCCGCCTGGCTTTTGATTTTGATCTGAGGCGCCCCGTCAACCACGCTGGCCGAACGCAGGCTTGAATCCGTAGGTAACCCGGCAGGACGCCGGGTTAGCCGCACTGGGCCAAGGATGGCCCATTGCGGCGGCCCACGGATTCAAGCCTGCGTTCTGGCACACCGAGCCTAAGCGAGGTGCCGAGTGGTGGGGCGAAGACCTTTTGGTTACTTTTGGGGCGTTTGCCAAAAGTGACCCGCTGTAAGAGCGGAACCCTAAGTGGCCGTTACCTAAATAACGGATATACACTCGATCCTGGTCGTCTGACACATAGCTATCGCAGGCAAGCCAGCGCCCACATGGATCACCTTCGCAGGGCTACTCGGCGTACACCGGGTAGTCGATGTATCCGGCTTGCGTCCCACCGTAAAGCCCCTCAGCCTTCAGCGGGTTCAGCGGCCACCCATTGAAAATCCGTTGCGGCAGGTCCGGGTTGGCAATGAATGGCCGCCCGAATGCGATCAAGTCCGCCAACCCCGCTTCTACCAGAGCAGCGCCGCGTTCAGCGGTGTAGCGGCCAGCGTAGATGATGCGACCACTGAAGGTGCTGCGCACCGCTTCACGGAAAGTGTCTGGCAACACTGGGGCGTTGTCCCAGTCGGCTTCAGCGATGGACACATAGGCGATGCCTGACTCCTCCAACACCTTGATCGCTTCGATATAGGTGTGATGCGGGTCTTCTTCCACCAGGCCGATGTACACGCGATCCTGATCAGTGCCACTGAACAAGGGCGAGAAGCGCACACCCAGACGCTCCGGCCCAACCACGGCGCTCACGGCCTCAACGATTTCACGCAGGAAGCGCAGGCGATTGTGCAGTGAGCCGCCGTATTCATCGTCACGCTGATTGGCGTGGGCCGAGATGAACTGGTTGACCAGGTACCCATTCGCCGAATGGATTTCCACCCCGTCAAACCCGGCATCCAGTGCATTGCGTGCGGCCTGGGCGTAGTGCCCGACCAACTCTTCGACCTCAAGAGCGCTCAAAGCACGCGGTACCGGCGGCTGCTTCAGCTCACCCACGCCAGGACCGGTTTCGATAAAGGCCTTGGCCTGCTGCGCCTGGATCGCCGACGGCGCGACAGGTGCGGCGCCGTCTGGCTGCAACGCGTTATGCGAGACCCGGCCAACGTGCCACAACTGGGCAAAGATCACCCCGCCTTCGGCGTGCACCGCGTCGGTGACTTTGCGCCAGCCGTCGATCTGCGCCGGGGTGTAAATGCCCGGCGTCCACGCATAACCCTGGCCACGCGGCTCGATCTGCGTGCCTTCGCTGACCATGAAACCAGCCGTGGCACGCTGGCGGTAATACTCGGCCATCAAGTCGGTGGCGATATCGCCGGGCTGGGCGCTGCGCTGGCGCGTCAACGGCGGCAGGACGATACGGTTGTTTAACGTGTGGTGACCCAGTTTTACCGGGGTACTTAGTACAGTGTCAGTCATGTAAGGCTTTCCAAATTGCGGACGTGCTAAAGCATTGGCGACTTATAAAAGTCGCCAATGAATACAGCGGTTTATTTAGTTAAGCGGTGAGTGTGAGCAGGGCTTTGGCCACATCGCTGGAACTGCCAGGGTTTTGCCCAGTGACCAACAGGCCATCTGTGATGACAAAGGAATGCCAATCGGCGCCCTTCTCGTAATGGCCGCCGAGTTTCTTGAACTCATCTTCAATCAGGAACGGCACCACGTCGGTCAACTCCACCGCCGCTTCTTCCGAGTTGGAGAACCCGGTGACGCGACGGCCCTTGATCAACGGGTCGCCATTGACCGCCTTGACGTGACGCAGCGCGCCCGGTGCGTGGCAGACAAAACCGATCGGTTTGCCAGCGCGTTCGAAGGACTCGATCAGGGCAATCGAGACCGGTGACTCCGCCAGGTCCCACAGCGGGCCGTGGCCGCCTGGGTAAAACACGGTGTCGAAGGCGTCGGCGTTGACGGTTTCCAGTTTCAGTGTGTTGGCCAGGGCCTGCTGTGCAGCCGGATCGGCGGCGAAGCGGTGGGTCTGTTCAGTCTGGGCGTCCGGCTGGTCGCTCACCGGGTCCAGCGGCGGTTGACCGCCGGCCGGGGATGCCAGTACCACTTCGGCGCCAGCGTCCTTGAACGCGTAATAGGGTGCAGCAAATTCTTCGAGCCAGAAGCCGGTCTTGCGCCCGGTATCGCCAAGCTGGTCGTGAGAGGTCAGTACCATTAATACTTTCATTTTCCAGTGCCTCGATAGGTGTGAGTGTCAGTGTGTTCAGGACAGCCCAACAGGTGTCGGGTCAGCCACAGCGCCTCGTCGAACGGCGCGCAAGTACGGGTGATCTTGCTCATGACGCTGGTCCCCAGCCACAACGCATACAGGCGCTGGGCCAGGCTTTCAGGGTGTTGCGCAACCTTCAGCGAGCCGTCTTCGATGCCGCGTTGCAAGGCAATTGCGAGCAACGCAATAGTGCGTGCGGTGCCGCGCTGCAGGGCCAGGCGCATCGGTTCTGAAAGGTCTGACACCTCTGCACCCAGTTTGACGGCAAGGCATTTGCCTGCGTCGGTGCCGCCGGTCTGGTTGTCGATCCAGCTGTGCCAATAGCGCATCAACTTGGCGTGCGGGGTTAAGTCCGGCTGATTGAACAGCTGTTCCATAGCGTTCAAGTAGTTGTCGAAATAGGTATCGAGCAATACCACCCCGAACGCATCTTTAGAGTTGAAGTAGTGATAGAACGAGCCTTTAGGCACATCGGCGGCTTGAAGTATTTCGTTCAATCCCACCGCAGAAAATCCTTTGGCGCCCACAATCGGCTGCGCACTTTCCAGAATCGTCTGCCTTGCACTTTTAGTTTCGCGGCTCATTTTTCATCCCGTCCGATTAGACCAGTCGTCTCGTTCGTTGGGTGAATGTTAGGGGCCGGGTAAAACGCGCACAATGTCAGATCCGCAAGGATTCCGGACATGCGGCAAAGTCGGTTGCCGTTTTCCCGGCAGCCACCGACAATCCCCCCCTACCACGCTTCTGGAGACATGCGATGCACAGCGTTGCGCTGATGGTTTACCCGAACTTCCAATCCCTGAGCCTCAGCCTGGGCTCGGTGTTCGAGTGCGCAAACCTGCTGCGCGGCGAGCCGGCCTATGAGTTTCACCTGGTGTCGGAAAGTGGCGGCGCGGTGATGACCTCCCAGGGGTTCTCGGTGAATACCCTACCGATCCGGCCGCAGGGCTACGACACGCTGATCGTCAGCGGCTACCTGGAGTTTCGCCTGCCGGAAGCGAACCTGCTGGAACTGGTCAAGGCCGCCTCGGCCCAATCGCGACGCGTCGCCTCGTTGTGCATGGGCATCTTCGTGCTGGCAGAAGCCGGCTTGCTGGAGGGCAAGCGCACCACCACCCATTGGATTCACGCGCCGGCCTTTCGCAAGCGCTATCCGGATATCCGCCTGGAAGAAGACAAGCTGTTCATCGTCGACGGCCAGGTGTGGACCGGCGCCGGCATGAGCGCCGGTGTGGACTTGGCGTTGGCGATGGTGGAGAACGACCTGGGCAGCGACCTCGCGCGACGCATTGCACGCAAGCTGGTGATCGCCCAACGTCGGGGCAGTGAACAATCGCAGTTGTCGGCGCTGTTGGAACTGGACCCCAAGTCAGACCGCGTACAACTGGCCCTGGCCTATGCCCGTGAGAACCTGACCCATGATCTCTCGGTGGAAGCCCTGGCCGATGTTGCCCGGCTCAGTCCACGCCAGTTCAGCCGGGTGTTTCGCGAAGAAACCGGGCAAACGCCGGCCAAGGCCATCGAGTCCCTGCGCGTAGAGGCCGCGCGGGCGATGATGGAAACCAGTCGTCATCCCGTGGAAGTGGTGGCCCGTGAGACCGGGTTTGGTGACCGCGAACGCATGCGCCAGGCGTTTCTCAGGGCGTTCGGGCAGCCGCCGCAGGCGATGCAGCAGGCGTTGTTCAGGAGCTAGAGCGTCTAGCGGCAGTGGTAAAGGCTTTCGCTGCTGAGTGCTTCCCCAGTGTTCAGGTCACGGATGGTCACCGTGCCATTGGGGTCGTTCAGGCAGAACGCATTACGCACGGCGTAGATGCCGCTGCCACGGGGGGTGAACACCATTTTGACCGACAAGCCTCTGAGGCGCCCCCCCCCTGCTTTAAGTTCAACCTCGCGCTTAGTGCAACACCGCGCGTGTCACCAGGTAACTCACCAACTGCGGATCATCCGCCAACTCAATCGCCTGTACCGGGCGCGGCAGGTTGTCCAGCACCCTGCGCCAGAACGCCTGGGACACTTCATCCTGGTCGTAAAAGCGCACCAGCCAATCCGCCTCGCCGCTGCACAGCACCTGGCTGGCGATGGCACGGCCGATGCCTTTGCGCCGATAGCGCTTGAGGATGAACAGGTCAGCCAGTTCCAGAGCGTGGATACCCGGCAGTTCGCTGCCTTCGATCAGCAGGAAACCGGCGATGTAGCCATCGACCAGCAGCAGGTTGGCGCTCCATTGCGGGTCTTGCCAATAGCGGGCCAGGTGTTCGTCGTGAATGTAGAAACGGCCGTCCGCCTCGACATCTTCCTGTTCCCAGTCCGAGGATTCATAGGCGTAATACTGGTAGAGATTGCGGATCAGCTCGGCTTCTTCAGGGCCGGTCTGGATCAATTCGACGGTGGTTTCAGGCATGGGACCCTCAGTGAAAAAACGCAGGGCGCCATTGTTCACAAAACCTGAGCACAGTCCAATAGCGTGGCCAACCTTTCTACTTGCTGAACCGAATGCAAAAAGGCATTGCCCCTTCCGAGACCTTGAAACATTTCGAATAAACTCCGCGAAATTGCCGCTCTTTTTCAAGGACATGTATTTTGACAAACGTCTGTACCGCCGGCCTGGATGTAGGTTTTGCCTCCCTGGACTACCTGCAGATCTTCATCCTGGGCGTGATCCAGGGCATTACCGAACTGCTGCCGGTGTCGTCCACCGCCCATATGCGCGTAGTACCAGCCCTGCTCGGCTGGCAAGACCCCGGCTCGGCGTTTTCCGCAGCCATGCAGTTGGCGGCACTGGCCGCGGTGGTCAGTTATTTCTGGCGCGATGTACGCCAAGTGACCACCGGCAGCATCAGCGCGGTGCGCCGGGGTGACTACTACGACCGGTGGTTCAAGCTGGCGGTGGCGATTGTGCTGGCGACCATTCCTATCGGCATCGCCGGCCTGGCGTTGTCTTCGACCTTGAATGCCTGCAACTCGCCGTTGCGTGGGCTGATGGTGATCGGGATTTCCTGCGTGGTCATGGCGGTGCTGATGGCAGTGGCGGACGTCCGTGCACGCCACACCCGGGAGGTGAGTGAAATGCGCCTGCGGGATGCGTTGATCGTGGGAGTGGCGCAGATTGGCGCGTTGATTCCAGGGGTGTCGCGCTCCGGCTCCACCCTGACGGCGGCACTGTATCTCAACTTCAAACGTGAGGAAGCGGCGCGCTTTTCTTTCCTGCTGGGCCTGCCCGCCATCGCCCTCGCCGGTTTGAAAGAACTGTGGGTGCTGCTGCATGCCGATATGCCGGCCCATGCCTGGCCGCATTTGATCTTTGGTTTGGTGGTGGCGAGCATCTCGGCGTTTTTTGCGATCTGGGGCCTGATGAAGTTTTTGGAGCGATTCTCCACCTGGCCGTTCGTGATTTATCGCGCGCTGCTGGGGGTGTTCCTGATTGTGGCGGTGAGTACCGGGTTGCTGAGTTGAACTGACGCTATTTGCAAACCACCGCAAAACTAATGTGGGAGGCTTGCTCGCGAATGCGGTGTGTCAGCCAACTCATTCAGTGACTGACACACCGCTTTCGCGAGCAAGCCCGCTCCCACACTGGAATTGCTTTGTTTTGAAGATCGCGTTCCTTTGCTGAGGGGGTACAAGGTCATCACTGACAGCTGTGCCACACCTGCCGAATCAACGCCTGCAGCTTCAGCGCCTCCGCCCAGCGATCACTGATTTCACGCCCATCCGCGCCGGTGATCGCATAGGGCGGCGGGCCCAGTTCGCAGGTGAAGCTCAGGCTTTGCGGCGTATCGGACCGTGCCAGCCAGTCTTCGATCCCGTAGCGCCACCACTCGGTAAAACGCTGTACCCAGGCTTGATGCTGGGGAAAGTCCAGCGACACCTGCACCTGTTCACTGCTGGCCACGCGGCCGTGAAAGCCCCAGCTGTGACGCAGGATCGTGCGGATCTGCTCGTCATCTTCAGCAGTAACGGGCTCGGGCAACTCACGCCCGACCACGTAGTGGGACAGGTCGGCCAGCAGCTTCAAATCGGGCATCTGTGCCAGCAGGTCGAGGGTGAACAACAGATCGTTGGTGAGCCGATAACGATGGGTTTCCAGCAGCACCGGAAAGTCCACCTGCTCGGCCAGGCGCTGCCAGCCTTCGACCAACCGTGCGGCCTCGGTTTGAGTGCGCGGGCGCACGTCGGCTTGCAGGGTGAGGTGGTGGCAGCCGTAGCGGCTGATTACGTCCAGTGCGGCCGCCAGATCATCCACCGACTGCGGGAACAGCTGGCCTTCGATCTGCAAGCCCCTGGCCGTGGCGGCGGCGTGCAGGCGCGAGACGTCGGCGGGCTTGAAGTAATGGTCGGTGATGCCGTCGAAACCGGCGGCTTTGATGCGCTCGAGTTGGGCTTCGAGGGGGCCGGGCTCGGTTTGCATGGCCCACAGGGATTGGAACACCAGGAATTGGCGCATATCAGCCTCGCAGGATGTGTTTGAGGGACAGCTCGGGGTCGGCCAGGCTGGTCGCGTTGAGCGGGGTGCATGCGCAGATCAGGCGTTCGCACAGCTTGATGTCCTTGGCCGCACTGTTGCCTGGCGCCCATCCGCACGCACCTTGCAGATGGTGATCGGCATCCAGGTAGAACAGCAGCAAGCCGCCGCCCGGCAATGGCCGACTGACCGTAAGCGGCGTGATCACACCCACGGTCTGCACCCCCCAATCGTACTGATCGGACCAGAAACCGGGGAGCGCCTCGAACGGCACATTGCGCCCCAACATATTCAGCGCCGCATGCCGCCCTTGGGCTTCGGCATTGCGCCAGGTTTCCTGGCGTTGGTACAGGCCGTCCAGGCGGAATTCGCACACATCGCCAGCGGCATAGATGTCCGGTGCGCTGGCGCGCAGGTACGTATCGACGCGAATGCCCTGCCCCACGTCCAGCCCCGCCGCCGTGGCCAGTTCGATGTTGGGCTGCATGCCGATGCCGACCACCACCCAGTCGCAGGGCAACCGCTGCCCGTCCACCAACAGCACGGCGTCGGCCTGGATGGACTCCAGCGCCACGTTCAAACGCACATCCACCCCTTGGCGACGATGCAAATCCAGCAGCGCTTGGGAGATAACCGCCGGCAACACCCGGCCCGCCAGGCGCGGTCCGGCTTCCAGCACCGTCACCTCACAACCCAGGCCGCGTGCTGTCGCCGCCACTTCCAGCCCGATAAACCCGCCACCCACCACCACCAGCCGCGTGCCGGGGTTCAGGGCACTGCGCAAGGCCAGCGCCTCATCGTGGGTGCGCAGGTAAAGTACATTGGCCTGCGCCTGAGGCAATCGTCGTGCCCTGCCGCCGGTGGCCAACAGCAGACCGGCATACGGCAGCCACTGGCCGTCGGCGAGTTGCAGGCGATGGTGTTGCGGCGCCAAGCGAGCCACCGGATTACCGGCGATATGCTCAATATCCAGCTCGGCCAGCCGCGCGCTGTCGCACAGGCTGCACCCGGCCAAATCCGCTGTGCCCTGCAACAGGCCTTTGGACAGCGGCGGCCGCTCGTAGGGCACGTGCGGCTCATCGCCGATCAGGATCAGCCGCCCGGTATAACCTTCTTCGCGCAAGGTCAGCGCCGCACGGCCACCGGCATGGCCGGCACCAACGATAATCAGAGCGTCGTTCATCATCACGCCGTGACGGCGAGCAATACCCGCCCCGCTTCGACCCGCACCGGGTAGGTCTTGAGGTTGACGCACACTGGCGCACCCAGGGCCTTGCCGGTGCGGTAATCGAAGCGCCCGTTGTGCTTGGGGCACTCGATGATGTGGTCCATCACGAGGCCGTCGGCCAAGTGAATTTTCTCATGGGTGCACAGCCCCGCGGTGGCAAAAAATTCATTGTCGGCCGAGCGATACACCGCGTAGGTGTGCGGCCCGTGGTCGAAGCGCAGCACGTCTTCTTCGTCTATTTCGCCCACGGCGCAGACGTCGATCCATTGATCGTTCATGGCGTTTTCTCTTGTTCTTGGAAGGCGTTCAGCCGGCAGTGGCTTCTGCATGCACGGGGGCATTGGCGGCCGGTTCGGCACGCGGGCGTATCGGGCGCTGAACGAAATGGTTGGGGTCGCTGCGCTGCTTCCAGATGGTCGGCAGGATTTCCTTGTACGCCTCGAACAGATCGGTGTAGGGCGCCGGGCAGTCGCCGCGTATTTCTTCGTGCAATTGCGCCAGGGCGTGATACGGCACCATCGGGTACATGTGGTGTTCGAGGTGGTAGTTCATGTCCATGTAGATAAAGCGCAGCACACGGTTCATATAAATGGTGCGGCAGTTGCTGCGGTGGTCGAGCACATCCTCGGCCAGGCCCACGTGTTGAGTGAGGCCGAAAATATAGCCCAGCCAGGCACCGTAGATACTCGGCAGGCCAATCAGCATCAGCGGCAGCCAGCTGTGCAGGTACAAGGCGGTGCCGATGACCACCGCGTAGATGCCGACCCAGATACGCGCCGCGCGGAACACCTTGGGCCATTCGGACTCGGGGATAAAGTCTGCCTCCTGGGCACTCATCTTGCCGACGGTATGGCGCGCCACGCCGCTGAACGTCTTCCAGGCCAAGGGCACATTGAACAGGCTCAAGAACATCATCGAGAAGCGCGGTGGGCGCGGCTCGACAATCTCAGGGTCGCGACCGACGACGATGGTGTCGGTGTGATGACGGGCATGGCTCCAACGCCACACATGGGGCTCGAAGATGCACATAAAGCTTGCAACCTGGTACAGCACGTCATTCATCCAACGGGTTTTGAACGCCGTGCCATGGCCGGTTTCGTGCCAGCGCGGGTTGGACGCGGTGCCGTACAGCACGCCATAGGCCAGGAAGAACGGCACGCAGGCCCAGGTGCCCCAGAACCAGTAGCCGCCAAAACCAGTGGCGAACAGCGCGGTCACCCAAATGGCAGTGTCGAGCAAGGCCGGGCCGTCGCGACGCTGCATCAGTGCTTTCATGCGTTTTCGGGAAACCGGCGACTGATACCAACTGGCCGAGACCAGGCCTTTATCAAAGGCGCGGGCGGCTTCGGGGCCGGTGAGGCTGTAGTCGCGCCGGGCGGGATGAGCGGTGTGTTCAGGCATTGTTATTGTTCTCCGCAAGCGGGTGGTTTCAGGTGCTGTGTGAAACCCACGATAGAGAACGCCTAAATCACCCTCAAGGCCTTGAATCCATTCCCTATCAAGCTATCATCCAGGCCCAGCGGGGCTTGATAGTTTTCTATCAAGACGCTCAAGGGGCTTGTCATGAACAACAATAAACGCCCAACCATTGCCACCGTTGCCGCCCAGGCCGGGCTGAGTGTGGCCACCGTCGACCGCGTATTGAATGCGCGTGCGCCGGTCAATCCCGACACCGCCGAACAGGTGTTCCAGGCCGCCGAAGCCGTGGGTTACTTTGCCGCGCGGCTGATTGGCCAGCGCATTCGCGAACGGCGCCCGACCTACCGCCTAGGCATCCTGTTGCTGGGCACCGCCCAGGCGTTCTACGCCAACCTGGCCCGTGCCATCAGCGATGCAGCCGAGCAGCATGCCGGTGCCAACCTTACGTGCCAGTTCGAATACATCATCGATCGCACGCCCAGCGCCATCGTCGCGCAAATCGAACAGTTGGCCGTGCAGTGCGATAGCCTCGCGGTGGTCAGTTTTGCCCACCCAATGATCAACGCCTGCCTGGCGCAGATCCGCGCAGCCGGCGTGCCGGTGGTCGCCCTGCTTTCGGATATCCACGAACACGCCGAGGAGCCCTATGTGGGCCAGGACAACCACGTGGTCGGCCGCACCATGGGCTGGTTGCTCGCCCGTACCTGCGGCGCACGCAAAGGCAGCGTGGGGATCTTGCTCGGCGGCCACCGCTTTCTCGGCCACCAGGCACGGGTCGAAGGCCTGCACAGCTACCTCGCCGAGCACGCGCCGGGGCTCAAGCCGTTGGAGCCGCTGATCAACCTGGATAACTGCGACATCACCGAAGAAGCCACCCTCGACTTGATCAGCCGTCACAGCGACCTGCGCGGGCTGTGTGTGGTGGGCGGCGGCGGTGATGGCATCATCAGCGCCCTGGCACAGCTGCCCAAGCGCCCGGCGCTGTGTTGCATCCTGCAGGAGTCCACCGAGCTGTCGCGCCAGGCGCTGAGCCAGGGTTTGATTGATGTAGTGATGGACTCGCAGCCGGGGCGGACGGCCGCGGCATTGGTGGCGTTGATGGTGGCGTTGCAGAGCGCCGAAGGGTTCGATCCGGTGCGGCATCGGGTGCTTATACCGCCGCAGATTGTGACGTCGGAGAATCTCTAGCGCGCTCGGCACTCGACCTTCAAGCCACCCGTCTCCAGCACGTGACTCTCGATCACCACCGGCAGGAAGCGCTGGATCACCAGCATGTTGCTGTGCAAATGCTCGCTCATGTGCGGCGTGGTGAAACGGCCGCCACCCGCCAGTGCCATTGGCAACAGCAACTGATCGGCCAGGTGTTCGCCTACTGCCGTGTCGGTGCCTCGCCACTCACTGGCCTGGTCGATAGCTTGGTCGGCCACCGTTTCGGCGCGCACCTTGGCCATGCCAAAGGCACTGAATATTTCGGTGACATGCTCGTGGACGAACTCCAGCATCAGCACATTGCCTGGGCCCTGTTGCGGGTCAATCTCGACCGGGAACAGTTGCGTGTCCGCAAACGATAGACGCTGGCGCACGCGCTTGAACTGGCGCTCGCTCACTTGGGCGGGCAACCCTGCGTTAAGGGTTACCGCGCGGGCTGCGAGCAGTTCTCCGCGCTGCATCAACTGCAGCGGCATCAGCTCACTGGGTTGGATAAACGCCTCTAACTCACCACCGCCAGCCGGTACAAACCCGTAGCGGTTCAGGCTCAATTCGATGCGCGCGCCCATACGCTGCAACAATGGAAGCCAGGCGCGCTGCAGAAAGTCCACCGGCGGTGCCAGCGGGTTATGGGTGCCGCCGCAGATCGTCACGCGGCTGGCCGTGGGGGCGCGCAGCAATGCCGGCAACAAGGTCTGCAGCACCAGGGTGCAACTGCCGGCCGTGCCAATGGAAAACCGGTATTCGCCCCCTTGAATCGGCCCGGGTTCGAACACCAGTGTTTGCGAGCCCAGTTCAGCACCTTGCACCTTGGCACCACAGACCTGCGCCGCCGCCAGCACGGCGGTCAGGTGTTGACGCATCAAGCCTGGCCGACTGCGCTTGGCGCGGATGTTTTTGATGCGCAGGGTCAACCCGGTCACCATCGACAAGCTGAGCCCGCTGCGCAGTACCTGGCCACCGCCGATGGCGCCGTCGAGTTCAATGAGGTCCTGTTTCATATCTATCCTTAAGCAAAGCGTTTGACCGTGTCCCGCAGGTAGTGGTCCAGTTGTTGGGCGTCTTCATGAGTGCGTGGCAATACCGGCACTTCGCGTTCCAGTTCACGCTGTATGTAGGCGTGCAACGCCGGGCGCCGTGGCCCGTAGGCCGCTTCCCCGGCATTGCGTTTCAACACCAGCAGGGTTGCGACCTCATCAAGCAGTTGTGCGTCATCCACTGTGCTCAACAAATCGGCGAAGGTCATCGGCGGCCGCCCCAGCCCCAGGTCGATCCAACGCACTGCCAGCAACGGCCGCAGCACGTAGAAGTACTTCTTGAACCGCACCGTGTCGCCTTGCAGATAGCCGCGAAAATTCTTCTTGGCCATCGAAAGGTAATGATTGCGCGCCGCCGGCGGGCTGTAGAACGCCTCGGCCAGGGCACGCAATTGCGCCGTGGCCTCGGCCTCCTGGCGATACACCAGCGGCGAATCAAGCCATTCCAGCAGCGTGGGGTTGGATTTGCGCAGCAGGCCCAAGGTCTTGCGCAACTCCCAGCCGCTCACATCCAACTCGTCATCCAACGGGCGTTCGATCACGTCGCGCGGCGTATCCACCTGCATGAACCAGTCAGGTTTTTCCACGTAGACAAAACGCACATCGTAGTCGCTGTCGGTGGAGGCAAAACCCCAGGCCCGGCTGCCGGATTCGCAGGCATACAGTACCGTCACATTGCGCTCACGCTCTATGCGCTCCAGCTCCTGAAGCACTCGCGCGCGCATGGCGTCGCTCAATGGGTGGCGTTCTTCCCTTTCCATCTCTATTCCCCCTCTTATCCTTTGACGCACACCACTTGACGCAAGGTGTGCAGCACTTCCACCAGCTCGCGCTGGGCGTGCATGACTTGGTCGATGTCCTTGTAGGCCATCGGAATTTCATCGATCACATCGGCGTCCTTGCGGCACTCCACATGGGCCGTCGCGCGGATCTGGTCGGCCAGGGTGAAGGTGTTCTTCGCCTTGGTACGGCTCATGGTGCGGCCGGCGCCGTGGCTGCACGAGCAGAACGACTCTTCGTTGCCCAGTCCACGCACGATGAAGCTTTTGGCGCCCATGGAGCCCGGAATAATCCCCAGCTCGCCCTTCTTCGCCGACACCGCGCCCTTGCGCGTCACCAAAATATCTTCGCCAAAGTGCCGCTCTTTCTGCACGTAGTTGTGATGACAGTTCACCGCTTCCAGCGCCACTTCAAATGGCTTGCTGATCACCTGGCGTGTGGCCTGGACCACCGCGCGCATCATCAACTCGCGGTTCTGCCGGGCGAAATCCTGAGCCCAGCCCACCGCTTCCACGTAGTCATCGAAGTGCTGGCTGCCCTCTTCGAAATACGCCAGGTCGCGGTCCGGCAAATTCGCCAGGTGTTGCTGCATGTCCGCCTGGGCCAACTGGATAAACAGGTTGCCGATGGCGTTACCCACGCCACGCGAACCGCTGTGCAACATGAACCAGACACGGTTGGCTTCATCCAGGCACACCTCGACAAAGTGGTTGCCGCCGCCCAGGGTGCCGAGGTGCTGGCGGTTGTTACTGCGTTCCAGTTGCGGGTACTTGTCAGTGATCGCCTTGAAGCGCGGGTGCAACGCCGTCCATGCCTGATCGGCCTGGGCCGGCACGTCTTCCCATGCACCTTTGTCGCGGCCTTTACGGCTGCGAGTGCGGCCATGGGGTACGGCGGCCTCGATGGCGCACCGCAGGCCATGGAGGTTGTCGGGCAAGTCGCTGGCGGTCAGCGTGGTACGCGCGGCGATCATGCCGCAGCCAATATCCACGCCCACCGCTGCCGGGATGATTGCGCCCACGGTGGGGATCACGCTGCCGATGGTCGACCCCTTGCCCAAGTGCACATCCGGCATCACCGCAAGGTGCTTGAAGATAAACGGCATCTTGGCGGTATTCATCAGTTGCTGGCGGGCCTCGGGTTCGACGGGCACGCCCTGGGTCCAGAGTTTGATCGGCTTGCCGTCGGCGATTTCCAGCAGTTGGTAGGTTTTCTCTTGCATGATCTCGATTCTTTTTTTGAAAGCCGGCGCTGCGGCGTTGATAGAGGCATAGCAGCGGGCGTGCCAGTTTTTTAAAAGCCGCTCTAAAAATACTTATCCAATTGTTTTATATAGTTATTTTTAATAATTGATAACTCACACCCAAAAAAACCATGACAAGCTGATCGTCAACTTCATATCCTCACATATCGTTACTTATATTTTGGTCTAGCCATGAAACACAAGCGCACCGTCGCCATCGGGTTTATCGGCTCCAAGCTGGATCGCGTCGGCAAAGGCGCCAACCGCTGGAACCACTGGCGCCCCAGCGTCGGCCTGTGCCAGCAGGACAACCTGCAGATTGATTGCCTGGAGCTGATCCACGACATCGACGCCCGGGACGTCAGCCTCGCCGAGCGGGTGCGCGCCGATGTCCAGCAGATCTCGCCCCACACCGAGGTGCGCCTGCACCCCATGCCGCTGAACAACCCCTGGGATTTCGAAGAGGTCTACGGCGCGCTGCACGACTTCACCACCGACTACCGCTTCGACACCGAACACGAGGACTACCTGGTCCACATTACGACCGGCACGCACGTGGCGCAGATTTGCTGGTTCCTGCTGACAGAGGCGCGCAACCTGCCCGCGCGGCTGATCCAGACCGCGCCCAGCCGCCGCCTCGACGACACCGCACCCGCCACCGGCACCCACACCCTGATCGATCTCGACCTGTCGCGCTACGACCGCATCGCCTCCCGCTTCGCCCACCAGCGCCTGGAGGGCCTGGCGTTTCTCAAGTCGGGGATCGCCACGCGCAACAGCGCGTTCAATGCCTCCATCGAGCAGATCGAACGCGTGGCCGTGCGCTCCACGGCGCCGATGCTGCTGATCGGCCCCACGGGCGCGGGCAAGTCGTTCCTCGCCCGCCGCATCTACGAACTCAAGCGCAGCCGCCATCAAGTGCAAGGGCGCTTCGTGGAAGTCAACTGCGCCACCCTGCGCGGCGATGGTGCTATGTCGGCGTTGTTCGGCCATACCAAGGGCGCCTTCACCGGCGCACAAAACGCCCGCGACGGCCTGCTGCGCGCGGCGGATGGCGGCATGTTGTGCCTTGATGAAATCGGCGAACTGGGCCCTGATGAACAAGCGATGCTGCTTAAAGCCATCGAAGAAAAGCGCTTCTACCCCATGGGCGCCGACCGCGAAGTGGCCAGCGACTTCCTGATCATCGCCGGCACCCATCGCGACCTGCGCGGGCGCGTGGCCGAAGGGCTGTTCCGCGAAGACCTGTACGCGCGCATCAACTTGTGGACCTTTGATCTGCCGGGCTTGGCGGGCAGGCGCGAAGACATCGAGCCCAATATCGATTTCGAGCTGGAGCGCCACGCCCGCGAGCAAGGCCGCCGCGTGCGCTTCAACCTCGAAGCGCGCCGCCGCTACCTGGCGTTCGCCTGTTCCAGCGAAGCGGCGTGGCTGGGTAACTTTCGCGAGCTGTCTGCGTCGATCACGCGCATGGCGACCCTGGCCGACAGCGGACGTATCGATGAGGCCCAGGCCGAAGAAGAAATCCAACGCCTGCGCTACGCCTGGGGGCTGTCCGAGCCGCACACCCTGCTGCCCGCCGACCTGGACCTGTTCGACCAGTTGCAACTCAAGGCCGTCATCGAGGTGTGCCTGCAATCCGACAGCCTGTCCGACGCCGGCCGCCGCTTGTTCGGTGTATCACGCCAGGCCAAGGCCCAGCCCAATGATGCGGATCGCCTGCGTAAATACCTGGCGCGCTTTGCGATTGACTGGAAGCAGTTGAAGCCCTAGCCCTGCGAGGCGGTCAGTTGCCACGAAAATCCGTGGCATTCAGGCCGAACCGGCTCATCTTGTTATACAGCCCGCCCCGCGACACGTTTAGCTGCCGGGCGGCCAGGCGGATGTTGCCGCGGGTGCTTTCGAGCGCGGCGACGATGGCGTGCATTTCATGGCTGCTCAGGTCCTGGGTCGGTTGCACGTCGTCAGTGCGCACCGTTGCGCGCGGCTTGCTTTCCAGGGGCAAGTCGACAGGCTGGATCAGTTCACCCGTCGCCAGGTTGGTTGCCCGTTCAATGCTGTTTTCCAACTCCCGCACATTACCCGGCCAGCCGTAGGCCGAGAGCTGCGCCATGGCGTCCGGGGAAAAACCCTGCACCGATTTACGCAGTGAACGCGCGCAGCGGGCAAGAAAGTGCCGCGCCAGCAGCGGTATATCGTCGCGGCGCATGCGCAGTGGCGGCACGGTCAGGCTCAACACGTTAAGGCGGTAGTAGAGGTCTTCGCGAAACGCGCCCTCGGCCACCGCCTGGCTGAGGTTGCGGTGGGTCGCGGCGATGATGCGCACATCCACTTGCCGCGAATTCTTCGCCCCCACGCGGGTGATTTCACCTTCCTGCAACACCCGCAACAGGCTGACCTGGGCATCGAAGGACATGTCGCCAATTTCATCCAGGAAGATGGTGCCGCCATCGGCCAACTCGAACTTGCCCGCCGAGCCGCCACGGGCCGAGCCGGTGAAGGCGCCTTCGACATGCCCGAACAGTTCGCTTTGCACCAGGTCTCGCGGGATGGCGCCGCAGTTGACCGCCACAAAGGGGCCATTGCAGCGGTCGCTGCCGTTGTGGATCGCCTGAGCAAACAGCTCTTTGCCGGTGCCGCTTTCGCCGAGGATCAAGGTGGTGGACTCACTGCGGCTGGCGATGCGGCCCAGGTGCAGCGCGTCCTGGATAGCGCGCGAGTTGCCCTGGATGGTTTCAAAGGTATAGCGAGCCTGGGTGCCGATAATGCGCCGGGTAATTTCGCGGATACGGCGGTTCTCGCGCACCGATACGATCACCCCGCCCTGCTCCAGCGGGCACACTGAAACCAGGCAAGCGAGCTGGCTGCGGTCGTGCAGGTGAAAGGTGCAATCCAGGTCGCGCACAGGCTCCCCCGTCGCATCACCCAACTCACTGCGGCCCAGGTGCTGGAACGGGCGACCGATCAGCTCCAGCCCCACCCGGAACAATTGCCGGGCATAGCGGTTGAGCGCCTTGATGCAGCCGCGCTCGTCCAGCACCACCAGGCCTTCGTTGAGCACTTCGAGGACGGTTTGCTGTTCTTCCAGCAGGCCTTGCAGGGCCATCTGCCGTGATACGGCTTCGGCCGCCGCCTGCACGGTGCCGAGGGTATGAAAGTGAAACCAGCCGGGCTCGGCGGTGAGTGTCAGCATCGCCAGGGTTTCACCCTGGGCATTCTTGATCGGCGCGGCGGCGCAGTGCATGCGACGCTGGCGCAGGCCACTACCAAAATTTTCCTCGGCCAGTACATACACCAGGCGATCTTCGGCCAGGGCCAGCCCGGTGCAGTTAGTGCCTTGCACGGATTCCAGCAGGCGGCTGCCCACCGGGGTGATGTCCAACCCGCAGAAATACAGGGTGGTGCCGTCGGCATCAGTGAGGTTGATATGGCCGCGCGGGTTGTAGGCCAGCAAGCCGTGCATGACTTGCGCAGCGGCAGCGATCAACACGCGGTGAGTTGCCAGGGTGGCATCAAGGTCGCGGGGCTCCACGAAGCGATACCCGCTGTCATCGGGATCGATACCGGCCTCGACGCTTCGCCGCCAGGAATCCCAGATGACTTGCCGGACCTCGCCTGGGCGCTCGACCCGGCCGGCCAGGCACTCCCGCCACGCCTGCTCGAGCGCGGCGACAGGTCCGTCATTCAGCGCGACAGGCCCCAAGGCAGTCAGGTAGTCGAGGTCTTGCACGCTGAACGTCATGGTCATCGGGGGCATCCGTGTTCATGTTTTTGACATGTCAGTATAGACATGCCATCAAAATGAACACTTTTTGTTTATATGTATTTATAAATCCATAAATATCAGCATGTTATGAATTGGCACAGCCCTTGCTCCTGCCTCTTTGCCCATCAGGACTGTCCTGAGGCCAATAATAAAAAGGGGTTATTTCATGAGTACACAGAACATCCGCCTGGGCTTGATCGGCGCTGGTCGCATGGGCAGCTTCCACGGCCTCACGGCTGCGCGACACATCCCAGGGGCCAGCCTCACAGCCATTGCCGACCCCACTCCCGGCCAAGCCGCCCGCCTCGCCGCTGAGCTCGGGGTAGCCAAGGTCTACACCGACCCCCAACAACTGCTCGACGACCCGGATATCGACGGCGTACTCATCGCCGCCCCCGCACGCAGCCACGCCGAACTGGTGATCAACGCCGCGCGCGCCGGCAAAGGCATCTTCTGCGAAAAACCGATGGCCATCACCCTGGACGAGGCCGACCGCGCCATCGCCGCCGCAGCCGATGCGCGCGTGCCGTTGCAGGTCGGCTTCAACCGGCGTTTCGCCAAGAGCTTCCGTACTGCCCACCTCGACGTCGTCGCCGGCCGTATCGGCACGCCGCAACTGTTGCGATCGCTGACCCGCGACCCGGCATTGAACAACCCGGCTGCTTCACCGCAATGGGTGATTTTCCTGGAAACCCTGATCCACGACTTCGACACCCTGCGCTACCTCAACCCCGGTGCCGAAGCGGTGCAGGTGTACGTAATGGCCGACGCGCTGATCGCTCCGGAATACAAAAGCAAAGGTTTTCTCGACACCGCCGTGGTCACAGTGCGCTTCGACAATGGGGCAATTGCCACCGCAGAAGCCAACTTCCAGGCCGTGTATGGCTACGATGTGCGCGGCGAAGTGTTCGGCAGCGCAGGCATGCTGACCATGGGCAGCGTCACTGAGTCCGACCTGGTGCGCTACCTGGCCCAAGGCATCCAGGCCGACACTCTGCGCCTGGACACCGACCTGCTGCGCGACGCCTACATCGCCGAACTCAACCACTTCGTCGACTGCCTGCGCAGCGGCGCCAAGCCCCTGGCCAGCGGCGAAGATGCGCGCGCGGCACTGGCAATTGCCCGCGCCTGCATCGAGTCGTTCGAAACGGGCAAGGCCGTCGCCGTGCAGGGAGCCCAGCGATGATCCCGTTCACACTGGCGGTCAGTGCCGAGATGGTGTTTCTCGACCTGCCCTTTATCGAGCGCGTACAGCGTATTCACGCGCTGGGGTTCAGCGCCGAGATCTGGAACTGGACCGACAAGGACATCAATGCCCTGGCCGCGACCGGTGCCGATTTCACCTCGATGACCGGCTACATCACCGGCACCCTCACCGACCCCGACGGCATCCGCCACTTGCTCGACAGCGCCCGCGAATCCTTGAGGGTAGCCGAGCAATTGAACTGCCCCAGCCTCAACCTGCACGGCACCGGCCTGGGTGACGGCGGCCTGCCCGTGCAACCGGTGTCCCGGACCACCGGCCGCATGTGGCTGAGCGCCTGCAAGACCCTGGAAAAAATCGCCCGCCTGGGCGAAGACGCCGGCCGCGTGTTCCTGCTGGAAAACCTCAACACCGACGTCGATCACCCCGGCACCCCCTTCGCTCGCGCCGACGACACCCTGGCACTGATCGAAGCCGTGGGCAGCCCACACCTGAAGATGAACCTGGACCTGTACCACGCGCAGATCGGCGAAGGAAACCTGATCGAATTGATCCAGCGCGCCGGTAGCGCCATCGGTGAAATCCAGGTCGCCGACGTGCCGGGCCGCCAGGAACCCGGCACGGGAGAAATCCACTACCCGGCCATTGCCAGGGCGTTGCACGCCATGGGCTACAGCGGCGTGGTCGGACTGGAAGGCTGGGCCAGCGGAGACAGCGAACTGGCCCTGGCGCGTTTCCGCCAAGCATTCACCCTATAACAATAAAAGGATCACCCTTATGAACCGCTATTCGTTGTTCGTTGCCACGCTGTTACTGCTGTTCAGCCAATGGACGTTCGCCGCTTACCGCATCGGCGTGAGCATCGCGCGGGTCGACGACAACTTCATGACCTACGTACGCACCGGCCTGGAAGCTGCCGCCAAACAGCAGGATGTGCAGATCCAGTTCGAAGACGCCCAGGGCGACGTGGTGCGCCAACTCAACCAGGTCGAAGGCTTCCTCAACCAGAAAGTCGACGCGGTGATCGTGCTGCCGGTGGATACCGCCGCCACCGCCAACATCACCCGCGCAGCCACCGCCGCGAAGACGCCACTGGTGTACGTCAACCGCCACCCGGATGAACGCACGCTGCCCAAGGGCGTCGTCACCGTGGCCTCCAACGACATCGAGGCCGGGCAATTGCAGATGCGCTACCTCGCGGAAAAACTTGGCGGCAAGGGCAACGTGGCGATCATCATGGGTGACCTTGCGCAAAACGCCACCCATGACCGCACCGAGGGCGCCAAACAGGTGCTCAAGGACTTTCCCGGCATCAAGGTGGTGGAGCAGCAAAGCGCCGAATGGCAACGCAGCAAAGGCATGGACTTGACCAGCAACTGGTTGCTGGCGGGCACGCAGTTCGATGCGATCGTCGCCAACAACGATGAAATGGCGATTGGCGCAGCCATGGCGTTGCAGCAAGCCGGCAAAGCCAAGGGTGAAGTGGCGATTATCGGCATCGACGGCTTGCCAGATGGCTTGGCGGCGATCAAGCGTGGCTTGCTGACGGCGTCGGTGTTTCAGGACCCGAAAGCCCAGGCAACCCAAGCGGTGCAGGCGGCGATCCGGATGATCAAGGGCGAGCCGATTGAATCGGAAGTGTGGGTGCCGTTTGAGCTGATCAAGCCGGAACAGGTGGCGGTGTTTGAGCAGCGCTACAAATAAACTTGGGTACACAAATCCAAATGTGGGAGCGGGCTTGCTCGCGAATGCGGTGGATCAGCCAATGAATCTGTTGACTGACACACCGCATTCGCGAGCAAGCCCGCTCCCACAGGTTTAATCCAGGTCGCTTGCAGAATGGCGCTCGGCCAACTGCTCCGCAGGCTCGCCGGATACCCGATTCACCCTACGCCCCCGCTGCACCGCCGGCCGCGCTTCAATCGCATCCGCCCAGCGCAACACATGCGTGTACTCATGCACCGCCAAAAACTCCGCCGCGCCATACAAACGGCCTTTTACCAACCCGCCATACCAAGGCCAGATCGCGATATCGGCGATGGTGTACTCATCCCCGGCAATGTATTCACTCACCGCCAGGCGCTGATCCAATACATCCAGCTGACGCTTGGTCTCCATGGCAAACCGATTGATCGCATACTCCATCTTGCTCGGCGCATACGCATAGAAATGCCCGAAACCACCGCCCAGGTAAGGTGCGCTGCCCATCTGCCAGAACAACCACGACAAGCATTCCGCACGCGCCGCAGGCTCAGTCGGGAAGAATGCGCCGAACTTTTCCGCCAGGTACTGCAAAATCGCGCCCGACTCAAACACACGAATCGGCGTGGCGCCGCTACGGTCCAGTAATGCCGGGATCTTGGAGTTGGGATTGACCCCGACAAAGCCGCTGCCGAACTGGTCGCCGTCGCCGATCTTGATCAGCCAGGCATCGTATTCCGCCCCGCTGTGCCCCAGGGCCAGCAGCTCTTCCAGCAAGAGGGTGACCTTCTGCCCATTGGGCGTGGCCAGGGAATACAGCTGCAGCGGGTGCCCTCCCACCGGCAGCGCCTTGTCGTGGGTTGCCCCGGCAATCGGTCGGTTGATGCTGGCGAAAGTGCCGCCGCTTTCGGTGTCCCAGGTCCACACTTTCGGGGGTACGTACTCGGTCATGCTGACTGCTCCAGAGGCGTTTTCGATCGACGTAGTGCTCCAGACTAAACCAAACGTTGCTGGAGCGTCACACAGTGAATGCCGGCCCATCCGCAAGGCCGGTTCAAAGATGCAGCGGTACGCCAGCGGCGCCATTGCGCGGCACGTGTACCCGTAGCGCAATCAACAAGGCTGCCAACAACATCAGTACCCCGGCGCCGAGAAACACACCGCCAATGCCACTGACACTGAACATCGCGCCCCCACCGGCCGCCCCCGCCGCGATGGCTGACTGCACCGAAGCCACGACCATGCCACCCGCACTTTCGGCTTGATCCGGCACGGCGCGAGCCACCCAGTTCGACCACGCCACGGGCACCCCGCCAAAGGCCATGCCCCACAGCGCCAGCAGCAGCGCCTGGCCTGGCAGAGAGGCAGGCAACAGCACCAGGGCGAGCGCCGCAACGCCGACCAATACCGGCATCAACACCAATGTGCCGCGTGGACAGCGCACCAGCAGCCAACCGGCCAGCAGCGTGCCGACGAAGTTTGCGGCGCCGAACCCCAGCAGCATCAAGGCCAGCCCTTGAGTCTGCACGCCCGTGGTGCTTTCCAGGAATGGCCGAATGTAGGTGAACAGCGCGAAGTGCGCGGTGTGTACCAATACGCAGGCAAACATGCCGATGGCGATGCCAGGGCGCAGCAGCACATCCAATACCGTGCGCAGCCGTGCACTGCCAGTGGGAGCCAGGCGTGGCAGCGTGAGCAGCTGGAACGCCAACGTCACCACGCCAACGGCGGCCGCGGCCACAAACGCACTGCGCCAGCCATACACATCGCCGAGGTAGCTGCCCAGCGGCACGGCAACCACCGTGCCCACCGCTATGCCACTGAAGATGATCGACAGCGCACGGGGCAGCAGCGACGCCGGCACCAGGCGCATCGCCACCGCTGCCGCCATACTCCAGAAACCACCCAGGGCGACGCCCAGCAGGATGCGCATCAACAGCAGCACCGCCAGGCTCGAAGACAGCGCCACCAACACGTTGGACGCGATCATCAGCATGGAAAACCCCAGCAGCACCACGCGCCGGTCGATCCCGCGCGTCAGGCCGGGCACCAGCAAGCCAGCGAACAACGCCACCACTGCCGTCACGGTTACAGCCTGACCAGCCAGGGCCTCCGACACCCCAAGGTCCATCGCCATCGGCGTCAGCAGGCTGGCCGGCAGGTATTCTGCCGTCAACAACCCGAATACCCCCATGGCCAGGGAAAACACCGCCATCCAGGCCGGGGTAGCGGGCTCCGCCTTGGAACGGATAGAGGCTTGAGCTACACAATCATTCATCACACGACATCCTCAGGAAATTAGCGCGACCGCCAGTCTAGGTTCGCCAACCCGGATGATCTATGATGCAAACCCTTGAGTTTTTGACCGAAACCCCGAACATGACTGCACCGGCCCCGTTCAATCTGTCGTCCGACCTTATCGATGAACTGCTGCGCGGCATGCGCCTGCGCGGGGTGCAGTACCAGCGCATTCAGGCCGGACCCCGCTTCGGCATGGGCTTCGACGCCAAACCCGGTCACGCCTACTTCCATTTCCTCGCCGCAGGTGTGGCCACCCTGCGCACCGACGACGGCAGCCTGTTTGAATTGTCGGCGGGCAATGCCGTGTTCATCTCCCACGGCGGCGCACATGCGCTGTTGTCCACGGCGGATGTCGCTGTGCAGGACATCAGCCGATTTGACGCCACCCCGCTGGGCGATACCGTCTGCGCCGTGGATGCATCGCCCGACACGCCCCCCAATACGTTGCTGTTCAGCGCCTGCATGGAGTTCGAAATCGGCAGTATCCAGGGGCTCGGCAGCCTGATGCCGGCCTTGATGCTGATCGATACCAAGGGCCAGCGCTACCCCGGCCTGATGCCGATCCTGGCGGTGATGGAGCGCGAAGTCGCCAGTGCTCGCGTCGGCTACTCGGGCATCCTCGCGCGCCTGGCCGATGTGGTGGCCGCCATGATCGTGCGGGGTTGGGTGGAATGCGCCTGCGGCAATGCATCGGGGCTGGTGGCAGCGTTGCGCGACGCACGGCTGGCCGGGGCCCTGCTTGCCCTGCATCAGCAACCAGGCCGCGATTGGAGCGTGGCCGAGTTGGCCGCGCACAGTCATACCTCCCGTTCGGTGTTCGCCGAACGCTTCCAAGCCACCCTGGGTCTTCCGCCGCTGCGCTACGTGACGCAATTGCGCATGCGCCTGGCCAGCCAATGGTTGACGCTGGAGCGCTTGCCCATCGAAGAAGTGGCGCTGCGCCTGGGCTATACCTCCCAGGCGGCGTTCAGTCGCGCATTCAAGCGCATCACCGGCCAGCCACCTGGAGCCAGCCGCCAGGGCTCCAGGAGCCCGGCATGAAACAGCGCCAAGCCATTGCGCAGGCTGATCCCGCGCCCTTACTCTCTTGAGCTCACCACGTAGCAAGCAATGGAGGTTTCATGAAACTGATCGGCATGCTGGACTCGCCTTACGTACGCCGCGTGGCGATTTCCCTGGAGCTGTACGGCGTGGATTTCGTGCATGAACCGCTGTCGGTGTTTCGCACCTTCAACGAATTCGCGCAGATCAACCCGGTGGTCAAGGCCCCGACCCTGGTGCTGGACGATGGCACGGCGCTAATGGATTCCAGCCTGATCCTGGACTACCTGGAAACCCTCGCCCCGGCTGACAAAAAGCTGCTGCCCCCGCAGCCCGCCGCGCGCGCCCATGACTTGCATGTGCTTGGGCTGGCGCTGGCGGCCTGTGAGAAGAGCGTGCAGATCGTGTATGAGCACAAGCTGCGCCCGGCCGAGAAACTGCATGCGCCGTGGCTGGAGCGTGTCACCGGCCAATTGCTGGCGGCTTATTCGCTGCTCGACAAGCAACTGGCCGACAGCGAGGCGCTGACTCAGGCTTCGATTACAGCGGCGGTGGCCTGGTCGTTCAGCCAGTTAACCGTGGCGTCGGTGGTCAAGGCGGATACGTTTCCCAACGTGAAGCGCCACGCCGAGCGCCTGGAGCAGCACCCGGCTTTCAAGCAGTACCCGATCGAATAAACACCATCGTCTCAAGGGGGTGCGGGCTTGCTCGCGAATGCGGTGGATCAGTCAAATAATCCGGTGACTGACACACAGCTTTCGCGAGCAAGCCCGCTGCCACCTTTGGCCTGCGTCGTTATGAAGTTAGCTAGCCCTGCCTAAACCCAGCCGCCATCCACAATAAAATTCTGCGCCGAACACATCGCCGACGCATCGGAAGCAAGAAACAACGCCATATTGGCGATGTGTTCCGGCAGCACACTGCCCGGCAAACACTGGCTGCGGCTGATCAGTTCCCTGGCGGCATCGTCGACCCACATCGCCAGTTGTTTCTCTGTCATCACCCAACCCGGCACCAGCGTGTTCACGCGGATGCGACTCGGCCCCAGTTCGCGAGCCAGCGCGCGGGTCATGCCGTGGGCGGCGGCCTTGCTGGCGGCGTACACCGGGTAGCCGGCGGATGCCATCATCCAGCCGACCGAGCCGAGGTTGATGATCGAGCCGCTACCGGCGCTTTTCATCATGGGCACCACGGCCTTGGCGGCGAAGAAAGCGTGTTTGAGGTTGACGGAGATCAGCCTGTCGAACATTTCCGAGTCGATTTCTTCCAGGGTGTGACGCACGTCATTGGCGGCGTTGTTTACCAGCACGGTGATCGGCCCCAGAGAGTGTTCGAAACGAGCGATGGCGGCTTTGTAGGCAATCTCGTCGGTGATGTCGCAGTTCACGAACTCCACAGTGTGCCCGCGGGAACTGAGCAGCGCCGCGAGGCGTTCGCCCTGGCTTTGCGCGCGGTCGACAAAGCCCACCTTGGCGCCCTGGGCGGCGAAGGCCCGCACCATGAATTCGCCGATCCCTGAGGCACCTCCGGAGATCAGGACGGTTTTGCCTTCAAGGTCGGGATACACGGCGTGTTGAGTACTCATAACATCTTGCCTCGCTCAATTAGTCTTATTTTATTTTGCAAAAACGGCTTTTAAGGCTATAAATTCGCTGTCATAACGACAAAATATCGCTATTAGTAGAACTATTCCACTCAAAACAACAAAAGGAAGTTCGACCATGAAGCCCCCTCGTTATCTGCTGTCAGGTCTCGCCATGTCCGTATTAATCGCCAGTGGCGGGGCTCACGCCGCAGGCCTCTCCAGTGAACACAAGCCTTTCGGTAAAACCAACGACGGCACCGCCGTCGAGCAGTACATCTTGCGCAACAGCCATGGCATGCAAGCCACGGTGATCACCTACGGCGGCGTGTTGCAGTCGCTGAAAGTGCCGGACAAAAACGGCAAGGTCGACGACGTGGTGCTGGGCTTTGACGACGTGCAAGGCTACCAGGCCGGCACGGCGTTTTTCGGCGCGACCATCGGGCGCTTCGGCAACCGCTTGGCCGGCGGTGCCTTTGAGCTCGACGGCAAGCGCTTCCAGGTGCCGCTCAACGATGGTCCCAACTCACTGCATGGCGGCGCCCAGGGCTTCGACAAACAGGTGTGGAAGGCCGCACAGGTCAACGGCAAGGACTCGGTCGGCGTGACCCTCACCTACCTGTCCAAGGACGGTGAAATGGGCTTTCCCGGCAACCTGAAAACCGAGGTCACCTACAGCCTCAACGAGAAAAACGAACTGCACATCGACTACAAGGCCACCACCGATAAACCCACGGTGCTCAACCTTACCAACCACAGCTACTTCAACCTCGCCGGTGCGGGGAATGGTGACATTCTCAAGCAGGTGGCGACCCTGCACGCCAGCCATTACACGCCGGTGAACGCCACCTTGATTCCAACCGGCGAAATCGCGTCGGTGAAAGGCACGCCGATGGACTTCCTGAAACCGACGCCGATCGGCCAGCACATCAAGGACGATCACCCGCAGCTCAAGTTCGCCGAGCCGAAACAGGGCGGGTTTGACTTCAACTGGGCACTCGATACCAAGGGTGACGTGAAACAGTTGGCTGCCCAAGTGCATGATCCTGAGTCGGGGCGGCGGTTGCAGCTCTACACCACAGAGCCCGGTGTGCAGTTCTATACCAGCAACTTCCTCGATGGTTCGGTGAAGGGCAAAGCGGGGAAGACGTATCTGCACTGGAGCGGTTTCACGTTGGAGACCCAGCATTTTCCGGATGCGCCTAATCAGCCGAAGTTTGCGTCTACCCGTTTGAATCCAGGGCAGACTTACACCCAGAACACTATCTTCAAGTTCTCCGCCGATTAAAACTGTGGGAGCTGGCTTGCCTGCTCCCACATTTAGATCTTCACATGGCAAGGGTTCAGCGTTGTTTCATGCGGTCGATGACCACCGCCAGCAGCAGGATCGAGCCGCGAATCACGTACTGATAAAACGTGTCGATGTTCTTCAGGTTCATCGCGTTCTCAATGATCGCCAAAATCAACACGCCGGCAATCACATGGCGAATCATGCCAACACCACCACTCAACGACACCCCGCCCAACACACACGCCGAGATCACCGTCAGCTCAAAACCCTGGCCGATCATCGGCTGGCCGGAGGTCATGCGCGAGGCCAGGATCACCCCGGCCAGGGCGCCGATCACACCGTGCACGGCAAATATCAGGATCTTGGTGCGATCAACGTTTACACCCGCCAGCAACGCCGCTTCCGGGTTGCCGCCGATGGCCAAGGTGTTGCGTCCATAAGTGGTGTAATTGAGCAGCCAGCCGAAAAACACGAAGCACAGGATGGTAATCAGGATCGGCACCGGCACGCCCAGCAGTTGGCCGTTACCGAAGATAAAGAACTGCTCCTCGGACACCCCCACCGCCTTGCCGTTGGCGAAGATATACGCCAGCCCGCGCACGATCTGCATGGTCGCCAGCGTGGTAATCAGCGCATTGACCCGCAGCTTGGCAATCACGATGCCATTGATCAGCCCCACAACCAGGCCCATCAGCAAGGCGGCGCCGATACCGAGCATGACGCTGTCGGTGTCGCGCATCACAATCGCCGCCACCACCCCGGCGCAGGCAATTACCGAGCCCACCGACAAGTCGAAGTGCCCCGACGCCAGGCAAAACAACATGGTGCAGGCGGCGATGCCCACCGTGGAAATCGCCAGGCCCAGACCGCGCATGTTCAGCGGCGAGAGGAAGTTGTCGATGAGCAAGGCGCACAGCAGGAAGATGCCCACCGCGGCCAGCAGCATCGCCCAGTTGTCGAGCAGTGCGCGCATGTCCAGGGGTTTGCGTGCCGAGGGCAACGCGTTGTCTTGGGTTGTCATAGTCGTCTCTCAGTTCGCCAGGCTGCGCGGCAAAGCCAGTTGCAGCAGGTTGGATTCAGTCGCGTGCTCGCGGGTTTGCTCACCCCGCAGTGCGCCTTCGCACAGCACCAGGATGCGGTCGGAGATGCCCATCACTTCCATCAGGTCGCTGGACACCACAATGACTGCAATGCCTTGGGCGGCGAGGTTATGGATGATCTGGTAGATCTCGGCCTTGGCGCCGATATCGATGCCACGGGTCGGCTCGTCCAGCAGCAGGACTTTCATCGGCATCGACAGCCAGCGGCCAAGAATGGCCTTCTGCTGATTGCCGCCGGACAGGTACATGATTTTCTGCGCCGCGTTGGGCGTTTTGACCTTCATCGCCTTGATTTGCTGGTCGGCGTTGCCCTTCTCCCACCCCTCGCGCAACAGCCAGCCGAACCGGGAGTGCGTGCTGCGTGCGCTGATATTGATGTTCTCGGCGACGCTGGACAGCGGAATGATGCCTTCCTTCTTGCGGTCTTCCGGGCACAGCAGCACGCCCGCGGCGATGGCATCGCGCGGTGAGCGCAGTTGCAGTGCTTGACCGCAGAGCTCCAGTTGACCGGCGCCCGCACGCTCCAAGCCGCTGAGCAGGCGGAACAACTCGGTACGCCCAGCCCCCACCAACCCGAACAAGCCGAGAATCTCGCCCTTGCGCACGTTGAAACTGATCGGCTCACGCAGGCCGGGGCCGAGCAGGCCATCGACCTTGAGCGCGACCTCGCCGTGCTCACGTGGGCGGTAGTCGTAAATGTCCTGGATATCGCGCCCGACCATGCAGGTCACCAACTGGTCGTGGGTCAGCGCGCTCATGTCCTCGAAGGTGCGCACGTAGCGGCCATCCTTGAACACCGTGACCGCGTTGCAGATGCGGAACACTTCCTCCATGCGGTGCGACACGTAGAGCACCACTTTGCCCTCATCGCGCAGGCGCGTGATGATCGCCATCAAGCGGTCGATCTCCCGCG
>NZ_CAXAPA010000025.1:0-46859 GCF_963970835.1 Pseudomonas sp. EA_15y_Pfl1_P101 | reverse complement strand
AGCACCGCCTTCAGCCAGACCGCGCTCTTGCAGACGATCAGCACCGCCTTCAGCCAGACCGCGTTCTTGCAGACGATCAGCACCGCCTTCAGCCAGACCGCGCTCTTGCAGACGATCAGCACCGCCTTCAGCCAGACCGCGTTCTTGCAAGCGATCAGCACCGCCTTCGGCGACACGGCGTTCCAGCAGGCGGTCCGAACCACCCTCTGCAACACGACTTTCGATCAGGCGATCCGAACCGCCTTCAGCCACCACGGGGTGAGCAAATGCGTTTGCAGCAAGTACCGAGAAAGCGAGGCTAAGCAAGATTTGGCGTTTCATGATGGTGTGCTCCGAGTGTTTTAGTTTGGGTGTTGCCTGGTATGGGTTTGATGGTACGCGTTGCATTTTTTAAGAGAACTTCATTGGGCTGATGGTGACTATCGACGCCAGCGATGGCTCGTGTTGCCGGGCCATCGCGGGGCCGGTCATGGCATCTGCGGCAATTCCTGGGGGCGCAGGTCGAACACCAGCACCTCGGCGTCTTCACCCTGGCTCAGGCGCAGCTGCCGCTCATCCCGTACCCGAGCGCCATCGCCTTCCTGCAAGCGCTGGCCGTTCACTTCAACGCTGCCCCGGGCCACATGGATGTACACGTGGCGATCCGGCGGCAGGTCCAGAGTTGCGGCTTCGTCACCGTTGAACAGCCCGGCATACACCCGTGCGTCCTGGCGCACGCTGAGGGAGCCGTCGTTGCCCTCTGGCGAGATGATCAGTTGCAGACGCCCACGTTTCTGCGCCTCGCTAAAGTGCTCCTGCTGGTAGCGCGGCTCGGCACCGGCCACTGCGGGCACGATCCAGATTTGCAGGAAGTGCACGCCACGGCTTTGGCTGTGGTTGAACTCGCTGTGGGCCACGCCGCTGCCGGCGCTCATCAGTTGCACATCGCCAGGGCGGATCACCGAGCCGGTGCCCAGAGTGTCCTTGTGCTCCAGGGCGCCCTCGAGCACGTAGGAGAAAATCTCCATGTCGCGGTGTGGGTGCTGGCCGAAGCCTTTGCCAGCGGCGACGCGGTCATCGTTGATCACCATCAGGTCGGAAAACCCTTGTTCATTCGGGTTCCAGTAGCTGGCGAACGAGAAGGTGTGGAACGACTTCAACCAACCGTGATTGGCGGCGCCGCGTTCGGAAGCTTTGCGAAGGGTCAGCATGGTCTTGTCCTCAAGTGGGAGCGGGCTGCGACATGCAGGGCTCCGTCGTTGAGAAAGAGGTTAATGGTTAATGTCTGATTGATTAAGAAGGTGAATTCTGAATAACTGTCTCTTATAAGTTGACAGTTGCAGGCATGGCATAATGTCCGCCGTTTCCTTTTTGATGGATCTTTTCCCAAATGAAAACCGTGGTCATGGCGCTGTTTCCGGACTTTCTCCTGCTCGACATGGCCGGACCGCTCGAAGTGTTCTCCATTGCCAACCGCTACCTGCCGGTAGCGGCGCACTACCAGATCCTCACCATCGGCACCGAGCCCGGCCCGCTGCGTGCTTCCAACGGCGTGATGGTGCAGACCGATCTGCTGCTGGATCAGGCCCAGGATGCCTACGATCTGCTGCTGGTGCCCGGCGGGCCCGGTGCCTATAACGAATGCCACCCCGTGCTGTTGCGGTGGCTCAAGGCAGCTGCCCCGAGGGCGCGGCGCTTCGGCTCGATATGCACCGGGGCGTTCGTGCTGGGGCATGCAGGCCTGCTTGACGAGCACCGTGTGACGACCCATTGGCACTACACCGAACGGCTGATCAGGGCGTTCCCCAAGGCGATTGTCGAGACGGATCGAATCTACTTGCAGGACGGGCGCTTGATGACCTCGGGTGGCGTCACGGCCGGTATCGACTTGGCGCTGTCGGTGGTCGCCCAGGACCATGGCAAGCAAGTCGCGGTGGACGTGGCCAAGGTGCTGCTGGTGGTGATGAAGCGCCAGGGCGGCCAAGCACAGTTCAGCCCGATGACAGCAGCGGTTGCGCCCCAGGAAACTGCGATTACCCGCGTGCAGAACCATGTCCTGGAGCATTTGGAGCAACCCTTCACCATCGAGTCCATGGCCGAGCTGGCCGGCATGAGCGCACGCCATTTTGCGCGGGTGTTTGCCAAGGATGTGCAGATGACGCCCATGGCGTTCCTGCAAGGTGCACGCATCGACCGCGCCCGGCAGTTGCTGGAATCCACCGATCTGCCGCTCAAGACCGTGGCTTTCCACGCAGGCTTTGGCAGCGTGCGGCATATGCGCTTTTTGTTCAGTGAGAAACTGGGCCTCAACCCGACCCAATACCGACAGCAGTTCAGTTAACGGCAGAATGTCCGTCTCGCGCACTCGATTGTCCGTGTCGCTCCCCGTTCCAGCATTGTCCTGTCATCGCCAACTGGCAAGATAGCGTCAAGCCCATGGAAAAGGATGCGCAAACGCCCAAGGCCGGGTGTTTCAGCGCGATTACCCACATGAATAATCCTCTGGCGATTGACGCTGATGGCACGGTCCGCTTCGGCGCCTATGTCTTTCACCGGCAACAGCGGTTGGTCAGCAAGGCTGGCTGGCCGGTGCCTCTGGGCGGACGCGCGCTGGATATCCTCACGGCGCTGCTCGAGGCGCCTGGGCAGTACATCAGCAAGGCCACCCTGATCGAGCGGGTCTGGCCGAAGAGCGTGGTGGAAGAAAACAACTTGCGCGTGCACATCGCCGCACTGCGTCGCGCCCTCGATGGGCAACGCTTCATTCTCAACGACCCGCAGCGCGGCTACTGTTTCGCAGCACCTGTACAGGGCGCGGTACACGCCGTGCTGCCCCGGCACAATCTGGCGGCACGGCTCAGCCCTGTGATTGGCTGCGATGAACTGTTGGGTGTGCTGGTGCGGCGCCTGTCGGGGCAGCGCCTGATGACCCTCACCGGGTGCGCCGGCGTAGGCAAGAGCACCGTGGCCCTGGCGCTGGCCGAACGTGTATTGCCGCGCTATCGGGACGGTGTGTGGTGGGTCGATCTGGCCACTGTGGAAGCGCCGATGAGTATGCTGCGCCACCTGGCCACCGCGCTGAACCTTGAAACGGGCGCCAGCGCTACCGAGTTGAGCCGTCAATTGACCTCCCGCCAGTTGTTGCTGGTGCTCGACGGCGCCGACCTTTTGCTCGGCGCGTGCCGTCACCTGGTGCGGGTGCTACGCGAAACAGCGCCTCAAGTCAGTGTGCTGGTGAGTAGCCGTGAGGCCCTGCAAGTTCACGGCGAATGGGTGCAACGCGTGCCCCGGTTGGCGGTGCCTGCACCGTCGGCACTGAGCAGTGTTGAACAGGCGATGGCCTACCCGGCCGTGCAGTTGTTCGTCGCCCGCGGGCGTGCCAGTCAACAGGGCTTTGTGTTGCGGCCCCAGGACCTGGTGCCGCTGCGGGATATCTGCCGACGCCTGGATGGCATTCCCCTGGCCCTGGAACTGGCAGCCGCTCAAGTGGACGCCCTGGGTGTGCGCGGTCTGCAGCAGCAACTGTGCAGGGGCTTGCAAGTGCTGACCCGCGGCCGCCGTACGGCAGTGGAACGTCACCAATCCCTGACCGCCGCCCTCGACTGGACCTGCGAGCGCCTCAGCCTGCCGGAGCGCTGGCTGTTCCTGCAATTGGGGTTGTTCAAGATGGCGGTGACCTTGCCCACCTTGAGTGAACTGGTCGCCGGCACCGAGCTGGAACACGCCGATCTGTCCTACCTGCTGGGGCGTCTTGTCGGCATGTCGTTGCTGACCCTCGAACCCGGCCCCGGCAAGCCGCGTTACCGTCTGCTCAATTGCGTGGGCAGCTATGCCTTGGCACAACTGCGCGATCCGGAGCAGGTGACGCGTTTGCAGCAGGGTTATGGACATTACCTGGGACCGTTTTCAGGCCGGCCGTTTGTCCTCAAGCTTGTCGAGCAGGCTGCGTACGCGAACTAGGTCCTGGGTGGCGAAGCCTTCGGTGAATCGCGCGTAGGTTGAACTCAACAGGTCGCGCGCAGCTTGCTCGCGACCTTGGGGCAGCCACAGCTGCGCCAATGATGTCGCGCAACGCAGCTCCCAGGCGAGCGCGCCTTGCTGGTGCGCCATCGCCAGAGCATCGTGCAGCAGTGCTTCGGCCGCGTGGGTATCCGCCATGCTGTCGGCGCGTACTCGCAGAATTTCCGGCGCGCACCAGCCCGCGCTGCCTGTGCGTGCACGTTCGAAGGCAGGCTCATCGACCGAGTGTGCACCCAGCGTGATCAGGATGTCCTCGATCAGCCCCAAGCCTTGCCAGTCTTTATGCCCGAGGATGCCGGCGTAGTGCCCCGCCCAAGTCTGGAACAGTAGCACCGAATGCTTGTGCGCGTGTTCCTGCAACAGTGCCTGCAGCGTCTGGGCGTTGTCCTCTTCACCGTTGTAGCGGGCGATCATCACGCCTGCCAGGGCCAGGGTGTAGCAGATGGAGGTGCCATGATTGATTTGCAGCGCCAGTTCCAACGCTTGGCTGGCGGTACGCCAGGCTTGCTCGGGGAAACCTTGCAGCCAGAGGATTCGCGCTAATACAGTCAGGGAGGCAACGTTTTGGTCGTATTGCACGCCAATCCCGTGGGCGAACCGGTTGAGGTGGCCGCTGTGCGCCATGCGCTGGATCAATTGTTCGGCGTTATGCCGGGCGAGTGCCTGATTGCCGTTGTAGTGCTGCGCCAATACCCGCAGGCGTTGGGCGCTCAAGCCCAGCAGCGGGTCGGTGCGTGGGTCGAGGCGATCAAATTGCATGCTCTGCGCCAGCGCCTGGCGATAGCGGCCTGCGCACAAGTTCACCGCCATTTGCCCGGAGATGGCGCGCATTTGGCCAGCGACATCCTGGCGCTCCTCAGCCAGGCGTTGAGCCCCGACAAAGGCCGCGATAGTCTGGGGAGCAGCCCCCATGGCGTGGTAAGACAGGCTGCCCAGCGCCAATTGCAGTTGCATCTTCAACTGAGTGCAGGGTGTACGGACCTGCTCAATCAATGCCAGCGCCTTGCCCACATACAAACCGTGTTCCCGGAGCAACGATAACTCTTGCCAGAGCGGCATTGCGCTGACCGTCAAGCGGATAGCCAGCAGGTGTTCACCGCCCGGTGCGAGCCCCCAGTCGAGCGCGGCGCGGACGTCTTCGCGCAGCGGCGCATAGCGGTCGATCCAGGGCTGGGTCGCGATCAGCTCCCAATCGCCGCGCGCCTGTTCCATCAGTGCCAGGCAGCGCGCTGCATGGCGCTCGCGCGTGGCGTCGAGCTCATGGGCAACGCTGAGTTTTTCCAGGGCGTAGGTGCGCGTGATGTCCAGCAGGCGATAGCCCATCTCGTCATCACCGGCCTCCACATTGAGCAAGGATTTGGCCACCAATTGCGTGATCGAGCCCAGCACCTCAGCCGGCGCCACCTGTTCCCCGGCAATCACCGCCGCGGCGCTCGCCAGGCTGAACCCACCCCGGAACACCGCCAGGCGCCGCAGGCAGACTTGCTCGCAGGCGGTCAGCAGGTCAAAGCTCCAGTCCAGCGTGGCGCGCAGGGTCTGATGCCGCGGCAGCGCACTGCGTCGGCCACGGGTGAGCAGGCGGAAGTTGTCTTCCATCTGCACCAGTAGCCCGGGCAGGCCGAAGCGTTCGATTTGCGCCGCCACCAGTTCGATCGCCAGGGGGATGCCGTCCAGACGCTGACAGATATCAATCGCCAGCGGCAGTTCGGTTTCACTCAGTTCAAAACTGTCCTGATGGGACATGGCCCGCTCGATCAACAATTGCAGGGCCGGGTAGCCCAGCGCCTGGGCGCGGTTACCGGTGGCAGGCGGGCAGGCCAGGGGTTCCAGACGCTGCACGTACTCGCCCTCGGCGCGCAATGCCTCGCGGCTGGTGGCCAGGATGTTCAGCCTGGGCGCGTGGCGCAGCAAGGTTTCGCTGATCAGGGCGATGTCATCGAGCAGGTGTTCGCAGTTGTCGATCACCAGCAGCAACTGGCGCTCCTGCAAACTGCGGGCGAACGTGGCCAATGGTTCGTGCTCGACGTGGGTCAGGTCGAGCAGGACGGCGAGATTGGGCAGGATCATCGACGGCGCGCTCAGCGGCGCCAGGTCGAGCAAGCGAATACCATCGCGGTAATGTCCGATCAGCAATTCCGCCACGCGCAAGGCGACAGTGGTCTTGCCGATACCGCCGGTGCCGGTCAGGGTGATGAAGCGTTGTTCGGGCAGTTGTTGCACCAGGCTGTCGATCAGGGCATGGCGGCCGATCATCCGGGTGCGGCGCAAGGGCAGGTTGTGGCACGGGCTTTGGGGAGCGCCGTCGGTGGGTATCGTCATCGGTTCGATGCTCAGTGGCGCAACAAAACTGTAGCCGCGCTGGGCCACAGTGACGATATAGCGCTGCCCGGCCTGGCCGTCGCCCAAGGCCTTGCGCAACGCCGCCATGTGCACGCGCAGGTTGCCGTCCTCCACCACGCTTTTCGGCCAGACCCGGGCGATCAGTTCCTGCTTGCTCACCACATTGCCGGCCTGCTCCAGCAGGATCAGCAGGATATCCACTGCCCGCCGTCCCAGGCGCAACGGGCGACCCGCCTCCAGCACCAGGCGTTGGCGCGGGTGGATGCGGTAGGGGCCGAAATGCACGGCTTGATCGCTGAGGTCACTCATCGGTGGCCATGCTCGGGAGGGGGGAGCGGCCAGCATATTCCAGGTCCGTACAGACCACTAGGCCGCGATCACTTGAGGCTTGGGGCGCGAGTGGTGATTTCGCCAGGTCATCGGGTTGACGCCCTCGCTGCGGGTGAACATATGGCAGAAGTGCGCCTGGTCGCAAAACCCGCACTCCAGGCTGATTTGCGTGAGGCTCAAGGAGGAACTGGTGATCAATTCCTTGGCTCTCTGGATGCGCTGTTGGCGGATCCACTCCTGCGGCGACAGCCCGGTGGTGCACTTGAAGGCGCGGGAGAAATGGCTGCGCGACAACGCACAGGCCTGGGCCAGGTCGGCAATGGCCAGGCTTTCGCCGAGATTGGCCAGGATCAACTGCTTGGCGATACGCTCGCGCCGGGGGCATAAGCCACCGGTGGCGGATAAACGAGGGGCATATTGCTCGAGCCGGGCCATGACAAATATCCGCAGTAGATGGGAGCGTTCCCGTTGAATGGATGCAGTGTAGACGCCGTTAATCTTGTTGCCGGGCCGCCCGGCTGACGAGTTAATCGTTGTTAATTTCGTCAGGTATCGGCCTGGAAAAGACAGCACAGCCATGCAATCCCAATAGCGCTTTGTGTGTTTATCTGTAGGCTTTCCAATCGTTTGGATACCACCATGAACCGCAACGACCTGCGCCGCGTCGACATGAACCTGCTGGTGATTTTCGAAGCGCTGATGTTCGAGAAGAACCTGACCCGGGTCGCCGAAAAACTCTTCATGGGCCAACCCGCGGTCAGCGCGGCGCTGGGGCGCCTGCGCGATTTGTTCGACGACCCGTTGCTGCTGCGCAACGGACGGGGCATGGAGCCCACGCCACGTGCGCTGGCGATACTCAAGGAGTTGCAACCGGCCATGGACACCATTTCCGGCGCGGTCAGCCGTGCCAAGGATTTTGATCCTTCCACCAGCTGTGCGGTGTTCCGCATCGGCCTTTCCGACGACGCCGAGTTCGGCCTGTTCCCGCCACTGCTCAGCCAACTGCGCGAAGAGGCCCCAGGCATCATCGTGGTGGTGCGCCGGGCTAATTACTTGCTGATGTCATCGTTGCTGGCCAGTGGTGAGATATCCGTTGGCGTGAGCTACACCACCGAACTGCCGGCGAATGCCAAGCGCAAGAAACTGCGAGACATCCCGTGCAAGGTCCTGCGTGGGGACGACGGCGCCGAGCCGCTGACCCTGGATGACTACTGTGACCGGCCCCATGCGATGGTGTCTTTTTCCGGGGACTTGAGCGGCAATATCGACCTGGACCTGGCGCGCATTGGCAGGGCGCGGCGGGTGGTGCTGGCGGTTCCACAGTTCAGCGGGTTGCGCGCGTTGCTGGCGGGCACGCAGATTATCGCGACGGTGCCGGATTATGCGGCGTGTGCGTTGACCGAGGGCACGGCGTTACGGGCGGAGGATCCGCCGTTTGCGATCGAGGCGGCGGAGTTGTCGATGGTGTGGAGCGGGGTGCATGACAATGACCCGGCGGAGCGGTGGTTGAGGGGGAGGATTGGGGAGCATATGGCTCGGGTGGTTTGACCTTCTGGGTACATATCCGTTATTTGCGTAACGGCCTCCTATGGTTCCGCCCTTACGGCGGGTCACTTTTGGAAGGACCCAAAAGTAACCAAAAGGTCCTCGCCCCAACACTCGGCACCTCGCTTAGGCTCGGTGTGCCCTCACTCCGGCTTTGGAGCGTGGGCCGGAGTGAGGGCATGTCGATCCTAGGCGAGACACCGAGTGGTGGGGCAAGAGCGTTTTGCTTACTTTTGCGCTTTTCAAGAGTGAGCCGCTGTAAGAGCGGAACCCATATCAGCCATCACCCAAATAACGGATATGTACTCACCCCCCACCCAAAGAAAATTGGTCACCCATTCTTCCCCAAAATTGGATATTCCTCCCCAACCCCCCGGTGACTAACCTAGCCACCAACCCCACCGTTGCGGAGCAATACCATGCAAACCCGTACCGATTTCTACACCGCCTCGCCAGACGCGATGAAAGCCATGCTCGCCCTGGAAGGCGCCGTCGGCACTCGGTCCATCGAGCTGCCATTGCTGGAGCTGATCCGCCTGCGTGTTTCGCAGATCAACGGCTGTGCCTTCTGCCTCGACATGCACACCGCTGATGCGCGCAAAGGGGGCGAGACCGAGCGCCTCCTGTACACCGTGTCGGCCTGGCGTGAAACACCGTTCTTCACCCCGCGTGAGCGCGCCGCGCTGGCCTGGACCGAGAGCTTGACCCTGCTGAGCCAGACCCACGCCCCGGATGAAGACTTCAACGCGTTGGCCGCCCAATTCAGCGCCCAGGAGCAAGTCGACCTGAGCGTGGCCATCGCCACCATCAACAGCTGGAGCCGCCTGGCAGTAGGTTTGCGCAAGATGCCGAAGTAACCCGTCAGAAATTGACAGAGGCACTCAGGCGCGCCGTCAATGGCGCGCCTTGGAACAGGTAGTCATCGCCCATGTACTCGCCCGCGTCTCGCCAGTAGCGCTTGTCGAACAGGTTGTCGACGCTCAGGCGGAACACCGTCTCATAGCCGTCCACCTTGGTGGTGTAGCGGCTACCCACATTCACCACCGCGTAATCGCCCACTTCCACCTTGCCGGTGCGGTTGGCGGACTTCTTGGCGCTGTATTGCACGCCACCCAGCACCGCGAGGCCGTTCACCCACGGCAGGGCATAGTCGGCATACACGCTGGCACGCAGCTTGGGCACGTTGATCGCCTGGTGACCTTCGTACTCCGGCGTGCCACTGCCGGTGACCCGCGCACGAATCGCCGCCACGCTGGTTGCAATCTGTAGGCGGTCGGTGGCCCAGCCTTTGGCCGACAACTCCAGCCCGGTGTTCTTCTGCTCGCCTTGCTGCACATAGGTGAAGTTGCCTGCCCCGTCCGGCTGGGCGTACTGGTAGGCCTGGCGGGTCTGGAACACGGCGGCGGCGAAGCTGATGCGGCGCCAGTCGTACTTCACCCCGGCTTCGATTTGCCGTGAGGTGGTCGGGGCCAGGGTTTCATTGGCGTTGCTGGCGTACCAGGGGGCGGTGCCGCCCAGGGACAGGCCCTTGCTGTAGCGGGTATAAAGCGAGAGGTTGTCCACCGGCTTGAAGATCACCGATGCCTGTGGCAGGAACACATACCGTTGAGTGTGGCGGGCTTCATTGCCGTTATCGTCAAAGGCGCGCTCATCCAGGCGCACTTCACGGCCGCCGAGAAGGGTTTGCCAGTGCTCGTTGAAGCGAATGCGGTCGCTGACAAACAGGCCGTATTGGCGGCTGTCGAGGTTGCGATGGCTGTCGTTCAATGGGACGTCAGTCGGTGTAAAGGTCGGCGCGTCGGCGTTAATATTGCTGCTGCCGATCCACGCGTTGACTGGCGTGCGCTTGTCGATCACGCGGCGAAACGCGCTGGTGCCAACGGTCAGTTCATGGCCCAGGCCGGCGGTGTCGAACAGCCCGGTCATTGCCGCCTGTACTTCATCGTCGCGACGGGTGTCGTCCGGGCTGCGGTAGTCGTAGATGTCGTAGTTGCCTTCGGGCGTAAAGGTGTTGCCCACGCCGCGGGTGGCGCCACCCCAGGCAAACGAACTGTAGTCATCGATCACCACTTTGCTGCGGGCGGCACTGACACTGCCTTTCCACTGGTCGCTGAAACGGTATTCAAACTTGCCGTTGAGGTTCAGTGATTCAATGCCCACCTGCCTGGACCCGCTTTGGTGCCCCAGCAGTTTTTTCGGCGAGGCGTCGTGTGGAACCTCAGTGCCGCCCAACAACTGGTAACCCGGCACCGAGCGCTGTTGCTTGTCCTGGTATTCGGCATCCAGTTGCAGCACCGCATCGGGACTGATGTTCCAGTCGAAGGCCAAGGAAACGAAATCGCGCTGGCCATTGGCGTGTTCGACATAGGCATTGAGGTCTTCATGGGCCACGTTGGCGCGCAGGCCGAACTGCTGCTCGCTGCCAAACCAACCGCCGACGTCGGTGGCGATGTAGCCGCTGCCGCGATCGTCGGTGGAGACGGTCACCGAGCGCACATCTTCCGGGCGCTTGGTCACGTAGTTGATCACGCCGCTCGGCTCGGATATCCCGCTTTGCAGACCCGCCAGGCCTTTGAGCACTTCCACCTGCTGCTTGTTTTCCAGGGCGACGTTCTGCTCGCCGGTGATGGTACGACCGTTGATCTTGTAGCTGCTGGCTGCGTTCAGCGAGAAGCCGCGCACCACGAAGTTTTCGTAATAACCAATGGGCGCATAGCTGTCGCCCACCGAGGCGTCGTTGCGCAGCACTTCACTGAGCAGGCGCGCTTGCTGGTCCTTGATCAGGGCGGCGTTGATCACGCTGATCGACGCCGGGGTGTCCAGCAGCGGCGCGTTATCGACGCCACTCACCGAGGCGGTTTCACTGCGGTAGCCGGATTCATCCTGGCCCTGAACCTTCACCGCCGGCAGTTCAATTTCAGCCGCCAGGTTGTTACCGATGCCGCCGCTGAGTAGCAAACCGAGGGCGAAACGTGAGGTGACGACGGGACGAAAACGCAAAACCATGGGGGCAAGGCCTTAAAGCGCGGGGCGGGGGGGGCGCATAAACTAGGCATAACCGCGCACTTTTACAAGTTTTCGAGAATGGTTCGCGGCTTGAGACAACCCGTCTCAACCTCCCCGCCGAACCGTCTGCGCCTCGACAGGCCAAGGTGCACCTGCGATAGACAAGGCTTCCCTCATCATTTGCAGGAGATAGCCATGAGTATCGCTGGAAAAGTTGCGTTGGTAACCGGCGCCGGGCAGGGCATTGGCCGGGCCATCGCCCTGCGCCTGGCACAGGACGGTGCCGACATCGCCCTGGTGGACATCAATGGCGCCAAGCTCGAAGCGCTGGCTGCCGACATCGTGGCGTTGGGACGCAAGGCCTCGGTGTTTGTCGCCGACGTGTCCAAGCGTGAGCAAGTCGCGGCGGCGGTGGAACACGCGCACCAGACCCTGGGCGGCTTCGACATCATCGTCAACAACGCCGGGGTCGCGCAGATCGACTCACTGTTGGATGTCAGCCAGGAACAGGTCGAACGCACCCTGGGCATCAACGTGCAGGGTGTGCTCTGGGGTATCCAGGCTGCCGGCAAGAAATTCAAGGCGCTGGGGCAGAAGGGCAAGATCATTAATGCCTGCTCCATCGCAGGCCATGAAGGCTTTGCGCTGCTCGGCGTGTACTCGGCGAGCAAATTTGCCGTGCGCGCCTTGACCCAGGCGGCGGCCAAGGAACTGGCCAGCGCCGGGATCACGGTGAATGCCTACTGCCCGGGTGTGGTGGGCACCGATATGTGGGTCGAGATCGACAAGCGCATGGCCGAGATTACCGGGGCTGAAGTGGGGGCGACGTACAAAAAGTATGTGGATGGGATTGCTATGGGCCGCGCAGAAACGCCGGAGGATGTGGCGGGGTTGGTGTCTTATCTGGCAGGGCCGGACTCGGACTATATGACCGGGCAAGCTCCGCTGATTGACGGCGGCCTGGTCTACCGCTGAGATCCAATGTGGGAGCGGGCTTGCTCGCGAAAGCGGTGGTTCAGTCGACTCTTCTGTGACTGATGTACCGCATTCGCGAGCAAGCCCGCTCCCACATTTTGTTCGCGTTACGTCAGTGCTTTTCCGGGCATATTGATACCCAGTTGATTGACCCGGCGATACAAGGTAGCCCTTGAAATGCCCAGCGCCTGCGCCGCGGGCAACGGCTTCCAACGATGCCGAATCAACGCATCTAGCACCACCTGCCGCTCCGGGCTCACTTTATCTTCCACCCGCGCCTCAACCTGATCCCCTCGAACCTCCACCGGCAGATCCGCCACCTGCAACGTCCCGCCTTCACACACCGCACAGGCATACGCCAGCACATGCCGCAATTGCCGCACGTTGCCCGGCCAGGCGTAACCCAGCAGCAATTCCAGCGCTGCCTGACCGATGCCCACCGCGACGCCACTGTTGCGCGCTTCCTGCTCCAGCAAACGATTGATCAAGGCCAGTTTGTCGGTACGTTCGCGCAGGGGCGGCAGGCAGAAACGCGCGCAGCCGAGGCGAAAGTACAGGTCTTCACGAAAACTGCCCTCAGTGACCAACACCGATAGATCGCGGTGGCTGGCGCAGATCACTTGGATATCTACCGCGCGGGTTTTCGCCGCGCCCAGCGGGGCCACTTCCCCCTCAGCCATCACGCGCAGCAGGCGCGTCTGCAAGGACAGGGGCATGTCGCCGATTTCATCCAGGAACAGCGTGCCGCCATCGGCCTGTACCAACAGACCCGGCATGCCTTTGCTGGAGGCGCCGGTGAACGCGCCGGCGACGTAGCCGAACAACTCGCTTTCAATCAGGTTCTCTGGAATCGCCGCACAGTTCACCGCCACAAACGGCCCATCGCAACGGGCACTGCGCGCATGCAGTTGGCGGGCGAAGACTTCCTTGCCGGCACCGGTTTCACCCTGCACCAGCACGGGCAGGTTGCGGTCTTTGACCCGCACGGCTAGGCGCAAGTGCTCTTCCACGCGCGCGTCGACCAGCGGGATCAGCGCCGCACGCGCCGGTTTGCGTCGCGGTGCATTGACGCGTACATGCAGGGCGCCAGGCTCGCCAATCCAGTGCAGTTGCTGGGCCGATTGGTCGGTCACTGCGCGCAGTGCATCCAGGTCGAACACTTCACCGATGTGCTCCGGCACCTGGCCAAAGCGCAGGCGCAGGGCCTGGCGCGCTTTGCTGTTGAGGGCATGCAAGCGACCGTCTCGGTCCCAGGCCAGCAGCAGGTCGGGTTGGCTGTCCACATAGCCGGGCGTGCTGTGGGCTTGCAGCACCCAATGCTCGCGGGCGCTGTGCATGAAAAACGCGTTTTCGATGGCCTCGGCACTCTGCGCCACCATCTGCCGCACCAGGTGCTGGCTGCGGCGGTCATCCGGGGATTTGAGCGCGGAGGCGTCCATCACCCCGAGCAGGTTGCCCTGAGGGTCGAAGATCGGTGCGGCGGAGCAGGTGAGGCCGATAAATGCCGCACGGAAGTGGTCGCGCTTGTGCACCGTCACCGCGGACTTGCTGGTGAGCACCGTGGCCACGCCGCACGTGCCTTCTTCAGCTTCCGACCAGCACGTGCCCAGGTACAGGCCGGCCTTACGGCAGTCGGTGCGTATCGAGGTGTCCACGCGGTGGTCGATGGTCTGGCCCTGGGCGTCGGTGAGCATCACGCAGTAGTCGGCCTGGCGCACGCGGTGGTGCAGTTGCCCGACTTCTTCGCTGGCGATGCGCATGAACAGTTCGGCGCGCTCGCGGCATTCCTTGAGCAAGGGTTCGCTGAGGATGCGCGGGCCCTGCAGGGAACCGGGGTCCAGGTGGTGTTGCTCCATGGACCGCCGCCACGAATCGAAAATCAGCGACGGCACCGGCGCCTGGGGCAGGCGATCGGCATTGCGGACCACGCGACTGACGCAGTCGACGTGCTCCCTGGAGTTCGCGGCGAGCATAAGGCCTCCGGTTCTCGGTCTTTGTTGTTATGCCCGCCATTAAGCGCGCATGCGTCGGGTGGGACAAGCAGGGACTGACCAACTGCCAGGGATGAGACGCAGCGTCTCAAACGGCCTGAGACACGCCGTTCACTGTGCAATGCGCCGTCTCATTCTGCGCTGGCAAGTCGCACCCGCACAACGCCAACGCACTGCTCTGGATCAATGCTTTGCGAGATTTTACGGGGGCTTGGCACAGCCTGTGCTGAATGCCCTTGTAGCTGGCCGCAGCCAGCCTTTTGTGTGTCGAGACAACCTGGAGAACAACAAGATGTCCACTCACCTGTCCACCGATCAACTGCTGCATGCCTACACCGTGATGCGCACCATCCGTGATTTTGAAGAACGCCTGCACGTGGAATTCGCCACCGGCGAGATCCCCGGGTTCGTGCACCTCTACGCCGGCCAGGAAGCCAGCGCGGCCGGGGTCATGGCCCACCTCAACGATGAAGACTGCATCGCCTCCAACCACCGTGGCCACGGCCATTGCATCGCTAAGGGCGTGGATGTGTTCGGCATGATGGCCGAGATCTATGGCAAGAAAACCGGCGTGTGCGGCGGCAAAGGCGGCTCCATGCACATCGCCGACCAGGAGAAGGGCATGCTCGGCGCCAATGGCATTGTCGGTGCCGGTGCGCCGTTGGCCGCAGGTGCGGCGCTGGCCTCCAAACTCAAGGGCAGCCAGGGCGTGGCCGTGGCGTTTTTTGGCGACGGTGGTTCCAACGAGGGCGCGGTGTTCGAAGCGATGAACCTGGCCTCGATCATGAAACTGCCGTGCCTGTTCGTCGCCGAAAACAATGGCTATGCCGAGGCCACCGGTTCCGGCTGGTCGGTGGCGTGCAAGGACATTGCCGAACGCGCTGTGGGGTTTGGCATGCCGGGCGTGATCGTCGATGGCAATGATTTCTTCGCCGTGCATGAGGCGCTGGGCGTCGCGGTGGAGCGAGCGCGCAAAGGCGACGGGCCGACGCTGGTTGAAGTGAAATTAAGCCGCTTCTACGGCCACTTCGAAGGTGATGCGCAAACCTATCGCGGCCCGGATGAAGTGAAAAAACTGCGGGAAAGTGCGGATTGCCTGGCGCTGTTCCGCCAACGCTGCAGCGCCGAAGGCTGGCTGGATGCCGCGCAATTCGAACGCATTGACGGTGAGGTTGCACAGTTGATCGAAGACGCCGTCCGCCTGGCCAAATCCGATCCCAAGCCGCAGGCCGTCGACCTGCTCAGCGATGTCTACGTCGCCTACCGCTAATAACAACAACTACGTGGAGAGAACTTTATGGCTCGCAAAATCAGCTATCAGCAGGCGATCAACGAAGCCCTGGCCCAGGAAATGCGCCGTGACCAGAGCGTGTTCATCATCGGCCAGGACGTGTCCGGCGGCACCGGTTCCCCTGGCGAACAGGATGCCTGGGGCGGTGTGCTCGGCGTGACCAAAGGCCTGTACCCGGAGTTTCCTGACCGTGTACTCGACGCGCCACTGTCCGAAGTCGGTTACGTCGGCATGGCGGTCGGCGCCGCCACTCGAGGTATGCGCCCGGTGTGCGAATTGATGTTCGTCGACTTTATCGGCTGCTGCCTTGACCAATTGCTCAACCAGGCCGCCAAGTTCCGCTACATGTTCGGCGGCAAGACCACTACGCCGCTGGTGGTCCGCGCGATGTACGGTGCGGGCCTGCGTGCGGCGGCCCAGCATTCACAGATGCTCACTTCGATGTGGACCCACATCCCCGGCCTCAAGGTGGTGTGCCCGGCCACGCCCTATGACGCCAAGGGCATGTTGATCCAGGCGATCCGCGACAATGACCCGGTGATCTTCCTCGAGCACAAGATGCTTTACAGCCTGCAAGGTGAGGTGCCGGAGGAGCTGTATACGGTGCCCTTCGGCGAAGCCAACTTCGTGCGCGAAGGCAAAGACGTGACGCTGGTGACCTACGGGCGCATGGTGCATATCGCCCTGGAAGCCGCCGCCAACCTGGCCCGCCAGGGCATCGACTGCGAAGTGCTGGACCTGCGCACTACCAGCCCGCTCGATGAAGACAGCATTCTCGAAAGCGTGGAAAAAACCGGGCGGCTGGTGGTGATCGACGAGTCCAACCCACGCTGTTCCATTGCTACCGATATCAGTGCCTTGGTCGCCCAGCGGGCGTTTGCCTCCCTGCGCGCGCCGATTGAGATGGTCACCGCGCCGCACACGCCGGTGCCGTTTTCCGACGCGCTGGAAGACTTGTACATCCCCAACGCCGCGAAGATCGAGGCCGCTGTGCTGAAGATCGCTGACAAGAGGAATGCCGCATGATCCATACCCTGACCATGCCCAAGTGGGGGCTGTCGATGACCGAGGGCCGCATCGACGTCTGGCTCAAGCAGCCCGGTGACCGAGTGGAGAAGGGCGAGGAAGTGCTGGACGTGGAGACCGACAAGATCTCCAGCAGTGTCGAAGCACCCTTCAGTGGTGTGTTGCGCAGGGTGCTGGCGCTGAGCGATGAGACCTTGCCGGTAGGCGCATTGCTGGGGATTGTGGTGGAAGGCGAGGCCACCGAGGCCCAGATCGATGCGGTGATCGAAAGCTTCAACGCCGGGTTTGTCTCAAGCAGCGCCGAGGCCGAAGCAGCCGGGCCGAGTGCGCAAAAGGTCGAAATTGGCGGGCGCTTGCTGCGCTATCTCGACCTGGGCGAAGGCGGCACACCCTTGGTACTGGTGCATGGGTTTGGCGGTGACTTGAACAACTGGCTGTTCAACCAACCGGCATTGGCCGCCGAGCGCCGCGTGATCGCCCTGGACCTGCCGGGGCACGGCGAGTCGGGCAAACACCTGCAAAGCGGCGATGCGCAGGAGTTGAGCCAGGCGGTGTTGGACCTGCTTGACCACCTCGATCTCGACCGCGTGCACCTGGCCGGGCATTCCATGGGTGGGCTGGTTTCACTGACGCTTGCCAGCCAGGCACCCGAGCGTGTCGCTTCGCTGACCCTGATCGCCAGCGCCGGCCTGGGTCCGGATATCAACGGCGATTACCTACAAGGGTTTGCCGAGGCCAATAATCGAAATGCGCTCAAGCCACAGTTGACTCAACTGTTCAGCGACCCGGCGTTGGTGACGCGGCAGATGCTGGAGGACATGCTCAAGTTCAAGCGGTTGGAAGGCGTGGACCAGGCATTGCGGCAGCTCAATCAAAAGCTGTTTGAGGGCGGGCGGCAGATGATTGATGTGCGCAACGTGGTGGGCCGCCAGCCGAGTTTGGTGATCTGGGGCAGTGAGGATGCAATCATCCCGGCCAGGCATGCCGAGGGATTGCAAGCCCAGGTTGAGATAGTGCCGGGGCAGGGGCATATGGTGCAGTTGGAGGCGGCAGAGCGGGTTAACCAACTAATGGCAACCTTCTTAAAATCCCAAGCCGGATAAAGAGCCAAATGTGGGAGCGGGCTTGCTCCCACATTTCGAACTCCATCAGCCCTTGGGTTCGGTGAGCACTTTGCGGAAGATTTCCACCAATGGCCGCAGGTTGATCCGATGCCACGCCGCCCATAACGGGGTGGTGTAGGTCAACCATGGCAATTCCCGCAGCACCACGCCGGGCGGTGCATTGCGGCTCAGGCCTTTTTGCACCATCGCCACGCCCAGCCCTGAGGCAACCAAACCCAATGCGGTAAACGGCTCGCTGGCTTCCATGGGGATCTGCGGGGTAAAACCGGCGTGGCGACGCCCGCGGATATGATCAATTACGGCGTGACCAAAAGCGCCAACCTGGCGGTGTCCCATGGCTTGGCCAAGCGCCTCGCGGGCACCGGTGTGACGGTCAACGCTGTGCTGCCGGGCCCGACCTTCACCGACGGCCTGGAGCAGATGCTCAAGGACGCGACGCAAAAGTCCGGGCGCAGTGCGCGGGACGAGGCGGACGTATTTGTGCGTAACGCGCGGCCGACCTCGATCATCCAGCGTGCGGCGAATGTGGATGAAGTCGCCAACCTGGTGGCGTACATTGCTTCACCCCTGTCGTCTGCCACCACGGGTGCCGCGTTGCGGGTCGATGGGGGGGTGGTCGACAGCATGGCGATCTGATTTTTTTCATTTTCTGGAGTATTTATTGTGGCAACAGCCTCTTCTGTGATTGAAATCCCGGTATCGGCCGATCAGGTCTGGCAATTGATTGGCGGCTTCAACAGCCTGCCGGACTGGCTGGCGCTTATCGTCAAGAGCGAGCCGAGCGAGGGCGGCCGCGTGCGTCACCTGCAAACCGCTGACGGTGGCCAGATCGTGGAGCGTTTGCAGGCGTTTGATAACGTCGGGCGTACGTACAGCTACACCATTGAGCAATCGCCGTTTCCGGTGAGTGCGTACCTGGCGACGTTGCAGGTTGAGGCGTTGAGCGAGTCGTCGGCGAAAGTGACCTGGTCCGGGGTGTTTACGCCGGCGGCAGGCACCACGGATGCGGCGGTGGAAGAACTGTTCGCGGGTGTTTACAGCGGCGGGCTTGAGGCATTGCGGGCCAACTTCCCGGCCTGATCTGCCAAGCACTGCACATCTAATGTGGGAGCGAGCGAGCCCGCTCCCACATTTTTGGTCGGTGTGAACCTCAGGCTTTGGGCATGAGCTGCTGGCGGCATTCCAGCACCAATCTGGCACCGCCTTGTTCGCTTGTACCCACGTCCAACTTGAACCCATGCAAGTTGATGATCGCCGCCACAATCGACAAACCCAACCCGAACCCGCCTTGTTGGTCACTTTCATCCACGCGATAGAAGCGTTGGAATACCGACGCACGTTCTGCCAGTGGTATGCCGGGCCCGGAGTCGTGGACTTCGATGCGTGTGCTGCCCGCGTCATTTACCGCGCGCAAGATCACTGCGCCGCCCGGCGGGGAGAACTTGATCGAATTGCTCAGCAAGTTGGACAGGGCTTCGAACAGCAGCGCGCGGTCGCCGGTGATCCAGGGCAGGGACTCTGGGGTGTCGAGCACCAACTGCAATTCGCCTTCCTCGGCCAGGGGCAGGTAGAAGTCGTGCAGTTCACGCAGCAGTGGCAGTGGGTCCATCACCAGAAAGCCGGAGCGGCGCTGGTGGTCTTCCAGCTCCGAGATGCGCAACAGCCCGCGAAAGCGCGCCATCAGCGTGTCGGTTTCGGCAATCGCGTCGTCGAGTTTCACTGCGTAGCCCGACTCCGCCTCGGCCTCCTGCTTGATGCGGTACAGCTGCGCGCGCAGGCGCGTCAGCGGCGTGCGCAGGTCGTGGGCGATGTTATCGCACACGCCCTTGACCTCGTTCATCAGCTTCTCGATGCGGTCGAGCATGGCGTTGACGATGGCCGCGAGCATGTCCAGCTCATCGCGCCGGTTTGACAGCGGCAGGCGGTGAGTGAGGTCACCGGCGACGATGGCTTCGGCACTGGCCTGGATCCCGCGAATCCGCCGCAACGGGCGCCGGCGCAGCAAGTGCCAGCCAGCCGCGCCTGGGATAATGGTCAACGACAGGGCCCAGAGCAGGGCATGCCAGATGATCCGGGTCACGCCAAACAGCGAGCCGTTGGCGCGCACCAGCACCAGCCAACGGCCGTCTTCGGTGTGGGTGGCCACCGCGTCGCAGCTGTCCTTGGGCAGCTTGGGGTCGTCGGATTCGACGCAATTGACCAGGGCGTGGATCTTGCCGTCCAAGGGCAGGTCCGGCGGCACTGCGCGGATCGGTCCACTGAGCGGGCGGAATTGCTCATCGAACAGGCCATAGGCGTCCACGCCCTTCATGTCGAAGGTCATGCTGGTGGTCAGGGCTTCAACCAGTTCTTCGCCGTCGAAGCGCTGGAATAAGTGTTGGCGCTGCATCAGGGAGTGGCGCGACAGGTCGCTCAGGTAACCCGACACCTCGTAATACAGCACCCCCATCAGGATGCAGCTCCAGGCCACGAACAACGAACTGTACAGCGCCAGCAAGCGGCTGCTGGAAGAGCGCCAGCCCTTAGATGGGTTCAGCAATGACATAACCGGAACCTCGTACCGTGCGGATCAGCGGCGTGAGGCCCGGTGGGTCGATCTTCTTGCGCAGGCGGCCGATGTGCACGTCGATCAGGTTGGTGCCCGGGTCGAAGTGATAGCCCCAGACTTCTTCAAAGATCATCATCCGCGACAGGATCTGCCCGGTGTTGCGCATCAGGAATTCGAGCAGTTTGTATTCAGTGGGCAGCAAGCTCAGCGGTTGGTCGGCGCGGCTGGCTTCGCGGCTGATCAGGTTCAGTTCCAGGTCGGCCACGCGCAGGGCGGTTTCGAATTCCTTGACCGTGCTTTTGCGCCGCAGCAGCACTTCGACGCGCGCCGCCATTTCGTCGGACGCGAACGGCTTGGTCAGGTAGTCGTCACCCCCGGCGCGCAGGCCGCGCACACGCTCATCGACATCGGAGAGGGCGCTGATCATCAGGATCGGTGTCGACACCCCGATAGTGCGCAGGGTGGTGACGATGGCCAGGCCATCGAGTTCCGGCAGCATGCGGTCGAGAGTGATCAGGTCGTAATCCCCACTCACGGCACGGACCAGGCCTTCGCGGCCGTTGTCCACCCAATCTACATCCAGTCCATGGCTACTCAGCTCGGCGACGATCTCGCGGGCTGTTACGGCATCATCCTCGATGGTCAAAATACGGGTCATAGGATTACCTGGTGAGCGATTCACACTAGAAGTGTGGGCATTTTGCCAAGAAATGGCTGAACGCTTACTAAATAAAAAGTCATCTTGGCAAAACTGACACAGATTTTATGGCCGCGAACGATGGAATGCATAACGCCCGCCTCAAACGATCAATGCTTGCAACTTGCATGATTTTCGTAAGTTCAAATTACTTAAGCTACTGATTTACAAAGATATTAAATTCCATGTCGACTGGCACGCTGCCTGCACTGCCCCTTTTGAGACTTGCAACACCATTTTTCCTGCCGGGAGCAAAAAGTAATGATTACATCCTCATCCACGCTACAAGAGTCGAGCACGCGCTCCGGGGTTTCCTGGGGCGCGATTTTTGCTGGGGCGGCGGCGGCGGCTGCACTGTCGCTGATCCTGGTACTGCTGGGCTTCGGCCTGGGCTTTTCGGCGGTGTCGCCGTGGGCTGACAGCGGCATCAGCGCCAAGGGCCTTGGCGTTTCCACGATTATCTGGCTGGCCTTTACCCAGATCGTCGCGTCCGGGCTAGGCGGCTACATCGCCGGCCGGTTGCGCGTGAAGTGGGCGAATATGCACGGCGATGAGGTGTACTTTCGCGACACCGCCCATGGCTTCCTGGCCTGGGCCGTCGCCACGCTGATTACCGCAGTACTGGTGGTCGGCTCGGTCGGCAGTGTGGTGAGCGGTGGCGTGAAAGCCGGTGCCAGCGTTGCAGCCGGCGCGGCCAGTGGCATGACCCAGGCCGCCGGCAGTGCAGCCAAGGGTGTCAGCGGCGGTGATTTCGACTACTACGTCGACAGCCTGTTTCGCGATGATCGCCCGGTGGCCGTCGGTGACGACGCTGCACATGGCGTGGTCGCCCGCATCTTCACCCGCACCCTGAGCAACGACGGCCAACTGGCCGCTGAAGACCGTGCTTACCTGGCCCAGTTGATCAGCCAGCGCACCAACCTCAGCCAGGCTGATGCCGAGGCGCGTATCGACAAGGTCTACGGCGACGCCCGTAAAGCCGTTGAAGACGCCAAGCTCAAAGCCAAGCAAGCCGCCGATACCGCTGCGAAAGTCGCTGCCTATACGTCGCTGTGGACCTTCATTGCCCTGCTGATCGGTGCCTTCTTCGCCAGTTTCGCTGCAACTTATGGTGGTCGTCGTCGCGATGCCGTGGTGTATGTCGAAACCGAACACTTCGTCCGTTAATTAATTCAAGGAGAACATCATGCGCTCATTACTTCTGTGGTTCCTCGGCATTCCGATCCCGATCATTATCCTGATTGCGATCTTCATGTAATTTTGCTCGCGCCTCATCCAAGCCGCGCCTGACCAACAGGCGCGGCTTTTTGCTGTAATGCCAGCCATCACGCGCAGCGTGGCCGAGCGCGCGCAGATCCCGTCGCGCAGGTGGCGTAAGCGCGGTCAGTCGTCAAACCCAACCTGCTCGTGTATCTCGTCCACCTTCAACTCCAAACGATACGCCACCGCAATAAACAACGCCTGGCACAGGCACAACGTGGCGCTTAACGAACGAAACGCAAACGACGAGCCCTCATTTACCAGCAACACCGCGTTCGCCCGTTTGGCCAGGGGCGACAAGTTACTGTCGGTGATAATCAACGTTTTGGCCTGATGAAGCTGGGCAATCCGCAGGCAATGCTGGGTCTCTTTGCCGTAGGGCGTAAAGCTGATTGCAATCACCAGGTCATTGGCGCGCACGCTGCGCATCTGCTCGCGGTAGCTGCCGCCCAGGCCCGAGATCAGGTGGATGCGTTTGTTGGTGTGCTGCAGGTTGTAGACCAGGTAATCGGCCACCGCAAACGAGCGGCGCACGCCGACCACGTAGATGTTGTCGGCGTTGACCACCAGGTCCACGGCCTTGTCGAACGCCACGTCATCGAGTTCCAGCCCCAGGCGCTCGATGCCCGACAGGGTCGCGTTGACGCACTCACGCGCCAGGTCGCCGCCGCTGGCCTTCTGCGACTTGTTGGCGATCATGCTGCGGATGCGCTGCTGGTAGTTCTGCACCGGTGTGGTCTTGTGGGTGTAGGCCTCGCGAAACAGCGCCTGCATCTCACTGAACCCGCTGAAACCGAAACGCTGGGAAAACCGCACGATGGCCGACGGGTGCACTTCGCACTCGCGAGCGATATCGCTGATACGGTCGACCATGATCCGGTCGCTTTGCTGGCTCATGTAGCTGGCGATGCGTTTGAGTTGGCGTGGCAGGCTTTCGTATTCGTCGGTGATCAGCTGCAACAGGCGTTCGGCATTGATCGGAGGGCTGGCGGGCGTTTCTTCCAGGGCGGGCTCGTGATCGGTGCGGGACATGGGCAATCCTTCTGACGGTTCTTCTGATGCGCTGATGAGTGGCGCAAGTCTACAGGGTAGGCACAAAAAAATACCTGCGCATCACGGCCGCCGTGGCCTGCTGAAACGATGCAGTCTCGCTGGGCTGCCCCTGCGCAAGCCTAATGGAAAAAATATTCCAAAGAAAAAATATCTAGAATAAATATTGATTGGCGTCGACGGACGTTCTAGTCTGCTCCCACCAAGAGCGTTTGCCGCCACCACGACGGCACAGCGCAGGCTGATAAAAATAACAGGAGCCAGCATGGGCCAGACTCGTTTTGCCAGTGGGCGTCAATTGGATCTGATTTGCCTCGGGCGCCTGGGCGTCGACCTCTATGCACAGCAAGTCGGTGCGCGGCTTGAGGATGTGTCCAGCTTTGCCAAATACCTCGGCGGTTCTTCTGCCAATATCGCCTTTGGCACCGCACGGTTGGGCCTCAAGTCGGCGATGCTGAGCCGGGTGGGTGATGACCACATGGGCCGTTTCCTACTGGAATCCCTGGCCCGCGAAGGTTGCGATGTCAGCGCCATCAAGGTCGACCCTGAGCGCCTGACCGCTTTGGTGCTGCTCGGCCTCAAGGACCGCGAAACCTTCCCCCTGGTGTTCTACCGCGAAAACTGCGCCGACATGGCCCTGCGCGCCGAAGACATCAGTGAATCTTTTATTGCCAACAGCAAGGCGCTGCTGATCACCGGCACGCATTTCTCCACCGATGGCGTGTACAAGGCCAGTATCCAGGCCCTGGACTATGCGGCCAAGCACAACGTCAAGCGCGTGCTGGATATCGACTACCGCCCAGTGCTGTGGGGCCTGGCGGGCAAGGCGGATGGCGAGACGCGGTTTGTCGCCGACCAGAACGTCAGCCAGCATGTGCAGAAAATCCTGCCGCGCTTCGACTTGATTGTCGGTACCGAAGAAGAATTCCTCATCGCGGGTGGCAGTGAAGATTTGCTCACCGCACTGCGTAAAGTCCGCGAGCTGACCCCGGCGACCCTGGTGGTCAAGCTCGGCCCGCAGGGTTGCACGGTGATTCACGGCGCCATCCCCGTGCGACTGGAAGACGGCGCCATCTACCCCGGTGTGCGCGTTGAAGTGCTCAACGTGCTCGGTGCTGGCGATGCCTTTATGTCGGGTTTCCTCAGTGGCTGGATCAATGACGCCAGCGATGAGCGTTGCAGCCAGTTGGCCAATGCCTGCGGCGGTCTTGTGGTATCGCGTCACGCCTGCGCGCCGGCCATGCCGACGCCTGCCGAGCTTGAGTACCTGTTCAACAGCCCGGTGCCGATCACCCGGCCGGATCAAGACGTGACCCTGCAACGCCTGCACCGCGTCTCGGTGCCGCGCAAGGCCTGGAAGCAACTGTTCGTGTTTGCTTTCGACCACCGTTGGCAGTTGGTGGACCTGGCGCAAAAAGGTGGCCAGGACCCAACGCGCATCAGCGATATCAAGCAGCTGTTTATCCAGGCCATCGAACGCGTCGAGAACAAGCTCGCCGAGCAAGGCATAGAGGCCGATGTGGGCCTGCTGGCCGACCAACGCTTCGGCCAGGACGCTCTTAATGCGGCCAGCGGCCGTGGCTGGTGGATCGCGCGTCCGGTGGAGGTGCAGAACTCGCGTCCACTGGCGTTCGAGCACGGCCGCTCGATTGGCAGCAACCTGATCGCCTGGCCCCAGGAGCAAATCATCAAATGCCTGGTGCAATTTCACCCCGACGACGAGCCGTTGCTGCGCCTGGAACAGGAAGCGCAACTCAAGGCGGTGTACGAAGCTTCACTGGTCAGTGGCCATGAACTGCTGCTGGAAGTCATCCCGCCGAAGGATCACCCGTCCACTTACCCGGATGTGCTCTATCGCAGCCTCAAGCGCTTGTACAACCTGGGTATCTACCCGGCGTGGTGGAAGATTGAGGCGCAGTCGGCCGAGGACTGGAAGAAACTCGACGAACTGATCCAGGACCGCGACCCGTACTGCCGTGGCGTGGTGCTGCTGGGCCTGAATGCCTCGGCTGAGTGTCTCGCCGATGGCTTCCAGCAAGCCAGCCAGAGTACGACGTGCCGAGGCTTTGCCGTGGGCCGCACAATCTTCCAGGAGCCGAGCCGGGCGTGGATGGCGGGGGAGATTGATGATGAAACCCTGATCCAGCAAGTCCAGGCCACGTTCGAGCAGCTGATCAATGCCTGGCGAAGTGCCCGAACCTAAACCCGTTTTCCAACTTGAAATGCAATCAAATGTGGGAGCTGGCTTGCCTGCGATGCTGGCAACTCGGTCTATCAGGTACACCGAGTTGATGCCATCGCAGGCAAGCCAGCTCCCACATAAAGCAGATCCCATGCAACTTTGAAGAACAATAAAAGGTGCAGCCATGCCCGCAATCCGAATTGGCATCAACCCGATTTCCTGGAGCAACGACGACCTCCCGGCCCTGGGCGGCGAAACGCCCCTGAGCACCGCCTTGAGCGAAGGCCAGGAAATCGGTTACGAAGGCTTCGAACTCAACGGCAAATTCCCCAAAGACGCCAAAGGCGTCGGCGATGTGCTGCGCCCTTATGACCTGGCACTGGTCTCCGGCTGGTACTCCAGCCGGCTGGCCCGGCGTTCAGTGGCCGAAGAAATCGAGGCCATTGCCGGCCATGTCGAGTTGCTCAAGCAAAACGGCGCCAATGTATTGGTCTACGGCGAAGTCGCCGATTCGATCCAGGGCTCGCGCATCCGCCTGATCGAGCGCCCGCGCTTTCACAGCGAACAGGCCTGGCAGGATTACGCCGACAAGCTCACCGAACTGGCGCGTTTCACCCTGTCCCAAGGCGTGCGCCTGGCGTACCACCACCATATGGGCGCCTACGTCGAATCCGCGGAAGACATCGACCAGTTGATGAAACGAACAGGCCCGGAAGTCGGCCTGCTGTTCGATTCGGGCCACTGCTACATGGGCGGCGGCGAACCACTGGAGGTACTGCGTAAACACATCGACCGCATCTGCCACGTGCATTTCAAGGACGTGCGCAAGCCTGTGGTGCAACTGGCGCGTAACCAGATGTGGAGTTTTCCCGACTGCATCGTCAACGGCACCTTCACCGTGCCCGGCGACGGTGATATCGACTTCGCCGAATTGCTCGATGAGTTGCTGGCCGCGAACTATGAAGGCTGGCTGGTCGTGGAAGCCGAGCAGGACCCGGCTGTGGCGCCCAGCTATATCTATGCGAAGAAAGGTTACGACACCCTACGTACTCTGCTGAATGATGCCCTGCTGAATGAGAGGACTGCAAAATGAGCTTGTTGGTCAAGAGCAGCAAACACGGACAAACCATGGTCGCGCTGGAAGCAGGGCGCCTGGAGTACGTGGGCTTTTCCGCTTACCGGCTGAGCCTGGGCGAAACCCTGCCGGTCAGCGCCGGTGATAAGGAATTGTGCCTGGTGCTGCTCAGCGGTCGCGTGAACATTGAAGGCGAAGGCTTCAACTGGCAGAACCTGGGTGATCGCCAATCCGTGTTTGAAGACAAATCGCCGTTCGCCGCTTACCTGCCACCGGGCACCGATGCCCAGGTCACCGCCTTGAGCGATGTACAGATTGCCGTCTGCGCCGCGCCGGGTGCGGACGGCTACGAACCTCGCCTGATCCGCCCGGAGAACTGCAAACGCAGCGTGCGCGGCAAAGGCGCCAACACCCGCTACGTGTGCGACATCCTGCCCGACAGCGAGCCGGCCCATTCGCTGCTGGTGGTGGAGGTACGCACGCCGTCCGGGCATTCGTCGAGCTACCCGCCGCACAAGCACGACACCGACGACCTGCCGCACCAGAGCTTTCTTGAAGAGACCTACTACCACCAGGTCAACCCGCCCCAGGGCTTTGTGTTCCAGCGCGTCTACACCGACGATCGCAGCATTGACCAGGCCATGGCCGTGGAAAACAGCGACCTGGTGGTGGTGCCCAAGGGCTATCACCCGGTCAGCGTGCCGTATGGCTATGAATCTTATTACCTGAACGTGATGGCCGGCCCCAAGCGCGCCTGGCATTTCCATAACGATCCGCAGCACAGTTGGCTGCTGGATCTCTAAGCGGTTTTGGACGGAGAACAACAACAATGAAGTCGCCTTTACGTTTCGCCCTTAACCGCATGGTCGCCCCCAACCTGTCCCTGCCGGACTTCATCCAGTTGGCCGCAGCGCTCAAGTGCGATGCCATCGAGATCCGCAATGACCTTGCGGGCAAGCAAATCGAATTCGGCACCCCGGCCAGCCGCGTGCGCGAGTTGTGCGCAGCGCAGGGCATCCAGGTGCTGTCGATCAACGCGCTGTACCCCTTTGACGTGTGGAACGAGGAGCGTCGCGCCCAAGCGATCCAGCTCGCCACCTATGCCCGCGAATGCGGCGCCCAGGGCCTAGTGATGTGCCCGTTCAACGAGCGAGGCGATACGCGCAACGAAGCGCAGCGTGCCGCCGGGTTGCGCACGGCCTTGAGCGAGCTGGCGCCGATTCTGCGCGAATACGCGATTCTCGGTTTTATCGAACCCCTGGGCTTTGAGGAATGTGCCCTGCGCCGCAAGCGCGTGGCGGTGGATGCGATCCAGTCCATTGGCGGCCTGGACGTGTTTCGCCTGGTGCACGATACCTTCCATCATCACTTGGCCAGCGAACATGAGTTCTTTCCGGAATTGACCGGGCTGGTGCATATCTCGGGTGTGGAAGATGCCCAGGCGCCGCTCGATTCGATTCGTGACGGCCACCGCGTGTTGGTGGGCGAGGGTGACATCCTGGGCAACGCGGCGCAGATCGATACGCTGCTCACTACTGGATACAGCGGCTATTTGTCGTTCGAGCCATTTGCCGAGAGCGTGCATGCGTTGGTGGATATCCAGCAGGCGTTGGGCGCGAGCATCGCCCATTTGAACCAATCTCTGGTTCAACGCTGAACCCAATGTGGGAGCTGGCTTGTCGGGTCGCCGCATCGCTGCGATAGCGGTTTATCAGATACAGATTCATTGCCTGACACACCGCATTCGCGAGCAAGCCCGCTCCCACATGGGATCACTGTTGATCGACAGATTTGCATTCATTCAAGGTGCGAACATGACCACAACAAGATTGACCATGGCCCAGGCCCTGGTGAAGTTCCTGGATAACCAGTACATCGAAGTCGATGGCGTGCAGAGCAAGTTCGTCGCCGGGGTATTCACGATTTTCGGCCACGGCAACGTGTTGGGCCTGGGCCAGGCCCTGGAGCAAGACAGCGGTGACCTGGTGGTGCACCAGGGCCGCAACGAACAGGGCATGGCCCACGCCGCCATCGGTTTTGCCAAGCAGCACCTGCGCCGCAAGATCTACGCGTGCACAGCTTCTGTGGGCCCCGGCGCTGCCAACATGCTCACCGCCGCCGCGACGGCGACCGCCAACCGTATCCCGTTGTTGCTGTTGCCTGGTGATGTGTATGCCAGTCGCCAGCCCGACCCGGTGTTGCAACAGATCGAGCAGTTCCATGACCTGAGTATCAGCACCAACGATGCCTTCCGCTCCGTGAGCAAATACTGGGACCGCATCAACCGCCCCGAGCAGTTGATGACTGCTGCAATCCACGCCATGCGCGTGCTTACCGATCCGGCTGAAACCGGTGCCGTGACCCTGGCGTTGCCCCAGGACGTGCAGGCCGAGGCCTGGGACTATCCAGATTATTTCCTGCAAAAACGCGTGCACCGTATCGAACGTCGCCCGGCCACCGCCGCGATGATCGCTGATGCGCTGGCGGCTTTTCGCGGCAAGCGCAAGCCGCTGATCATCTGCGGTGGCGGCGTGAAGTATTCCGGTGCCAATGCTGCACTGCAGGCCTTTGCCGAACGCTTTGATATCCCCTTCGCCGAAACCCAGGCGGGCAAGAGCGCTGTGGTCTCCAGCCATCCGCTGAACGTCGGCGGGATCGGTGAAACCGGCTGTCTGGCGGCGAACCTGCTGGCGCCCGAAGCAGACCTGATCATCGGTGTCGGCACGCGTTATACCGACTTCACCACCTCGTCAAAATCACTGTTCAAGCACGCCGAGGTGAAGTTTCTCAACCTCAATATCAGCCCCTGCGACGCCTTGAAACTGGACGGCGTGCAGGTGTTGGCTGACGCGCAAGTCGCCCTTGAAGCACTGGCCGTTGCCCTGGGCGATTATCGTTCGGGCTGGAGCGAGCAGATCCGCGACGCCAAGGCGCAGTTGGACGCCGAAGTGGACCGTGTGCATCAGGTGGAATATGACGGTGACGGCTTCGTGCCTGAGGTCGACGACCACCTGGACCGCGCGGTGCTGCGTGAATTTATCGAGCTGACCGGCTCGTGCCTGACCCAGAGCCGCGTACTCGGCGTGCTCAACGAAACCCTGGCCGACGACGCCATTATCGTCGCCGCCGCCGGCAGCCTGCCCGGCGACCTGCAGCGCGCCTGGCGCAGCAAGGGCGTCAACACCTATCACGTTGAGTACGGTTATTCGTGCATGGGCTATGAGATCAACGCTGCTCTCGGTGTAAAGCTCGCCGAGCCAACAAAAGAGGTCTACGCCCTGGTCGGCGATGGCTCCTACATGATGCTGCATTCGGAACTGGCCACCTCGATCCAGGAGCGCCGCAAGATCAACGTGGTGCTGCTCGACAACATGGCTTTCGGCTGCATCAACAACCTGCAGATCGGCAATGGCATGGACAGCTTCGGCACCGAGTTCCGCTACCGCAACCCCGAGAGCGGCAAGCTCGACGGCGGCCTGGTGCCGGTGGATTTCGCCATGAGCGCGGCGGCCTATGGCTGCAAGACCTACAAGGTCAGCACCGTGGAGCAACTCGAAGCGGCGCTGGCCGATGCACGCACTCAAACGGTTTCTACGCTGATCGATATCAAGGTGCTGCCCAAGACCATGATCCACGGTTACCTGTCGTGGTGGCGGGTGGGTGTGGCGCAGGTCTCCACCAGCGAGCGCACAAATGCCGCCGCAAAAAAACTCAATGAACACCTGGCGAAGGCCCGGCAGTACTGATAACAAGAGGAGTTGTGTATGTCTTTGAAGCTTGGAGTCATCGGCACTGGCGCTATCGGCCGTGACCATATTCGTCGTTGCAGCCAGACCTTGCTCAACAGCCAGGTAGTGGCGGTAACCGACATCAATCTTGAGCAAGCCGCCAAGGTTGTCGCAGAGTTGAAGCTGGATGCTGAGGTGTACGCCGACGGCCATGCGCTGATCAATTCACCACAGGTCGAGGCCATTCTGGTCACTTCCTGGGGGCCGAGCCACGAAGCGTTCGTGCTCGCGGCCATCGCCGCCGGCAAACCGGTGTTCTGCGAAAAGCCCTTGGCCGTGACGGCTGAAGGCTGCCGCAAGATCGTCGACGCCGAGGTGGCCTTCGGCAAGCGCCTGGTGCAAGTCGGCTTCATGCGCCCCTACGACGAGGGTTATCGCGCATTGAAAGCCGTGATCGACAGCGGTCAGATCGGCGAACCCCTGATGCTGCACTGCGCGCACCGCAACCCGACGGTGGGCGAGAACTACAAGACCGACATGGCGATCACCGACACCTTGATCCACGAACTGGATGTGTTGCGTTGGCTGCTCAACGACGACTACGTCTCGGTGCAAGTGGTGTTTCCACGCAAATCCAGCAAGGCCCTGGCCCACCTGCGCGACCCGCAGATCGTGCTGCTGGAAACCGCCAGGGGCACGCGTATCGATGTCGAAGTGTTCGTGAACTGCCAGTACGGGTATGACATCCAGTGCGAAGTGGTGGGGGAGACCGGTATTGCCAAGCTGCCGGAGCCGTCCCAGGTGCAAATGCGCAGTGGCGCGAAGTTGTCCAATGCGATTCTGATGGACTGGAAGGATCGGTTTATGGGTGCCTATGACGTGGAGTTGCAGGCGTTTATCGACAGCGTACGCGCCGGGCAGGTCGGCGGGCCGTCGGCGTGGGATGGCTTTGCGGCGGCGGTGGCGGCGGATGCGTGCATAGAAGCGCAAAATAGCGAGCAGATTGTGAAGGTGAGCTTGCCGCAGCGTCCGCACTTCTACGGCTGACCGCGATCCCACAGATGGAATGCAGTCAGTGTGGGAGCGAGCTTGCTCCCACATTTGAATTGGGTTTCCACTTCAAGTAAGGAGTGTATGCATGCGAATCGGTCTAGTCGGCTACGGCCATGGAGGGCGCTTCTTTCATGCGCCGCTGATTGCAACCCTGCCAGGCGCGACGTTCGTCGGTGTGGTGACTCGCTCACCCGAACGCCGCCAGCAACTGGCAACCGACCACCCTGGTGTCAGGGCTTTTGACAACATCGGTCAAATCGTCGAAGCCGGCGTCGACGCCTTGGTCATCTCCACCACCCTTAAAGGCCGCCCAGCCCTGGTGCTCGAAGCCATCGAACACGGTGTAACCGTGGTCAGCGACAAGCCCTTCGCCGCCAACGCCGAACAGGCCCAGGCGGTGATCACCGCGGCTGAACGCCAAGGCTCACTGCTCAGCGTCTACCAGAACCGGCGCTGGGACTCGGACTACCTGACCCTGCGCAAACTCATCGACGCCGGCGCCTTGGGCAAGATCACTCGTTTCGAATCCCGCGTGGAACGCTACAGCCCGCAAGCCATAGGTAACGCCAGCGGCGGTGGTTGGCTGCGCGACCTGGGCAGCCACTTGGTCGACCAGGCCCTGCAACTGTTCGGCCCGGTAGATCGGGTGTTCGCGCAACTGCAATACACCGCCGAACACCCCACGGTGGACCACGGTTTTTTTGTGTCCCTGACCCACGCCAATGGTGTGATTTCGCATCTGTGGGGCAATGCCCTGCAAAACAGCCAGGCGCCGCGCTTTCGCGTCAGTGGCACCTCTGGCTGCTACACCGTCGAAGGCTTGGACGGCCAGGAAGAAGCGCTGATGGCCGGCAAGTCGCCGAAGACCGAAGGTGAGCATTGGGGCGCTGAAGAACACCGCCGCTGGGGCTGGTTCGAACAAGGCCCGGACCGCGAGCGGGTGCCGTCTGAAAAGGGCTGTTGGATGCAGTTCTATCGACAGTTGCAATTGGCCGTGCAAGGGCAGGGGCCGCTGCCGGTGGATGCCTATGATGCGCTGGAAACCACCCGTATATTGGACGCTGCCCGCCTGAGCGCCGAGCGGCAGCAGGTGGTCTCAACAAAAATAGAATAAAATTCTAAAACAGGTTGATATGGAAATTTTTTTCCAATAAAGTCTTTTCCAGGTTGCATATAGTACGTTCGGACTCGATCTGCACGACTCAACAAAAACAAGATCAAAAACAACCAGGTACCGTCAGATGAAAATCTTCAACGCTGTACTGCGAGTTTTACGCCCTGTCCTAGCGCCACGCGGTCTGCCCCGCGCCCGGCCGTTCTACTTCTCCTTCCTTAATGTGCTCTGCGTCGAAAACAAGGGCGCGCTGGTCTGCTGCATTCCAGGCGCACCGCTGGTTCGACTGCCCCATTCGCAAGCCCCGCTCTGATCAACGTAACGTCCAACAAAACCAACAATAATGTGGAGACAGACCGTTCATGAAGACCCCGATCCGTTTTACCGCGCTGGCCTTGTCCATGATGCTGGCGAGTGGCTTTGCCAGTGCCGCCGATATCAAGGTGGGCGTGAGCATGTCCGCCTTCGATGACACCTTCCTGACCTACCTGCGCGAGGACATGGACAAGCAAGCCAAGTCCTACCCCGAGGGTGACGGCGTGCAATTACAGTTCGAAGACGCGCGTGCCGACGTGGTCAAGCAGCTGAGCCAGATCGAGAACTTTATCAGCCAGAAAGTCGATGCCATCATCGTCAACCCGGTGGATACCGCTTCGACCAAGAACATCATCAATGCCGCCACCAAGGCGGGCATTCCGCTGGTGTTCGTCAACCGCCGTCCTGACCAGAAAGATTTGCCCAAGGGTGTCGCCGTGGTGGTCTCCGATGACACCGAGGCCGGCCGCCTGCAAATGCAATACATCGCTGAAAAGCTCGGCGGCAAAGGCAAGATCGTGATCTTGCTGGGTGACCTGGCGAACAACGCCACCACCAATCGCACCAAGGGCGTGAAGGAAGTCCTGGCCAAGTACCCGGACATCAAGATCGAGCAGGAACAGACCGGCATCTGGCTGCGCGACAAGGGCATGACCCTGGTCAACGACTGGCTGACCCAAGGCCGCGAATTCAACGCGGTGCTGGCCAACAACGATGAGATGGCGATTGGCGCGTCCATGGCCCTGAAGTCGGCGGGTATCAAGCCGGGCAGCGTGTTGATCGCGGGTGTCGACGGTACGCCGGACGGTTTGAACGCGATCACCAAGGGTGATATGGCGGCGTCGGCGTTCCAGGACGCCAAGGGGCAGGCGGTGGGCTCGGTGGAAGCGGCGCGCAAGATGGTCAAGAAGGAGCCGGTCGAGCAGAACGTGATCATCCCGTTCCAGTTGATCACGCCGGACAACGTCGCCCAGTTCAAGTAGCCCTGACATAACAACAATAAGCCGGCAGGGCGGTCGTGCCCGCCTTGCCGATGGAGTACCTTTCTATGCTCGCTCAAGCCGTTGTCTCGCAGCCTCCCGGTATCCAACCCCAGCTGTTGGAAGAACCCTACCTGCTGGAAATCGTGAATATCAGCAAAGGCTTTCCCGGTGTCGTGGCCCTGGCCGATGTACAGCTGCGCGTGCGCCCCGGTACCGTGCTGGCGCTGATGGGCGAGAACGGAGCAGGCAAGTCGACGTTGATGAAAATCATCGCTGGCATCTACCAGCCCGACGCCGGAGAAATTCGCCTGCGCGGCAAACCGATTGTGTTTGAAACACCCCTGGCGGCTCAGAAGGCCGGGATCGCGATGATCCACCAGGAACTCAACCTGATGCCGCACATGAGCATCGCCGAGAATATCTGGATCGGCCGCGAGCAGCTCAACAGCCTGCACATGGTCAACCACCGCGAAATGCACCGTTGCACCGCCGAGTTGCTGGCGCGCTTGCGCATCAACCTCGACCCCGAGGAACAGGTGGGCAACCTGAGCATCGCCGAGCGACAGATGGTCGAGATTGCCAAGGCCGTGTCCTACGACTCCGACATCCTGATCATGGATGAACCGACATCGGCCATTACCGACAAGGAAGTGGCCCACTTGTTTTCGATCATTGCCGACCTCAAGTCCCAGGGCAAAGGCATCGTCTACATCACCCATAAAATGAATGAAGTATTCGCGATCGCCGATGAAGTGGCGGTGTTCCGCGACGGCCAGTACGTCGGCCTGCAACGCGCCGACAGCATGAACAGCGACAGCCTGATTTCGATGATGGTCGGCCGTGAGCTGAGCCAGCTGTTTCCGGTGCGCGAGACGCCCATCGGTGACCTGTTGCTGTCGGTGCGCAACCTGACGCTGGACGGCGTATTCAAGGACGTTTCGTTTGACCTGCACGCCGGCGAGATCCTCGGCATCGCCGGGTTGATGGGCTCGGGCCGCACCAACGTGGCCGAAACCATTTTTGGCATCACCCCTAGCAGCAGCGGCCAGATCAGTCTGGACGGCAAGGCGGTGCGCATTACCGATCCGCACATGGCCATTGAGAAGGGCTTTGCTCTGTTGACCGAAGACCGCAAGCTTAGTGGCCTGTTCCCCTGCCTTTCCGTGTTGGAAAACATGGAAATGGCCGTGCTGCCGCACTACTCGGGCAACGGTTTTATCCAGCAGAAGGCCCTGCGTGTGCTGTGCGAAGACATGTGCAAGAAGCTGCGGGTGAAAACCCCGTCCCTTGAGCAATGCATCGACACCTTGTCCGGCGGCAACCAGCAGAAGGCCTTGCTGGCGCGCTGGCTGATGACCAACCCGCGCCTGCTGATCCTTGATGAACCGACGCGGGGCATTGATGTGGGCGCCAAGGCGGAGATCTATCGGTTGATCTCCTTCCTCGCCAGCGAAGGCATGGCGGTGATCATGATTTCTTCCGAGCTGCCCGAAGTACTGGGCATGAGCGACCGGGTCATGGTGATGCACGAAGGGGATTTGATGGGCACCTTGGAGCGCAGCGAAGCCACCCAGGAAAAAGTCATGCAGTTGGCATCCGGGATGACGGTAGTCCACTGACGTACAGAATAAAAAGGTGATGGGCTATGAATGCAATAACGGATAACAAACCCACGACGGCGCCAACCAAAAGTCGTCGACGCGTGCCCACCGAGCTGAGCATCTTCCTGGTGCTGATCGGCATCGGCCTGGTGTTTGAAGTGTTCGGCTGGATCGTGCGTGACCAGAGCTTCCTGATGAACTCCCAGCGCCTGGTGCTGATGATCCTGCAAGTGTCGATCATCGGCTTGCTCGCCATCGGTGTGACCCAGGTGATCATCACCACCGGTATCGACCTGTCCTCGGGCTCGGTATTGGCGTTGTCGGCGATGATCGCTGCCAGTTTGGCGCAAACCTCTGATTTTTCCCGGGCGGTATTTCCCAGTCTGACCGATTTGCCGGTGTGGATTCCGGTGGCGATGGGGCTTGGCGTCGGGCTGCTGGCAGGGGCGATCAACGGCAGTATCATTGCCGTTACCGGTATCCCGCCCTTTATTGCCACCCTCGGCATGATGGTCTCTGCCCGTGGCGTGGCGCGTTACTACACCGAAGGCCAACCGGTGAGCATGCTCTCGGACTCGTACACGGCCATCGGCCATGGCGCGATGCCAGTGATCATCTTCCTGGTGGTGGCTGTGATCTTCCATATCGCCCTGCGCTACACCAAGTACGGCAAGTACACCTACGCCATCGGCGGCAACATGCAGGCGGCGCGTACGTCGGGGATCAACGTCAAGCGCCACTTGATCATCGTCTACAGCATCGCCGGGCTCCTGGCGGGCCTGGCCGGTGTGGTGGCCTCGGCACGGGCTGCGACCGGCCAGGCCGGTATGGGCATGTCCTACGAGCTGGATGCGATTGCCGCCGCGGTGATCGGCGGCACCAGCCTGGCGGGCGGAGTAGGGCGCATCACGGGGACCGTGATCGGCGCACTGATTCTGGGGGTGATGGCCAGCGGGTTTACGTTTGTCGGGGTGGATGCGTACATCCAGGACATCATCAAGGGCCTGATCATTGTGGTGGCGGTGGTGATCGACCAATACCGCAATAAGAAGCAGCGTAAGCGTTGAGCTGCAAGCTTCAAGCTTCAAGCTGCAAGTTTGATTAGCTTTACAGCTTGTCGCTTGCGGCTTGCAGCTTATAGCTGTTCCACGAACTTTCCTGCTATAAACGCACTCCGATAACCATTCGCCGAGCCCGTCCTGGTGCTTTTGGGGGTTATCTCGGAAAAATTGCCTGTCTTTTCAGTTGCTGTGCCCTCAAGTCGGCCTTAGACTGCCGCCCCTCGTAAATTGAGTGCCGGGTGGCGCTTGAAATGGACGGCGCCCTTCCGAGACCTGCAGAGGTCGGCCGGAACGCTCCCTTATTCGCCTTAATGCACGTATTTTTTATAGAGAAATCAATGACAAAGGAAAAGTTGCTGGCCATGCCGGCGGATGACTACATGAATGCCGAACAGCACGCTTTTTTCGAGAAGTTGCTGCAAGACATGAAAGTGGAACACCACGAGCGCATCGAACAGAACCGTATCGCCATTGAAAGCCTGGACACTCCGGCCGACCCTGCCGACGCCGCTTCCGTTGAAGAAGAGCGCACCTGGCTGGTGAACGCCATCGACCGCGACCAGCGCATGCTGCCGCAACTTGAGCGTGCACTGGAACGCATCAAGGAAGATTCCTTTGGCTGGTGCGATGACAGCGGCGAGCCTATCGGCCTCAAGCGCTTGCTGATCAGCCCTACCACCAAGTACTGCATCGAAGCGCAAGAGCGCCACGAGCAGATCGACAAGCACCAGCGCCAAGCCTGATGCGGTGAAGCTGGGGGGGCGCTAAGCGGTCCCCCAGGGAAAGACTCGTTACACCCCCGTGTATTGATCTGTTGCAAGCTACCCCACTAAAGGCCCATGGATAATGGCCCGATAGTGGCGTTTAATGCAGCGACAATAACGATAAGCAGTGGGGTGACGAAGATGGCTGGGGAAGGATCTCTGACGGGCGCAGCAGTGGCGCCGCAATCGGTAGTGCGCGGGTTGGCCGCCTGGTTGACGCAGCTTACGCAGAGCATCGCCCTGGTGCTGATACTGTTGGGACTGGCATTTGCCAGCCTTCCGCTGTACGTCTGCCTGCCACTGGCCGTGCTGGTCATCTGGCTGCCTCGCCTGACACGTCGCACACCCGTTGTTACGTCTTGCGAAGCTGTCGATGCGATGGGTGAGTTGACTCGCGACCTGTCCTATACCACCAGCCATAACGCACTCTCCGCTGCCGGCGTGGCCTATTCGGTCAAGCAACTGGCGGCTCGCTTGCAGTCTCAGTTGAGTGCAGCCAAGCAGATTGTCAGCAGTGCCGAGGTGATGATTGGCACCGAAAAGGTCACCTCCCAGCTCAGCCGCGAGGCCCTGGGGGCCGCCAGCCAGGCCCATCAACGCAGCACCGAAGGCCACGAAGTGCTGGCCCAATCGATCACCCGCATGCACCAGCTCAGTCAGCGCGCCAATGCCAGTCGTGAACTGATCGAAGCCTTGAGCCAGCGCAGTGAGGAAATCCAGCGGGTGACCTTGGTGATCCAGTCCATCGCCAGCCAGACTAACCTGTTGGCGCTCAATGCAGCGATTGAGGCGGCGCGAGCCGGTGAGCATGGTCGGGGGTTTGCAGTCGTGGCGGATGAGGTGCGCGGGCTGGCAGGCCGTACGGCCACAGCCACTGATGAGGTTGGGGTGATGGTGGCCGATATCCAGCAACGCACGGCTCAGGTGGTGGAGCAGATTCGCCAGCTCTCGGCAGACTTGCACACGGGTGTGGAGCAAGTGGAGCGCGCCGGTGAGCAACTGCATAGCATCGCCAGCCTGGCGGCGGATGTCGAAGGCCAGGTGAATGAAATCGCCGAGGGCGCCGACACCAACCGCACCCAGCTCGACAGCCTGTTCCATGCCGTGGAACAAATGCGCAGCGACCTGGCGGTCAGCGATCAGCAAACCCGCCAACTGGCCGACGCCGCCGTGCAGATGGAAGGCCAAGCCGAAACCATCAGTGAACGCTTGGCGCAAGTCGGCCTGGATGACTATCACCAGCGGATCTACGACTTGGCCCGTGAAGGCGCCAGCCGAATTGCCGCGCAATTCGAGGCCGACGTGCTACAGAACCGCATCAGTCTGGATGACCTATTCGACCGAAGCTACACGCCGATTGCCAATACCACCCCAAGCAAGTACCACACCCGGTTTGACGGTTATACCGACCAGGTGTTGCCGGCGATCCAGGAAGATCTGCTGCCGAGGCATGAAGGGTTGGTGTTCGCCATTGCCTGCACGCCCCAGGGCTACGTGCCGACGCACAACAAGGCGTTTTCCCAGGCATTGACCGGCGATGTGCAGGTGGATGCAGTGCAGAACCGCACCAAGCGCAAGTTTGAAGACCGCACCGGGATCCGCTGTGGCAGCCATCAACAGGCGGTTTTGTTGCAGACTTACACCCGCGATACCGGTGAGCTGATGCACGACCTATCGGTGCCGATCGTCGTCAAGGGCCGGCATTGGGGTGGTCTGCGCCTGGGCTATAAACCCGAGGCTGTGAAGCGTTAACGTGACGTGGGCTTTTCCGGGATGGGCATAGGCATCGACACATCGTTGCAGTGAGCGGGACAAGCCCGATCACTGCAGGGGAATTTTCAGCCTTTGAACGTGAGTAGATATCTACCGTCAGTGCGGTTGATGCAGGCGTTGGTTCAGTTCGTCCACCGCAATCGCCCATTCGGCGTCTTCGCGCAGCTCTTCCTTGAGAAAACGTGCTTGTTGTGCGGACCAGAAAGGCGCATCGACCAACTTCACGTCGTCAGGCAAAGGGTGCGCAGCGATAAAGGCGTCGATAGCGTCTGGGGTTGAGTCCAGGCCCAATTGGTCAAACAGGGTTTCAAGGGTAGGGATTGGCGCGTCCATATCGTTCTCCATGCAGGGTGGTCGTTATGCATGGGAGGGTTGTGACGCAGTAGAGTTCTATCGGATTGTCAGGAATTCAGGGCGCCAGAATCTACGGCGGTTTTTAACGCTTTGGCGGCGTCCTTTGCTGCGATGGCGGCGGCGTCGACGGTTTTGAACCAGCGGTCTTTTTCGACCTGGTGGGTGGTGACAGTGGTCAGCGGTGGCTTGGCCCGCATGATGATCACTGCTTGAAACTCACCGTCTACTTCCCTTACGTCGCCATGGATGAAAAATTCGCCGATATCAAATTCCGTCACGTAGAGCCTTCCCTTGGAGATAACTGCACTGGAGAAACCTGGCCCGAGTGGGCACAAACTTCAGTGGACGGGCCAGTATGGCAGTTGTTGCGGGTCGGCGGCGCAGTTAAGTTAGCGGGCTGACGAAACGATCGATCGTTGGGTGCGCTTACAACATGGCTTCAAGTTTCTTGGCCAGTTCACAGGCCTTGACATGGTCGCTGCGAAAGCCTTTGATTCGACCGCTGAGCACTTCGCGGATGTGGAAGAAGTTTCTGCCGGCAGGTACGACTTGGTAAAGAATTGAATCCGAGTACCCTTCAAAGCCGTTCAAGCGGTAGTATTGAGCTTCGTCCTGAGAGGATGAACGGGGGGGCGAAGACATCGCGTTGTAGGTTGATCGTTGCATGGCCTGCTCCTTTCGATCGATCCGGACGACTTGATTGCAGCGTTGTAGCTGGTTTTCATCGGTGTTGCTGTTTTAGTATTGTCGTAGGCGACCAGCGCCCGGTTCCATGGCAGTGTGTTTATTTGAGTTTGCGTGTCGGAAAACTGCATTTTTAATTGGGTTATTCTCTGAAGTTGGTCGGCCCGTATTCTCGGGCCGTTGAACCTGTGATCTCCTGTGGTGCCTGATGACCTTGCACAAGGTCCATCACGTACGTCTGTACTAGTCTTGTGACTCGACAGCGGGATTTTCTTCAGTTTTTTTCAAAGAATGAGTGATGTGGTCGTGCCGTGAAGGCCGTTTTTTTGTGCTGTCCGCTCTGGCGGACAGCGCTCTTTTCGATGTGGGGGCGTTTCCTTGGCAGTCAGTAATCTGGATATGCACGCGTTGTTCGTGCTGGGTGATTTGCGCGCAAAGTTGGTCAAACAGTTTCAATCCCGTTTCGTTTACATCACCGAGCAGACGCCGGAAGGTATCTACATCGCCGAAATCGACACCGAGGCGGCGATGGTGGTGGACGACAAACCTCGCCTGGAACTCAAAGTCGGCGATCACTTCCGTGCGGCGGTATTGCCCAGTCGTGAGGGTGGCAAGTTCGAATTGAAGTTCCGCGACATCAAGCTGACCGTCTATGGCTTGGGCGACTACGCCTTTGTGTCCTCGGCCGAAGGCCAGGGCATCGTGTTCAAGGAAGGCCACAGCGTGATGCTAGTGTTTGCCGCCAATGAGCAACTTCAGGAAGGCCTGACCAAAACACTCAAGGCCGTGACCGGCAAGGCTGCCAAATGGCGCAAGGGTGAGCTGGTCACGTTCAAGGCCAGTGAATAATCAGCAAAAAAACGCGAACACCCGTTATCTCCCGGAACCTCTACTACAGTTGAGTTGACTTACTTGTTCAGAGGCTTCGCGCATACGCAGCAAAGCCTTCCGCTATTGGCTGCGATATCGCGAGGTGCTGAGGCATGAAAGGATTGAGAATACTGTTGGCTGCGTCCCTGACGACCCTAGGGCTGTCAATGGCCACATTGCCGGTGCGCGCCGCTGAGGCGCCGATACATTTTGCCGATCTGAACTGGGAAAGCGGCAGCCTGATCACCGAAGTGCTGCGGGTAATTGTCGAGAAGGGTTACGACTTACCCACCGACACCTTGCCCGGCACTACCATCACCCTGGAAACCGCCCTGGCCAAGAACGACATCCAGGTGATCGGCGAAGAGTGGGCCGGCCGCAGCCCGGTGTGGGTCAAGGCGGAGGCCGAAGGCAAGGTGGTTGGTCTCGGTGACACGGTCAAAGGCGCAACCGAAGGCTGGTGGGTGCCGGAATACGTGGTCAAGGGTGATCCCGCCAAAGGCATCAAGCCACTGGCGCCGGACCTCAAGAGCGTAAAGGACCTGGCGCGCTACAAGGATGTGTTCAAGGACCCGGAATCCCCAGGCAAGGGCCGCTTTCTCAACAGCCCTATCGGCTGGACCTCGGAAGTGGTCAACAAACAGAAGCTCAAGGCCTACGGTCTGGATGACAGCTACGTGAACTTCCGCAGCGGCTCAGGCGCGGCACTGGATGCCGAGATTGCCTCGTCAATCCGCCGGGGCAAGCCAGTGTTGTTCTACTACTGGTCGCCGACGCCGTTGATGGGGCGCTACAAGTTGATCCAACTGGAGGAACCGCCCTTCGATGCCGAGGCCTGGAAGACCCTGACGGATGCGGATAATCCTGATCCGAAGCCCACGCGCTCGTTGGCGTCCAAGTTGAGTATCGGGGTGTCTGCGCCGTTCCAGAAGGCCCATCCGCAGATTGCGCAGTTCTTTGAGAAAGTTGAGTTTCCGATCGAACCGCTGAATAAAGCCTTGGCGACCATGAGTGAAAATCACACAGCGCCACGAGAGGTGGCCCAGGCATTTCTCAAGGAACATCCGCAAGTGTGGAAGGCATGGGTGACGGAGGATGTGGCGCAGAAGGTTGAGGCGAGCCTGAAGTAACCTCGATCTCGCTGGCGAATGGAGATCAAAATGTGGGAGCGAGCAAGCACGTTCCCACATTCGATTGCATTGCAGGTTTATAACCTGGTTTGTACTGCCAGCTCGAAGGTTCTCGGCGCCCCCAGATAATACGCCGGCGACACATGGGCAAACTCGGCATACATCTCATTCGTTAAGTTGCGCACTCTGCCCGTCACCGAGGTATACGTGTCGACCGGGATGCTGCGGCTCGGTCACGGCAAAGTCCTTGCGCTGATCTTGTAGGTGGCCATGGTGGCCGAGCCACGGCACTCCAGATAGTCGAACTTGCTGCCCACTTCCCACTGCTTACCTGTCGACACATCAAACACTTGTGTGGGGGTGCTTGGCTGCTCGGCGGCGGTGCTGTATTGCACGTACACATTGGCCGATGGGATGAATTGATAGGTCAGGCCTACGCGGCCGGTCACCGGTTCCCAGTTGCGTTTGGAGTGCCGAGGGTTGGTGGCCGTGACCACGCGGTGGTTGGTGACATCCAGGTCGATGGCGTCGTAACGCAGGCCGGTCAACAGCGACAATTTGTCGGTGAGGCCCAGGCGATTCTCCACGAACAGTGCTTTAGTGGTGACTTCGTTAGTCTTGTCTTTGCCGAAGCTCTCCCGGGTTCGCGGAATGTCGTAGAAGTCTCCAGGTTGCGGTAATCGCGTTGGCTGTCCTAGTCGTACAGGGTATTTTTCAGGGTGGTGCTGTCGTTGATGCGGTAGTCGATGATCGAGCGCGCTCAGATCGTGCGCTGCTCGTAGCGGCCGTCGACGACGTTGATCCCGTTGAACAGCGGGCAGGGTGTCAGCAGCCAGGACGATAGCTGGCGGTGGCGCATGGGGCTGTGGCAACACCGCCACATTCAGGCTGGAACTCACCGCCGGGCCCATACCGCCAGTGGAGCGCAGCGGACAGCCGAACGCCTTGGACAGCGTGGGCAGGTTCTCCTCAGTGGAGTTGGACGGCTTGGGCGCCTGGGTGCGCGGGTCCACTGTACAGAACTGGCCGCCGATGCCATTGAGCTGCATCGCGACCATCTGCCCATGACCGATACTGCAGGCGAACACATTGAACAGGACGCAGCAATAGAACGTTCAAGCAATGAGCGAGCGGTCGGCACGGGCAAGTTTCATGGGGCGGCACTTTACCGTCAGCCGCCGACGAAATGCCTGCAGAAAATCTCAGGGGGGCTATCCTGATTCGGACCTTGTCAGAGAGAGCCAGTCATGAGCTTCGTAGTCGCACGATGGATTGTCGGCGTTTTTACATTCATCAGCATGGTGCATCTGTACTGGGCTGCCGGCGGCAAACTTGGCTTCTTAGCCGCCATCCCCCAACTGCCCGGAGAATTCGCCAGCGGACCCAAGCCTGCGTTCAAGCCCTCGGCGCTCGCCACGTTTCTGGTCGCCATGGGATTGGTGGCGATTGCGCTGATGGTGTGCCTGCGTGCGGGGTTGTACTTTTCGGCGGTATCCCATGGGGCGTTGCAGTGGGGGATCAGTGCGATTGCCTTGGTAATGTTTGCCAGGGCGATTGGGGATTCGGAATTGGTGGGGTTTTTCAAGAAAGTCGGCGGGTCGAGGTTTGCGAGGTTGGATACGTATTTTTATTCGCCGTTGTGTTTGGTGTTGGGGGTGGGGTTGTTGGTGGTGGCGTGGGGGTGAGGGGGGTTAAATATTTGTTGGGTATAGGGTGATTCTGGTCGCCCGCACGTCAACGTAACCAGATTTTTGAGTGATTGGTCGGTCGAGTTCAACAAGAACTATAGAGTCGCCAAATTGTAATGCAGCACATTCTTCGTCCGCGACTTGAATCAACTCAGCGGTTATTTGAGTGATACCGTTTATATCGGTGACCTGCGGGGTCGTATCGGAGGACGGAGTAATGTTTCGCCCCCAAGAAAAAATTTCATCCAGATCGAACTCTACGTCGTGTTCCTCGCCGATGTCGGGGGGGATCCCAGCCCATAGAGCGGTGCCACTACCGACAGATGATTGAAACCTGACGAGTAAAGTGTCCTTAGTAGAAAGTACTTCGATAATTCGTATCTTCATTTCACTTCTTCGGTAGTGGGACTCTAATAACAGTGTTGTCCACATTCATGGTGTTGGTTTTAAGCTCAAGAGTCCATGTCTCCTAATGGTAGTGATGTTTGCTTGGTTTGCTGTTCATTTCGTGCGAGCCATAGCGAATACTTCTTTTTGCGTCACTAGAAACTATCCTGTCGCGATCAGGTTTTCCAGTTCGTGGGTTGGTGTTCGTGTGGGGATGTGGCCCTAGAAATTCATCCCACTTTCGGGTGGTTTCTTCCGGTTTAACTGGTTTGTTGGCATAGGTTTCTTTGTGATATCCCATTTCAGGCGGGATATTTGAGGTGGTGGTCGGGAGTGACTCCCCATAATTGGCTTTTGCCTTAGTTTCTGGTTCTTCAGCTTCAATCTTCGGTTTGCACTTTTCGCCACCTGGACAAGAATTCAAGCCTAGTGGATCTGCCCATCCGGTCGGGTTAGGCACGTATAGGTAGGCGTTACTCCCACCCGCCAATTTCACCGGATCGGGTGTCAGGTAACGACCTAGATCCGGATTGTAGTAGCGATGGCGGTTGTAGTGCAGCCCGCTTTCTTGATCGAAGTATTGGCCTTGGAAACGCAGCGGGTTGTCGACTTTTCCTATGTCCAGGCGGCTGATTTCACCGTAGGCGCGGTAATGCGCGGACCAGACGATTTCGCCATCCGGGGCGGTGAGTTCCTGTGGGGTGCCGAGGTGGTCGAGTTGGTAGTGGTAGGGCTTGGTGTCTTTTGGGCCGAAGCCTTCCAGCAGCGCCAACGGGCGAAAGCTGTCCGGTTCGTAGAGGTAGCTGCGGTGGCGGTCCGCGTGGTGTTCGGCGATGAGTTTGTCGCCTTGCCAGAAGAACTCGGTGGTTAGGCCGTCGATGGTTTTGCTGATGCGGCGGCCGAAGGGGTCGTAGCGGTAGCTGGCGGTTTGGCCGTTAGTTTTTTTAATACTGATCAGGCGGTGCTGGCAGTCGTAGCGGTATTCGGTGACGAGTTGCTGGCCTTTGCCTCGGCGTTCACGGATCAGATTGCCGAAGGCGTCGTAGTCGTAATGGCGGTCACCTTGGATCATCAGGCGGTTGCCGGTGACGATGTCTGGGCCGGGGCGGTCTTGCATGAGCAGGTTGCCGGCCGGGTCGTGGCCGAAACGTTCCTGCTCGCCTTGGGAGTGGTCGGCGCGGGTGAGGCGGTTTAGTGGGTCGTAGTGGTAGTGGTGTTCGCCTTTGCGGGTATCGATGAGGCGGGTGAGGTGGCCGGATTTGTCGTAGTCGTAGTGGCGGCGGTAAACAGTGCCTTCGGCATCGGCGATGCCTTGGTTGAACAGGCGCCCTTGGTCGTCGTGTTGGTAACTGCTGAGCAGTTTTCCTTGGGCACGTTGCTGCTCGCGGCCGGCGCTGAATAGGTGTGAGGTCAGTACCGCACCATTCAGTTCAACTGTGGAAAGGTGTCCGCCTTTGTCGTGATTGAAGGTGAGGCGGTTGTTGTCGGGCAGGCGCAGTTTTTGAAGTTGGCCGCAGGCGTCGTAGCCGTAACGCAAAGTGCCCCAGCCTTGGTGTTCGGCGGTCAGGCGGTTTTGTGGGTCGTATTCGTAGGCCAGCGCCCAGTGGCCGTCGTCGACGCTGAGGAGGTTGCCTTGGCGGTCGTAGGCGTAATCGACGATGTTGCCGTCGGGCAGGGTTTTTCTTACGAGTCGACCGGCGTGGTCGCGTTCGTAGCGAGTGACTAGCTGACTGCCATCGTCGCCATGTTCGGTCTTTTCTTGCAGGTTGCCGTTGAGGTCGTAGGCGTAGGCGGTGCGCTGGCCGTCAAACCCGGTTTCCTGCTGGATCAGGCCGTTGCTGTGGTACTGGAGTCGGTAGGTTTCGCCGACTTCGTTTTCGATTTCGGTCAGCAACAACCGCACGTTGTCGTAACGGTAGTTGACCTGGGTGCCATCGACGTTGATGCGACGGCTGATCAGGTGCAGGCCGTCCGCATATTCGTAACGGGTGACGTGCCCCAGTTCATCGCGTTCGGAGGTGATTTTTCCGTAAGCGTTGTAGGTATATTTACGCGTGTCACCGCTCGGCAAGACGATTTGGACTAATCGCCCAACGTTGTTCCACTCGAACTGTGTAAGCGTGCCGTGCTCGTCTTTCTGGGTGATTTTTCGCCCAAGGTCGTCATAGCGATAGCGCTTGATTCCGCCATTCGGTAATTGCTCTTCAAGCAACTGGCCACGCTCATTCCACACCAGCCGCTGACAACTGTGATCCGGGTACCAAACCCCAATCAACTGCCCGTGTTTGTTATAGCTGTAGTCCGTGGAGTGTCCGTCTGGATCGGTCCTACGCGTAACGTCGCCCTGATCATTGCGCTCGTATTTCCAAACCGCCAGACCCCGCCTTACAACCCGTACGAAGCCATTGTCATGCTCGTAGGCAGTCGGCTCATCATCCCCCGGAAACAGCGCCACCAACCGCCCAGCTTCGTCGTATTGGTAGGCTGTTATCGCGCCGAGAGGATCCTGCTCAACCGTCAGCCGGCCTTTGTCATCGTAGGACTTGAAGTGCTCGGCACCATCCGGGTCCACGCGCTGTACCAGCCGCGCCCGCTGGTCATGCACGTAGACTTCCTGGCTGCCATCGGCGTTATGAACCGTGACCTGGCCGTTGTCATCCCACACATACCGCGTGTCTATCTGCGAAAAGCTCGCCCAATGCCGGACACACCGCGCCGCCTTACCAGACCGTTCCCATTCCCAAAAGAAGCTCGCCCCACCGGCCAGTCCGCGCTCAAGAATGACGTGCTGATCGTCGTACCGATAAACCTCACTTTCGCCTACAGCATTGGTCGCTGAAACCAACCGACCGGCATCGTCATAGGCATAGGAAACAACCTTCTGCTCCGTCACCCAGACAAACGGACCGTCATCC
>NZ_CAXAPA010000024.1:0-57811 GCF_963970835.1 Pseudomonas sp. EA_15y_Pfl1_P101 | reverse complement strand
CTTGGCGCGCACGATGGCGGCGGAGTCATTGGCGGTGACGGCGCGGGCTTCGATGGCGGCGGCAGCGCCGGCACCGTCGAGGCGGTCCATGTTGGCTTCGGTGGCGTGGCCGGCGTTGGCGCCTTTGGTGGCTACTTCGCCTTCTTCTTCTTTGTCGAATTCGTCCCAGCTCAGCATGACGTGTCGTCTCCTGCGTGAGGGCTCAAAGGTGCCCGTGTGAAACCGGATGGTTGGGTGTTCACACGGCCCAGAGGCCGCGGTGGATCTTAAGGAATCGTTTGTTGCAGCAGCTAGCGCAGGCATTAAACGGAATAGGGTTACGGGTACTCTGCGTGAGGCTTGAGGTGCGGAGCGGTGCGTGCTTGCTCCTGCGGAGGCCTCAGGTCTGGCTCTTCGTCCCTATGTAAAGGGATATTGCAGGCCCGATTTACCCGCGCATTGTAGGGGAAAAAAATGGGTTTGTGTTGGGACGGATAGTCTCGGAGGGAGAGCAAAATGAACGTCGTTACGGCCAGGGTCTTGGTTTGCAAGGGTTTGCGACTTCAGGATTTTTTTCGTGAATGCGGGAGGCTTCCGATCGTCGGCAAAGCGCCCTATGCCTTGCATATGTCTGTTTGGGTCCTTACATTGCATATGTCATGCATAGGTAGGAGTTCTAATCATGCGCACAGTCTCAATTTTTAAAAACGGAAAGAACCAAGCTATTCGGTTTCCAAACGATATGGCTTATGAGGGCGTCGGTGAGCTCGAAATTACTCGCAATGGCGACACGATTACGCTGCGCCCCGTCCGGCCTAGCTGGGGGTCTCTGAGTGATTTGCCTAAGGCGGACGAGGATTTTCTCCAAGAGCGTCAGGACGTCGTTGGCGATGAAGGCAAGTTCAATCTGTGACGACATACATGCTGGATACCTGCATTTGCTCGTTCATCATGCGTGAGCGGCCCGAGTGTGTATTGCAGCGGTTGGCGGCGGAGGTGGCGAGGAGTAATCGAATTGTTATCTCGGCAATTACCTATGCCGAAATGCGGTACGGGCAGATTGGTAAGAAGGCCTCTCCCCAGCACAAGACATTGGTTGATGAGTTTGTAAAGCGGCTTGATGAAGTACTGCCTTGGGGGCCGGCAGCCGTGGGTGCGACGGTCGAGGTGAAGCGAAGCCTTACTGAGACAGGGCTGATCATTGGTCAAAATGACACAGCTATCGCAGGGCATGCGATTGCGGCGGGGTGTACGTTGGTGACTAACAACGTTCGGGAATTCAGTCGGGTTGCAGGATTGTCGTATGAGGACTGGGTTCATTAGGGGAGGGGAATAGATTTAGAGCTGTGGAGTCGTCTGTACGGTCTTCGCGAGCAAGCCCGCACACCGTTGGATCTAGGTGTGCCAAGGGCGGGTCCTTGGCCGCAAGAACGATTTCTTGCGGCGGCCAAGATCCGGGGTTAAACCTGTCTTAATAAGTTATTACCCGTTAGAGCAACCATTGCCCATCACGTGGTAATTAAGAATATGACGCTGACCGTGCGAGTCTTCATATTCCATCTTCACCGGTACAACTTCGCAAACTTCCGGGACATTGCTCATCGACAATACTTTGGCGACGTCCAGGTGGGTGCTGTAAGTGTAGTCCTCAACAATCGGCGGGTTCTGGCCAGCCAGCTCAGTCGGGGCCTCGTCGGCCAGGGCGGCGGTGACGCACAAGCTGCTCAAGGCCATAACTAATAAAGCTTTCATTTCTTTACTTACCTTCTTCAGGGCGAAAGGGGGCACGGGGCCCTTGTGAGGCCACGTGTGTCACTTAGGATTGGTGAGTTCGGATTAACGTTGCCTTCGTGGGGGCTGTTGCGTTGTCAATCGCGGTGCCTTTGTTGGCGGAAGTGATTCTAGGCGTGTGGGTTATATTCATATACCCGCACTTTTGATAAACACTTTTGGCGGTTTTTGTAACAATCCCGTGGTAAAGCTTTTTTCACACAGCCGCCAAGCGCCGCAGCCCGCGGGCTAGAGGCGCGAACGGGGATGTCAGGGTAATTTGTAGGGGCTTGTTACTACCATCGTCGAATGGTTCTATAGGCCAGCCCCGGCTACAACAGGGCCATACAAAAACAACTATGTCACCGAGGTAAGAAAGATGAGTGCGGCTTCCCTGTACCCCGTTCGCCCCGAAGTAGCGGCCAACACGCTGACTGACGAGGCAACCTACAAGGCCATGTACCAGCAGTCGGTGGTCAACCCCGATGGTTTCTGGCGCGAGCAAGCCAAGCGTCTTGACTGGATCAAGCCTTTCACCACGGTGAAGCAGACCTCTTTCGACGATCACCATGTCGACATCAAGTGGTTCGCCGATGGCACGCTGAACGTTTCCTACAACTGCCTGGACCGTCACCTCGCTGAGCGTGGCGACCAAGCGGCGATCATCTGGGAGGGCGATGACCCAGCCGAGAGCCGCACCATTACCTACCGCGAGCTGCATGAACAAGTCTGCAAGTTCGCCAACGCCCTGCGCGGCCAGGATGTGCACCGCGGCGATGTAGTGACGATCTATATGCCGATGATCCCCGAAGCCGTGGTCGCCATGCTGGCGTGTACCCGCATCGGTGCGATTCACTCGGTGGTGTTTGGCGGTTTTTCGCCGGAGGCCCTGGCCGGTCGTATTATCGACTGTAAGTCGAAGGTGGTGATTACCGCCGATGAAGGCATTCGCGCCGGTAAGAAAATTCCGCTGAAGGCCAACGTTGACGACGCCCTGACCAACCCGGAAACCAGCAGCATCCAGAAAGTCATCGTGTGCAAACGCACCAATGGCCAGATCAAGTGGAACCAGCATCGCGACATCTGGTACGAAGACCTGATGAAAGTGGCCGGCACTGTGTGCGCACCCAAAGAGATGGGCGCTGAAGAAGCCCTGTTCATCCTTTATACCTCCGGTTCAACCGGCAAGCCCAAAGGCGTGCAGCACACCACCGGTGGCTACCTGCTGTACGCGGCCCTGACCCATGAGCGCGTGTTCGACTACCGCCCAGGCGAGATCTACTGGTGCACCGCCGACGTCGGCTGGGTCACTGGCCACACCTACATTGTCTACGGCCCGCTGGCCAATGGCGCAACCACGCTGCTGTTCGAAGGCGTGCCGAACTATCCGGACATCACCCGGGTGGCGAAGATCGTCGACAAGCACAAGGTCAACATCCTCTACACCGCACCGACCGCGATCCGCGCGATGATGGCTTCGGGCACCGCTGCCTGTGAAGGCGCCGATGGCAGCAGCCTGCGTTTATTGGGGTCGGTGGGCGAGCCGATCAACCCGGAAGCCTGGGATTGGTACTACAAGAACGTCGGCCAATCCCGTTGCCCGATTGTCGACACTTGGTGGCAGACCGAAACCGGCGGCAACATGATGAGCCCACTGCCGGGCGCTCACGCGCTCAAGCCGGGTTCGGCCGCGCGGCCATTCTTCGGTGTGGTGCCGGCGTTGGTGGATAACCTGGGCAACCTGATTGAAGGGGCTGCCGAAGGCAATCTGGTGATCCTCGATTCGTGGCCAGGCCAGGCGCGGACGCTGTACGGCGACCATGACCGTTTCGTTGATACCTACTTCAAGACTTTCCGTGGCATGTACTTCACCGGCGACGGTGCGCGCCGTGACGAGGACGGTTACTACTGGATCACCGGCCGCGTGGACGACGTGTTGAACGTGTCCGGCCACCGCATGGGCACCGCCGAGATTGAAAGTGCCATGGTTGCCCACCCGAAAGTCGCCGAAGCGGCGGTGGTGGGTGTGCCGCACGACATCAAGGGCCAGGGCATCTATGTCTATGTCACGCTCAAAAATGGCGAAGAGCCGAACGAAGCGCTGCGCCTGGAGCTGAAAAACTGGGTGCGCAAAGAGATCGGGCCGATTGCTTCGCCGGATGTGATCCAGTGGGCACCCGGGTTGCCGAAGACGCGGTCGGGCAAAATCATGCGTCGCATCTTGCGCAAGATCGCCACGGCTGAGTATGACGGGTTGGGGGATATCTCTACCCTGGCAGACCCGGGTGTAGTGGCGCATTTGATTGAAACGCACAAGACCATGAACGTCGCGTAAGGCGGGTTGGTGGGACAGAGCCCTATTCGGTGTGAGCCGGATGGGGCTTTTTTGTGGGATCCCGAAAACAATGAAGATCAAAGGTGGGAGCAGGCAAGCCAGCGCCCACCTTTTGACGGCATTTCAAAGCAGGCCTTATGGTGTCTGACAGATCTTCATTCCATCCAAGCCAATAAATATCGGTTTCTCACGTAGGAGGTTTCTGAATGTTACCGTCGAACGCAAATGTGTAACCTCACGCCCAAACATGAGGCAAAGTGCTACGTCCCCGCCCGCAAAAGCCGCATTCCAGACACCCCAACAAATTAGATTAAACGCCACACTTGCCGTGCTAGAAGGGTTTGCGAATAATAGGCCCGCAACTTGCAGCGTCTACAGGTTTAATGTCTTTTGTCTCTGCATAAAATACAGAGGCTGTCAATGAGTTGGAACGGCTTTCTCGGTGCTTCTGTAAATTGTTGTCGCATTGAGGAAATATCGGCTTCCAGCCTGTCGTTAGAATGCCGATCACTCGCTCGTCGTCGCAGGCTTAACTGGCGTAGGACGTAGCACCGCAATTCGGTTTCCTTTAAGTCGCATCGTGGGCCATGGCTCATACTGCTGTTTTTGCCCTATACCGATGGAGTCCCAAGATGAAGAAACTCGTGCTGTTGGGCGCCCTGGCGCTGTCCGTGCTGTCCATGCAGGCTTTCGCTGAAGGCAAGCCGCTGAAAATTGGTATCGAAGCGGCTTACCCTCCGTTTGCCTCTAAAGCTCCCGATGGCAGCATCGTCGGCTTTGACTACGACATCGGCAACGCGCTGTGCGAAGAGATGAAGGTCAAGTGCACCTGGGTCGAGCAAGAATTCGACGGCCTGATCCCCGCGCTGAAAGTGCGCAAGATCGACGCGATCCTGTCGTCCATGTCCATCACTGAAGACCGCAAGAAGTCCGTGGACTTCACCAACCGCTACTACCTGACCCCCGCGCGCCTGGTGTTGAAGGAAGGCACTGCGGTCAGCGACAGTCTGGATGAACTGAAAGGCAAGAAAATCGGCGTGCAGCGCGGTTCGATCCATGACCGTTTTGCCAAGGAAGTCCTGGCCCCTAAAGGCGCCACGGTTGTGCCTTACAGCTCGCAGAACGAAATCTACCTGGACGTGGAAGCCGGTCGCCTCGACGGCACCGTGGCTGACGCTACCCTGCTGCAGGAAGGTTTCCTCGATACCCCAGCCGGCAAAGGCTACGCGTTCACCGGCCCGGCCTTCACCGACGTCAAATACTTCGGCGACGGCGTAGGCATTGCGGTACGTAAAGGCGACAAGGAAAACCTGGACCGCATCAACGCAGCGATTGCCGCGATCCGTGCCAATGGCAAGTACAAAGAAATCGAGAAAAAGTACTTCGACTTCGATATTTACGGCGCTGAAGCCAAGTAAACCGTCGTAGCTGTCTGTCCTAAATGGCGCAAGCAACAGAGTTCCTGAGGTTTGCGCCATTTTTTCATCCCCTTTTCGAGGACCTGAATCATGTTGAAAGGCTACGGGGCCGTCATCCTCGATGGCGCATGGTTGACGCTTCAGCTCGCCTTGTCGTCCATGGCCTTGGCCATTGTTCTGGGTCTGATCGGGGTCGCATTACGCCTGTCGCCGGTGCGCTGGTTGGCTTGGCTGGGTGACTTGTACTCCACGGTGATCCGCGGGATCCCCGACCTGGTGCTGATCCTGCTGATTTTCTACGGCGGTCAGGACTTGCTTAACCGCGTCGCGCCGATGCTTGGCTATGACGACTATATCGACTTGAACCCCTTGGCCGCCGGCATCGGCACCCTGGGTTTCATCTTTGGCGCCTACCTCTCGGAAACGTTTCGTGGCGCCTTCATGGCCATTCCCAAGGGCCAGGCCGAAGCCGGCCTTGCGTATGGCATGAGCAGTTTTCAGGTGTTCTTCCGGGTGATGGTGCCGCAGATGATTCGGCTGGCTATCCCTGGGTTTACCAACAACTGGCTGGTCCTCACCAAGGCCACCGCGCTGATTTCGGTGGTGGGCCTGCAAGACATGATGTTCAAGGCCAAGCAGGCGGCAGATGCCACCCGCGAGCCTTTTACCTTCTTCCTCGCAGTGGCGGCGATGTACCTGGTGATCACCAGCGTGTCGTTGCTGGCCTTGCGTTATCTTGAGAAACGCTACTCGGTAGGCGTAAGGGCGGCTGATCTATGATCTTCGACTACAACGTCATCTGGGAAGCCATGCCGCTGTACTTCGGCGGCCTGCTGATCACTCTGAAACTGCTCGCCATCTCGCTGTTCTTCGGCCTGCTCGCCGCCTTGCCCTTAGGCTTGATGCGTGTGTCCAAGCAGCCGATCGTCAATGGCGCGGCCTGGCTCTACACCTACGTGATCCGCGGCACGCCGATGCTGGTGCAGCTGTTCTTGATCTACTACGGCCTGGCCCAGTTCGAGGCGGTGCGCGAGAGTTTCGTGTGGCCGCTGCTGTCCAGCGCCACGTTCTGTGCGTGCCTGGCGTTTGCGATCAACACCAGCGCCTACACCGCCGAGATCATTGCCGGTAGCCTCAAGGCCACGCCCAACGGCGAGATCGAAGCGGCCAAGGCCATGGGTATGTCGCGCTACAAGCTGTATCGCCGCATCCTGCTGCCGTCGGCGCTGCGCCGCGCGCTGCCGCAGTACAGCAACGAAGTGATCATGATGTTGCAGACCACCAGCCTGGCCTCCATCGTCACCCTGATCGACATCACCGGTGCCGCGCGCACGGTGAACGCGCAGTTCTACCTGCCGTTCGAAGCCTATATCACCGCAGGCGTGTTCTACCTGTGCCTTACCTTTATCCTGGTGCGCCTGTTCAAGTTGGCCGAGCGCCGCTGGCTCAGCTACCTGGCTCCGCGGAAGCACTGATATGGAACGTATCGATCACCTGTTGCCCTGGGGCCACCTGGGGTGCGAGCGCCAACTGAGCGTGTTCCGCTTTGGCAAGGGCGAGCGCAAGGCGTATATCCAGGCCAGCCTGCACGCCGATGAATTACCAGGCATGCGCGCTGCGTGGGAGCTGAAAAAGCGCCTGGCCGAGTTGGAACAGCAAGGTGCGCTCAATGGCGTGATCGAGCTGGTGCCGGTAGCCAACCCGATGGGCTTGGGCCAGTTGCTGCAAGGCAGTCACCAGGGCCGTTTCGAAGTGGGCAGCGGCAAGAACTTCAACCGCGATTTCGTCGAGTTGAGCGAGCCGGTTGCTGCGTTGCTGGACGGCAAGTTGGGCGATGATCCTCACGCCAATGTGCATATGATCCGCCAGGCGATGACCGATGCGCTCAGCGCGCTGCCCGAGCCGAGCAGCCAGCTGCAAGGCATGCAACGCATCCTGCTGAGCCACGCCTGCACCGCCGATGTAGTGCTCGACCTGCATTGCGACGCTGAAGCCGCACTGCACATGTATGCGCTGCCGCAGCACTGGCCGCAGTGGCGCTCGCTGTCGGCGCATTTGGGTGTGAAGGTCGGCCTGCTGGCGGAAGATTCCGGCGGCAGCTCGTTTGATGAAGCCTGCTCGCTGCCGTGGCTGCGCTTGTCCCAGGCGTTCCCCGAAGCACAGATCCCGTTGGCCTGCCTGGCGACGACCCTGGAACTGGGCGGCCAGGCCGACACTGGTCGTGACGAGGCGATCTTCCACGCGGAAGGCATTCTCGCGTTTCTCGCCGAGCAAGGCCTGATCAAGGGTGAATGGCCGGCTGCGCAACACGCACCGTGCGAAGGCATGCCCTTTGAAGGCACCGAGCTGCTGTTCGCCCCCCACGCCGGGGTGATCAGCTACCTGCGTAAAGCCGGTGAGTGGATCGAGAAAGGCGAGCCGATTTTTGAAGTGATTGACCCCCTGGACGACCGCGTGAGCACCGTTTGCGCGGGCACCTCGGGGGTGTTGTTTGCCGTTGAACGGCTCCGTTATGCCCAAGCGGGTTTCTGGCTGGCCAAGGTGGCGGGGCGCGAAGCGCTGCGTCACGGGCGCTTGCTCAACGACTGACCACCTGTTTTTGTGAGAACCGACCGCATGTACAAACTTGAAGTCCAAGACCTGCATAAACGCTATGGCAGTCATGAAGTGCTCAAAGGCGTGTCCCTGGCCGCCGCGGCCGGTGATGTAATCAGCATCATTGGTTCCAGTGGTTCGGGAAAAAGTACCTTTTTGCGCTGCATCAACCTGCTCGAGCAGCCTCACGCCGGCAAGATTCTGCTCAACAACGAAGAGCTGAAACTGGTGGCCAACAAAGACGGCGCCATGAAGGCCGCCGACCCTAAGCAGTTGCAACGCATGCGTTCGCGCCTGTCCATGGTGTTCCAGCATTTCAACCTGTGGTCGCACATGACCGCGCTGGAAAACGTCATGGAAGCGCCGGTGCACGTGCTGGGCATGTCGAAAAAAGAAGCCCGTGAAAAGGCCGAGCACTACCTGGCCAAAGTTGGGGTGGGCCATCGTAAGGATGCGTTCCCCGGCCATATGTCCGGCGGTGAGCAGCAGCGCGTGGCAATCGCCCGTGCCCTGGCGATGGAGCCGGAGGTGATGCTGTTCGATGAACCCACCTCTGCGCTCGACCCTGAACTGGTCGGCGAAGTGCTCAAGGTGATGCAGGACCTGGCCCAGGAAGGCCGCACCATGGTGGTGGTGACCCACGAAATGGGCTTTGCCCGTGAAGTGTCGAACCAACTGGTGTTCTTGCACAAAGGTATCGTTGAAGAACGTGGCAACCCGCGTGAGGTGCTGGTGAACCCGCAGTCGGAGCGTCTGCAGCAGTTCTTGTCAGGCAGCTTGAAATAATCAAGGCTGCTTTTGTGCACTGAAGTAGTGCATGCTCGGCAGTCTTCGGGTTGGCCCGCTCCCACATTTGGATCTTCATCAGCTTTAGAGATTTGCGTTGGTTTACGGGCTAGCATTAGCCCTTGTCTTCATTACCGTTCTTCGTTTCGGATAGCCCTCCATGACCGCCCATAAAATTGGTTTCCTGATTTGGCCCAGCACAAAAGCCCTGACGCTTGCGCTGGCTGAGGAGGCCTTGCGCGTTGCTCAGCGGGTGCATCCGGACGTGGTCTACGAGCTGTCGTTTTTGCTCGCGGAACCGGCGGCCGAAGGCGCGTGGCAACTGCCGGGCGAGCCGTGGGCCGGTAAGCTTGAGGGCTTCCAGAAACTGTTCCTGCTGGCGGACGAACCGCCGACCATCATCGCCTCGCAACTGAGCACCGCGCTCAAGCAGCTGGTGCGCGCCGGTTGCGTGATTGGCGGCTTGTCGGCGGGTGTGTACCCGCTGGCCCAGCTCGGCCTGCTCGACGGTTACCGCGCCGCCGTGCACTGGCGCTGGCAGGACGATTTCGCCGAGCGTTTCCCCAAGGTCATCGCCACCAGCCATCTGTTCGACTGGGACCGCGACCGCCTCACCGCCTGCGGTGGCATGTCTGTGCTCGATCTGCTGCTGGCAGTACTCGCCCGTGATCACGGCGCCGAACTGGCCGGTGCAGTCTCCGAAGAACTGGTGGTGGAGCGCATTCGCGAAGGCGGCGAGCGCCAGCGCATTCCACTGCAAAACCGCCTGGGTTCCAGCCATCCGAAGCTGACCCAGGCGGTTTTGTTGATGGAGGCCAATATCGAGGAACCGCTGACCACCGATGAAATCGCCCAGCACGTCTGTGTATCGCGACGACAACTCGAACGCATCTTCAAGCAATACCTCAACCGCGTCCCCAGCCAGTACTACCTGGAATTGCGCCTGAACAAGGCGCGTCAGATGCTCATGCAAACCAGCAAGTCGATCATTCAGATCGGCCTGTCGTGCGGCTTCTCCTCGGGGCCGCACTTCTCCAGCGCCTACCGCAACTTCTTTGGCGCCACACCGCGTGAAGACCGCAACCAGCGGCGCAGCAGCAGCCCGTTCGAGCTGTCTTCAGTGCCGTCCGAGCGCGGTTAGCCGTTACTCCTCATCCATGGCGTCGTCTTCCGTGACCAATGGGGCACCGTGTTCATCCACGGTCACGTCTTGGATTTGGAAATCGATCCCTGTCTGTTGGTAGTACGCGCGCAAGCGCCTCATGCTCTTTGGCGACCAGGAGTTGCCACTCAAATCCGAGTCCGCGTCGAACACCTGCAGCATTTCCATCAGTTGCGCTGGGATCTTCGTAATGGAGTTACTGCTCAGGTCGAGGTTTTGCAGCAGGGGTAGTTGAAACACACCGGCGGGCACTTCGCTTATTTCCGTGTGCGGTAAGTGCAGTGAGCTCAACTGTTGCAGGTGGGTGACGTCCGGCGCGTTATTGAGTGGGTTGTTGGCTAAGCGCAGATACTCAAGGCTGTGCAGGTCACCCATTGCCCGGGCCGCGGTCGTCGTCAGGCTGATCTCGCAGTGCGACAGGTCCAGCGTGTTCAGGTGGGGCATGCTGAAAATCGCAGATGGCAACTTACCGAGCGTGCAATGGCTGACGATCAAGGTCTGGAGGGCGCCGAAGCGGGTAAGCGTGCCATTCACATCCGTGACGGTGAATGCGCCTTTGATTTCGAGCGATGTCACATGTTCGAAACCTGCCCTCAAGACTGGCATTGCGCCGATGATCGACACGTCGAGTACTACGGCGTGAGAAAAACGATCCTCCAGGCTTTCTGTGTCTTCCGGGGTCTCGCGGCGCCACGCCTTTTCAAGCTGACGCTTCAGGCGCAGGCGATTGAGCTCTTCTTCGACGCGCAGACTGTCACCCAATACGCCGCCAACCAGTGGATGCTGCTCAGGAATATCCTCAGTCCAATGCTGGAGGTCCGCGACCAGTTGATGGTAGTCCGCCTCAAGTGCCATCAGTGCGTTATCGATGCCGTCCAGGTCGCCGGGCAGTCCAAAAATCAATCTGTTCAGGTCTTTTTCCTGTTTTTTGGGGTAGAGCGTTTTAGCGCGGCCTCGTTGTATGGCGGGTGTCTGGATATTAAAAAACACGTCAGTACGCTGGCAGTGGGTTTTGACCTGCTCAAGGGCTTGGCGCGTCAGTGGGTTGGCAGACAGGTCGATTGCTTGGCTGACGTGGCTGGGTAGCGCGAAAAGCTCGGGGGGCAGTTCAGTGATGCTGTTCCCGCCCAGATCAATGAGGGCGCGTGGTGTTTCCGTCAACAGGCTGAGGGGCACGGCTGAAAGCCCGGTGTCCCTTAGACGCAGGGTAGTCAGGTGGGTCAGTTGACTGAAGTCCGCTGTCTCGCCCAATGGGTTGTTGCTCAGGTTCAAGTAGTTGAGTTGGGTCATGCGTTCCAGGTTCGCGCGGCTGGTTTGCGTCAGGTGGACTGAGCAGTTTTCCAGATCCAAGAGTTCGAGTTTGAGGTGCGCAAAAATCGCGGATGGGATATCGCCCAGTCTCGCTCGATAAAGACTGATCGACCGCAGTTCGGGAAAGCGGTCGAGGAAGCTTTCGACGTTGATGAATACGTCGTTGCCCCGGATCATCAGCGAGGTAATGTGCGTGAACGAAGCGTCCAAAGTGGGGAGTTCGCCAGCCAGGTTGCGGGGAATGATCAGCGAGTGCCGTTGTTGGCTGCCGGTGGTCAATTCGCGTCGCCAACTGCTTTCCAGCAACCGGCGCAGCGCGATTCTGCGTTCAACCTCTTGTGGGGCAGTGCCGGGTGTCTGTTCCCACTGGCTGAGTTGCCCTTGCAGTGTTTCCAGCTCAGCAGCCCTGCGCGCCAGTTCGATACGGCCGGCTTCGAGTGTGCCCGGCAGGTTGTAGATCAATCGGTTGAGCTCTGTTTCTGTCAGGCTTGGGTACAGTCTATGTGCCTCGTGCACCTGCGCGGTCGGTGCGTCGGCTCCGAAATCAATGCCGTGGCGTTGGTAGTAGTTCTTGACCTGTTCCAGCGTGGGCAGCGACAACGGGTTGTCGCTCAGGAAGAACGTATTGGCTTTCTGCGGGGTGATCTCAAAAAAGCCAGGTGGCAGCGTCTGGATTCGGTTGTCGTTGAGCAGCGCCACTTGTAGCTCGGCGCGACTCAGCGCTCCGGCGGGTAACTGCGCGATACCGGTGTTCGAGAAGTCGAAGTGAATCAGATCGGGCATGTTTTCGATACTGGGTGCCAGGCCCAGAGGGTTGTTAGCCAGTTCCAGCGTCTGCAAGCGGCGCAGCGATGCGATCCGGGCCTGGCTGGCCGGGTCCAGGCGTATCTGGCAATTGCTCAAGCTTAGGGAATTCAAGCGTGGCAGGGTAAAAATGGAGTCTGGAACGGTACCGAGGTTAAAGCCCCTGAGCGAAAGGTGACGCAGTTGCCGGAAGCCTTGCACAAACGCGCTGGCGCCAGGGGTGTGGGGGTGTCCGCTCAGCGTTAGCAGCGACACGTGGTTGAAGTTGGCCGTCAGTTCCGGCAGCGCGCCGAGGATCGGGTACTCCAGTCGCAGGCTGTGGCCATCAACGGAGGGGTCGTCGAAGTAGTCGTCGACTTCGGTTTCGCGTCGCCAGCAGCGTCGCAACGCTTGGGCGATCATGCGCCGGTTCTGGCGCTCGTTGCTGCGTTCGGGCGCGGTTAAAGGCTGCCCAGTGTCGGGGTGGACGTCGATGACGTGTCGCCGCCAGGTACGCAGGTCACTGTCCAGTTGGCGGTACTCCTCGGCCAGTGCCGCAAGGCCGTTAGCAGCGCCTTCCGGTTGGCTGCGCAGATAGTTGAGCACGTCGTTGATTTGTCGCGCGTCGAATGCCGGGTACAGTGCCCGTGCGCGTTGCTCCAAGGTCAACGGTAACGCTGCTGGCCCTGCCTGAACGCGGTAGCCCGCATCCATTCCCAGTGCGTGCAGTGTTTCCCGACTCGGTGGGCGGATCACCTCAGGATTCAGGGCTTTTCGCAGTTCGTCGCGGGGCAGTGGGTGTTGCCGCAGGCGTTGTTGCAGCGCCGGGCCTTGATTGACGTGGAACCCTAGGGCGTTTCGTTGTGCGTCGGGCAGGGCGTTGAGCGTCGCGGTATATAGGTCGGTTTCGCCAAACAGCGGGCCTTTTTCGTCGTGAGGGACATAGCGTCCGTCGGCGGTGCGCACCAGCGTGCGTAAGAGCGGCGCATCATCCGAGCCGATGTGCAGCCATTTCTCCCCGTCGGCGGTCAGGTGTCGGGCTTCAATGCGCATATTTGGCGACCAGCCCGGTTGGACTCTCAACGTGTTCAGGGCCAGTCTTTCGCTGTCCAGGTTGGGGGATGCGATTAGGTGTTGACCCTCGTAAGCCCGGTTCAGGCGCAGTTCGGCCAGTGCGGCGCTTGCCAAGTCTGCGAGGCGCGGTGGTGTGCGTTGATGGTCGAGCTCAGACCGTTCATTCGCGCTGGCGTGGTCCAGCAAGTGTGCAGCGACCTTGGCCGGCAAGCCTGGCGCCGCCTGAGCCAACTGCTGCGTCGACGTACCTTGGCCCAGTTGCTGCTGGGCGTAACGCGACTCGAACAGCTCGGTGCGATTGCGTTCGGCGAGTCGCCCAAGCTTTTTGCGCAGTTGCTTGACGCGGTTATCCAGGCTCAGTTGCGGGTCAGCGGCGCTTTCGTCGAACTGGGCGCGGATTTCTTCCGGGCTGAGGGCTTGCAGTACGGTCTTGAGCAGTTCGCCATTGGCCAGTTGGGTTTCATGGATCTGCACGACCGGCATGCGCATGTCGCCAAACTCCCAGGCAGCCCTGCCTTCGGCGTTGAGCATGCGCAGGGAACGGGTTTTGGGCCAGTTGCCGTGGGTGGTCAGCAACTGGAGCGTGTCCTGGGGGTCGATCTGGGCATGGTCGTCAGGGTTGTCGCTGTTGAGCTGGTCTATCAGGGTTTGCAGGTCGCGATCGATGCGCAGCCGCTCAAGGGTATCGTCCAGCAGTGGCGGTATCGGCTCACCCCGTACGTGCATCTGGCGCAGGGCGTTTTCCTTGACGTTGCTGAGGTTCAAGGCCAAGCGTCGGTCGGCCTCACCCAGACCGCGCGCGCCATGTCCCAGGCGCCCCAGCAGGGTGGGTTCGTCCCATTGCAAGGGCGTGTCCAGTTCGCTGTGCCATGCGCCTGCGCCGTTGTGTTGCAGACGTGGGGCGTAGGCGTCGGGGCGGGTAGGGTGTTTGATCACATAGCCTTCGTCCCCAGCAGTTTTTTGCACGCTGTACAGCTTGTCTTCCAGTGCCAGCATGGGCTCGCCGCGCATCTGGTGCAGACCCAGGCGGTCATGGCCCAGTTTCGGCGGCAGTTTGATGTCTTGTTGATAAGGGGCAAGGTCGGGTTTCCAATAGCGCTTGGCACCATTGGCCAGGGTGACGGGCTTGAAGCGATCGATAAAGGTCAGCACTTCCTGAGGCAAAACTTTGCGCAGCTCGGCGACGCCAATGTGGCCGCCCAGGCCGAAAATACCCAGCTGTACCAAGGATTGCAGCACACTCATCAAGTGGCCAAAGGCTTCTTGGTCAAGCCCTTCGGCCCAGTCGATGACACCTTCGAAGAGGTCATCGAGCAGTTGATAGGCCATGTACGCCAGCATCAGCTCGCCCAGCCCGGGAATGAACGGTGCAACGATAAGCAGCGCGGCGTTGAGGATCGACGACGCCACATTGACGAACGAGTCCCAGCGCGCCCACCGCGCTGCGCGATCGGCCTCGGCGGTCGACACGGCCTGGGAGCGGGCGTCGTTGAGGATCTGGTTGAGTTTTTGTTGATAGAGGTGCTGCCAGGCATCGTCCTGAATCGGGGTGGCAACGAACTGTAGTTTGGGGTCGTCGGTCGGCTCCTTGCGCCACGGCGCCTGGCCGCTGCCATGCTCGGGCGGGTGCCAGGTAATGCGCGCCATGCGCTGGCTCAGGCCTGCGAAAAACACCCCGCGGTGCTCATGGGAGACGAAACGGCTGAAAAACGTCTGGTAATTGGCATCACGCAGTTGACGGGTGAGCTCCTGCTTGAACGCCAGCGCCGATGGGTATTCCTTGAGCGGATGCAGTGGATCATCCGGCACATAGGCGACCAGGCGCTGCACGGTGCGCGTGGTTTCCAGGTTGGGGGCAAGCAGCAGGATGCCGGCCAGCGGCGCACCCATCAGCGTCAAGCCGTGGCAACGCAGTGGCAGGTTGCCGAGCGTCAGGTCGCTGCGCCCTTGTAACAACCCCTCGACCTGTTGCGCAAAGTCGTCCTTGATATCTGCACCGATTTTCGCCAAATGCAGTGCGGCACGCAGGGCGGCTTTTTGGCTGGTTTCGACTTTGTTCTGGATGACAGCAGCGCTCAGCGGTTCGGTCAGACCCAGTTGCAGGCGCAGGTAACGACTGTAACGCGCGCCGATATCCAGTTCGCGGCACAGGCCGGTAAACGCGCGGATGCTGATTTTTTCCAACGTGGCCGGCAGGGTATAGAACTGTCCACTGGGCGTGGGGCGGGTGATAAAGGTTGATGCCGCCTCGTAGGCGCCCTCGACGGTTTCACCCTGCTCGAAGTTGTGCAGCGCGGCGTCCAGCAATGACACGGTCCAGGTGCGCGCGGCACCGGACGGTAGCTTAAACAACGTGATGGTCTGGGGAATGTACAGGCGCAGGTAGACGGCTTCGCTGTTGAGGTGCAGGCCGTAGCGCGTCAGCAGCGCTTCTTCGAGGATGCCACGTGCGTAGGTCCTGGGGTCCTGCACATTGTTAAGCGCGTCATCCACGGTATTTTGCGCGCTCCAGTGAGCGGCGTTCAGGCGTTTGAGTTCGCCCAGCAGCGCGGGGCTGGTGTGCAGTGGTTTTGGTTGGGCTTGGGACATGGCTTGGTGCTTGGCGCTGGAGGCCTTGCCCAGCCAGTCGGGAATGGCGGTTTGCAGCAGGTGATAGTGGCTGTCGGGCTGAACGGTATCAGTAGGGGGTGTTGGCGTGCTCATGGGCGCAACTCTGAATGGCAACAAAGCACATCAGTAGATCAGTGCGTTTCCCCCGGCCTGCTCTAGATAGTTAGTTTAAACTGCGCCATTGCGATGCTATTTGTCGCATTGGCGTAAACCCGCCAAAATCGCGGGTTGGCGCTATAAGAAGTTGTCGCTTGGCGGCAAGGCCCTACTGAAAACTGTCCTTACAATCCCTGCATCGCCCGCCAGTTCCAGGCAGGCGTTCCTCTTCAGGAGACTCCGATGTCCGTTGAGCAAGCCCCGGTGCAACGTGCCGATTTCGACCAGGTCATGGTTCCCAACTATGCACCTGCTGCCTTCATTCCCGTACGTGGCGAAGGTTCGCGCGTGTGGGACCAGGCCGGTCGCGAGCTGATCGACTTTGCCGGCGGCATCGCGGTCAACGTATTGGGCCACGCCCACCCGGCGTTGGTCGGGGCTCTGACCGAACAGGCCAACAAGCTGTGGCACGTCTCCAACGTCTTCACCAATGAGCCGGCCCTGCGCCTGGCGCATAAACTGATCGACGCCACCTTTGCCGAGCGGGTGTTCTTCTGCAACTCCGGCGCCGAAGCCAACGAGGCCGCGTTCAAGCTGGCCCGTCGCGTCGCGTTCGACCGTTTCGGCACCGAGAAGTACGAGATCATCGCGGCGCTGAACAGCTTCCACGGCCGTACCTTGTTCACCGTTAACGTCGGTGGCCAGTCCAAGTACTCCGATGGCTTCGGGCCTAAAATCACCGGCATCACCCACGTGCCTTACAACGACCTGGCTGCGCTGAAAGCCGCCGTGTCTGACAAGACCTGCGCCGTAGTGCTGGAGCCGATCCAGGGCGAAGGCGGCGTACTGCCGGCCGAACTGGCTTACCTGCAAGGTGCCCGTGAACTGTGCGACGCGAATAACGCATTGCTGGTGTTCGACGAAGTGCAAACCGGCATGGGCCGCAGCGGCCACCTGTTCGCCTATCAGCGTTACGGCGTGACGCCGGACATCCTCACCAGCGCCAAGAGCCTGGGCGGCGGTTTCCCGATCGCAGCGATGCTCACCACCGAAGCGCTGGCCAAGCACCTGGTCGTCGGCACCCACGGCACCACCTACGGAGGCAACCCGCTGGCGTGCGCAGTGGCCGAGGCAGTGATCGACGTGATCAACACCCCTGAAGTGCTGGCCGGTGTGAACGCCAAGCACGACCTGTTCAAGGCGCGCCTGGAGCAGATCGGCAAGCAATACGGCATCTTCACCGAAGTGCGCGGCATGGGCCTGCTGATTGGTTGCGTGCTGAGCGATGCGTTCAAAGGCAAGGCCAAGGACGTGTTCAACGCAGCCGAGAAAGAAAACCTGATGATCCTGCAAGCTGGCCCGGATGTGGTGCGTTTTGCACCGAGTTTGGTGGTGGAAGAAGCGGATATCAACGAAGGCCTGGAGCGTTTTGAGCGTGCTGTAAAAGCACTGACGCAAGTTTGATCTACCGCTCGGCGCCTGGCGATCGGGCGTCGAGCAAAAATTCTATATGCCGGACCGAGTCAAATGTGGGAGCTGGCTTGCCTGCGATAGCATCACCTCGGTGCAACTGACAGACCGAGTTGCCTGCATCGCAGGCAAGCCAGCTCCCACATGGATCTGCTTGCACATCGAGATGTATGTGAACTCAGATCTCGTGTCCGGCATTTTTCCCTCTATGAAGTTTTCGAGTTAAGGAGTGACACCATGCTGGTGATGCGCCCCGCGCAAATGGCTGATCTGGGCGAGGTACAGCGTCTGGCTGCGGACAGCCCGATTGGTGTCACCTCCTTGCCGGACGATGTGGAACGCCTGAGTGACAAGATCGCTGCCAGCGAAGCGTCCTTCGCGGCCGAGGTCAGTTTCAACGGAGAAGAAAGCTATTTCTTCGTATTGGAGGACACCGAGACCGGCAAGCTCGCGGGCTGCTCGGCCATCGTCGCCTCGGCCGGTTACTCGGAGCCGTTCTACAGCTTCCGTAACGAGACCTTCGTGCACGCCTCCCGCGAGCTGAAGATCCACAACAAGATCCACGTGCTTTCCCAGTGCCATGACCTCACCGGCAACAGCCTGCTCACCAGTTTCTACGTGGTGCCGGAGCTGGTCGGTTCGCTGTGGTCGGAGCTCAACTCCCGTGGCCGTTTGCTGTTTGTCGCCAGCCACCCTGAGCGTTTTGCTGACTCGGTGGTGACCGAAATCGTCGGCTACAGCGACGAGAACGGGGATTCGCCGTTCTGGGACGCCATCGGCCGCAATTTCTTCGACCTCAACTACGCTGCCGCCGAGCGCCTGTGCGGGCTGAAAAGCCGTACGTTCCTCGCTGAGCTGATGCCGCATTACCCGATCTACGTGCCGCTGCTGCCGGACGAAGCCCAGGAAGCGATGGGCCAGGTGCACCCACGGGCGCAGATCACCTTCGACATCCTGATGCGCGAAGGCTTCGAGACCGACCATTACATCGACATTTTCGACGGTGGCCCGACGCTGCACGCACGGGTTTCGGGCATTCGCTCGATTGCCCAGAGCCGCGTGGTACCGGTAAAGATCGGCGAGAGGGTCAAGGGTGTGGGGCGCCAGTACCTGGTGAGCAACGTGCAGTTGCAGGATTACCGTGCGGTGATGCTGGAGCTGGACTATGCGCCCGGCAAACCGGTGACCCTGGACCTGGCAGCCGCCGAGGCCTTGGGCGTCGGCGAAGGCGCGAGCGTGCGCTTGGTAGCGGTTTAAAAGCAGAGTTTCGCGGGTGGCCTGAAGCAGGCGGCCCGTCTGAGGAGATAGCATGATCGTTCGTCCCGTACGCAGCAGCGATTTACCGGCCCTGATTGATCTGGCGCGCAGCACCGGCACCGGTCTCACCACTTTGCCGGCCAACGAAGAGCGCCTGACCCACCGGGTTGGCTGGGCGGAAAAAACCTTTCGCGGCGACGCCGGGCGCGGCGATGCCGACTACCTGTTCGTGCTGGAAAACGACGAGGGCCGCGTGGTGGGTATTTCCGCCATTGCCGGCGCCGTTGGCCTGCGCGAGCCCTGGTACAACTTCCGGGTCGGCCTGACTGTCAGCGCCTCCCAGGAGCTGAATATCTACCGCGAGATTCCGACGCTGTTCCTGGCCAATGACCTTACCGGTAATTCCGAGCTGTGCTCGTTGTTCCTGCACGCCGATTACCGCACCGGCCTCAACGGCCGCATGCTGGCCAAGGCGCGCTTGCTGTTTATCGCTGAATTTCCGCAACTGTTCGGCAACAAGATCATTGCCGAGATGCGCGGTGTGTCCAACGACGCCGGGCGTTCGCCGTTCTGGGAAAGCCTGGGCCGCCATTTCTTCAAAATGGAGTTCAGCCAGGCCGATTACCTCACCGGCGTGGGCAACAAAGCGTTTATCGCCGAGCTGATGCCGAAGTTTCCCCTGTACAGCTGCTTCCTGTCGGAAGACGCACGCAACGTAATCGGCAAGGTCCACCCGGACACCGAACCTGCGCTGAGCATGCTCAAGAGTGAAGGCTTCAGCTACCAGGGCTATGTCGACATCTTCGACGCCGGCCCTGCGGTGGAATGCGAGACCAGTAAGATCCGCGCGGTCCGCGACAGCGAAGCGCTGGTGCTGGCGATCGGCACGCCCGGCGACGACGCCACCCCGTTCCTGATCCATAACCGTAAACGCGACGATTGCCGCATCACCGCCGCCCCAGCGCGGCTGGCGGCAGGCACCCTGGTGGTTGACCCGCTCACCGCCAAGCGCCTGCAGCTGATCGCCGGCGATCAAGTGCGTGCCGTACCGTTGTCCGCTGCCCGGGAGTCGAAATAATGAATTCGCTGTATATCGCAGGTAGCTGGTTGGAAGGCCAGGGTGAACTGTTCGAATCGCGCAACCCGGTGACCCAGCAAGTACTGTGGGCCGGCAATGGCGCCACTGCCGAGCAGGTCGAATCCGCCGTGCAGGCCGCACGCCAGGCATTCCCTGCGTGGGCCAAGCGCCCGCTGGAAGAACGCATCAGCGTGCTGGAAACCTTCGCCGCCACCCTGAAAAGCCGCGCCGATGAAATCGCCCGTTGCATCGGCGAAGAAACCGGCAAGCCGCTGTGGGAATCGGCCACCGAAGTCACCAGCATGGCCAACAAGATCGCGATCTCGGTGCAAAGCTACCGCGAACGCACCGGCGAGAAGAGCGGCCCGTTGGGCGACGCCACCGCCGTATTGCGTCACAAACCTCACGGTGTGGTTGCGGTGTTCGGTCCGTACAACTTCCCTGGCCACTTGCCGAATGGGCATATCGTGCCGGCGTTGCTGGCGGGCAATACTGTGCTGTTCAAACCGAGTGAGCTGACCCCCAAAGTCGCCGAGTTGACCGTGCAGTGCTGGATCGACGCGGGGTTGCCGGCGGGTGTGCTGAACCTGCTGCAAGGCGCGCGTGAGACCGGTATCGCGCTGGCGGCCAATCCTGGCATCGACGGTTTGTTCTTTACGGGCTCCAGCCGCACCGGCAATCACCTGCACCAGCAGTTCTCCGGGCGCCCGGACAAGATCCTGGCCCTGGAAATGGGCGGCAATAACCCGCTGGTGGTCGACGAAGTGGCCGATGTGGACGCGGCGGTCTACACCATCATTCAGTCGGCGTTTATCTCCGCCGGCCAGCGTTGCACCTGTGCCCGCCGTTTGCTGGTGCCGGAAGGCGCCTGGGGTGATGCGTTGCTGGCGCGCCTGGTGGCGGTCAGCGCGACGATTGAAGTGGGTGCGTTTGACCAGCAACCGGCGCCGTTCATGGGCTCGGTGATCTCTCTTGGCGCCGCCAAGGCCTTGATGGACGCCCAGGAACTGATGCTGGCCAACGGCGCCGTGGCGTTGTTGGAAATGACTCAGCCTCAGGATCAGGCCGCCTTGCTGACCCCAGGCATCATCGACGTGACGGCCGTGACCGAACGCGAAGACGAAGAACTGTTCGGCCCACTGTTGCAAGTGATCCGCTACGCTGATTTTGAAGCGGCGATTGTCGAGGCCAACAACACCCAGTACGGGCTGGCCGCCGGTTTGTTGTCGGATTCTGAGGCACGCTACCAGCAGTTCTGGCTGGAAAGCCGCGCAGGCATCGTCAACTGGAACAAACAGCTGACCGGCGCCGCCAGTACCGCGCCGTTCGGTGGGGTAGGGGCGTCGGGCAACCATCGCGCCAGTGCGTATTACGCGGCGGATTATTGCGCGTACCCGGTGGCGTCGCTGGAAACGCCTAGCCTGGTTGTTCCAGCCACACTAACCCCCGGCATTACGCTGATCTAAATCGGGGAGCGGGCTTGCTCGCGAAAGCGGTGTGTCATTCAACATTTCAGGTGACTGATCCAGCGCATTCGCGAGCAAGCCCGCTCCCACTTGATTTGTGGTGTATTCAAGTAATTTGAAGCCTATAAAAACAGATGTTCGTGGAGCCTCGCCGATGAAATCCTATGAAGTCAATTTTGACGGTCTAGTGGGGCCGACCCATAACTACGGCGGTTTGTCCTTCGGCAACGTCGCGTCCCAGAGCAACAGCCAGCAGCATTCAAGCCCCAAGGAAGCGGCGTTGCAGGGCCTGCAAAAAATGAAAGCCCTTATGGACATGGGCTTTGTGCAAGGCGTATTGGCGCCGCAGGAGCGCCCGGACGTGGCCGCTTTGCGCAGCCTTGGTTTCAGCGGCACCGATGCTCAGGTGATTCAGCAGGCGGCCAAGCAGGCAATGCCTTTGCTGGTCGCGAGCTGCTCGGCGTCGAGCATGTGGGTAGCCAATGCCGCGACCGTCAGCCCAAGCGCTGATACGGCCGACGGCCGCGTGCATTTCACCGCTGCCAACCTCAATTGCAAATACCACCGCAGCATCGAACACCCCACCACCAGCCGTGTGCTGGGCGCGATGTTTGCCGATGAAAAGCACTTTGCTCACCACGCTGCGTTGCCGGCAGTGGCGCAGTTCGGCGACGAAGGCGCGGCCAACCACACGCGCTTCTGCCGGGAATACGGTGAGGCCGGCGTTGAGTTTTTCGTGTTCGGTCGCAGTGCGTTCGACCCCCGCTACCCGGCGCCGCAGAAGTACCCGGCGCGCCAGACGCTTGAAGCGTCCCAGGCAGTTGCACGCCTGCACGGCTTGAAGGATAACGGTGTGGTGTACGCCCAGCAGAACCCGGCGGTGATCGATGCCGGCGTGTTCCACAATGATGTGATCGCGGTGGGCAACGGTGAAGTGTTGTTCTATCACGAGGACGCGTTCCTCAATACCGAGCAGATGCTTGGCGAGCTGCAAGGCAAACTGGGCAAGTTGGGCGGCAACTTCCAGTCTGTTTGCGTGCCCCGCGCCCAGGTCAGCGTCGAGGACGCGGTGCGTTCCTACCTGTTCAACAGCCAGTTGCTGACCCGTGCCGACGGCTCAATGCTGCTGATCGTGCCGGACGAATGCCGCGTCAATGAACGCGTCTGGCATTACCTGCAAAGCCTCACGGCTTCAGGCGGGCTGATTCGTGAAGTGAAAGTCTTCGACCTCAAGCAAAGCATGCAGAACGGCGGTGGTCCGGCGTGCCTGCGCTTGCGCGTAGCCTTGAACGAAGCCGAGCTGGCGGCGGTGAATCCAGGCGTTATCATGACTGCACCGTTGTACGAAACCCTGACCCAGTGGGTCGACAAGCACTACCGCGACAGCCTTCGTGAAACCGACCTGGCTGACCCGCAATTGCTGCTGGAGTGCCGGACGGCATTGGATGAACTGACGCAAATCCTTAAACTGGGCTCGGTTTATCCTTTCCAGATCAATTAATGCCGTATGGCTGAGAGTTATTTTATGACCACCGACACCCTGAAACTGATCCTTGAAGACACCGACGGCACCCAGCTGGAAACCTCCTGCACCCGCGTCGCTGTGGTCTGGCAGGGCAAGGAAATCTGGATTCAGCACGACGGCCGTGGCCAACTGCTGATCGGCGTAGACGTGGAAGAAGGTGACGCGGAATACGCCAACCTGCTCATGCGCCCATTGGCCACCAACCTGATGAGCCTGCAACTGGAAATGGAACCGGCCGACGTCGAAGGTGATGACGACGATCACGTCCACGGCCCAGGCTGCAACCACTAAGGAAGCTGCGTATGCTCGCCCTCGGCAAACTGCTTGAACTGACCCTCGCCGGTCGTGAACCGGCGCAAAAAATTCAACTGACTGTCGACGGCGTGCAAATGCGCTGGCTCAGCGAGGGCGCACTTGAAGTGCGCCCGCCGCAAGCCCAGGACAAAGGCAGCGACTTGCTGCTGTCGTCCGGCATCCATGGCAACGAAACCGCGCCGATCGAACTGCTCGACCGCCTGTTGCATGGCATCGCCCGTGGGGAGATCAAACCCCGCAATCGTATTCTGTTCCTGTTCGGCAACCCCGAGGCCATGCGCCGCGGCGAGCGTTACCTCGAACTGGACGTCAACCGGCTGTTCAACGGCCGTCATGAAAAAAACATCGGCCCTGAAGCCATGCGTGCCGCCGAGCTTGAGCAATTGGCCCGCAGCTTCTTCAGCGTGCCTGACCGTTCGCGCCTGCATTACGACCTGCACACGGCTATTCGCGGCTCGAAGATCGAGCAGTTTGCCCTGTATCCGTGGAAGGAAGGTCGCCAGCACTCTCGCCACGAACTGGCGCGCCTCAACGCTGCCGGCATGCAAGCGGTGCTGCTGCAAAACAAGACCTCGATCACCTTCACCGCGTTTACCTACGAGCAGCTGGAAGCCGAGGCCTTCACGCTGGAGTTGGGCAAGGCGCGACCGTTTGGGCAGAACCAGAGTGTGGATGTGTCGCGTCTGGAAACTCGCCTCAAGCAGATCATTGAAGGCACTGAGCCTGATACCGATAGCCTTGAAGGCCTGAAGCTGTTCGCCGTTGCGCGTGAAGTGATCAAGCACAGCGATGCCTTCCTGATGCACTTGCCGGCGGATGTGGAAAACTTTTCGGAACTGGAAAAGGGCTATCTGCTGGCCGAAGACGTGGCCAAGACCCGTTGGGTGATCGAAGAGGAGGGCGCGCGCATCATCTTTCCCAACCCGAAGGTGAAGAATGGCTTGCGGGCGGGGATATTGATTGTGCCGACGACGGACGCTGGTTTGGCCTGAATTCCAAGCCAGCTCCCACACAAGCCCAGCTCTGAGGCTGGGCCTGGCGGTATTGTTTAGACCGCTACAGCACGCGGCTCGCTGCGACGGATCGCACGCACTTTGTGCAGCGTATCGGCGCAGGTCCGCGCCGCTTCCTGGCCTTTGTGCACGAAGTGCTCGTAGAAAAAGGTGTGGTGCTCAGTGCCCGCATGGAAGTGATGCGGTGTCAGCGATACCGAGAACACCGGCACTTCAGTTTCCAGCTGCACCTGCATCAGGCCGCTGACGACCGATTGGGCCACGAATTCGTGACGGTAGATGCCGCCATCCACCACCAGCGCAGCAGCGACGATACCCGCGTAGCGGCCGGTCTTGGCCAGCAGCTTGGCGTGCAGGGGCATTTCAAAGGCGCCGCCGACTTCAAAGAAATCAATATCCGATTCCTGGTAGCCCTGGGCGATCATTTCGGCGAGGAAGCCTTTGCGGGATTGGTCGACAATATCCTTGTGCCAGCAGGCCTGGATAAACGCGACGCGCTCGCCGTGATGGTTTTTGCTTTTGCTGTCGATTGCGGTGGGTTGCATGTTCTGACTCCTGTTTAAGAAAAAAACAGGGCGTTATGAATCGAATGGGATTTAAGGGTACGCAAGCACATTTCGTGCACGGCCCTTAGGCGCCAATCCCGTTCTCTCTTCATCCGGACTATGACCGTCGGCCCCGGGATCACACCGGGTCTGCTGACCTTGTCGCCGTCCTGCGTGAGCAGTTCGAGGCGCCAAGCGCTCGCGGGCTATACACATTGCGTGTAATTACCGCCGGTGGGGAATTGCACCCCGCCCTGAGAACGTTGCCACCAGAACCCTGGCGGCGGAGAGTTTTTAACACGGTTTTTCGCAAACTGCACGATCACCGTATCGATAAGCTATATCGGTTTGTTTGGTCGGTATTCGATTGAATGCAGCGGGGGCTTGATATTCCGTGGCTTTGCCCGCAGTAATCACTCACAAAAGGAACTTACTGAACCCCTAGAGGCTTGTTTCATGTCTGTGATCGACCTGCGCAGCGACACCGTGACCCAACCCACTCCCGGCATGCTCGACGCCATGGCCACTGCTGTCAGCGGCGATGATGTGTATGGCGAAGACCCCAGCGTCAATCGTCTGGAGGCCGAGCTGGCCAAGCGCCTGGGCTTTGCCGCTGCGCTGTTCGTGCCTACCGGAACCATGAGCAACCTGCTGGCGTTGATGGCTCACTGTGAGCGTGGCGAGGAATACATCGTCGGCCAGCAGGCCCACACCTACAAATACGAAGGTGGCGGGGCAGCGGTGTTGGGTTCGATCCAACCGCAACCGCTGGACGTGCAGGCGGATGGCTCCCTGGACCTGGACCAAGTGCTGGCGGCGATCAAGCCGGACGACTTCCATTTCGCCCGTACCCGCCTGCTGGCACTGGAAAACACCATGCAGGGGAAGGTATTGCCGCTGGACTACCTGGCGAAGGCGAGGGCATTCACCCGGGAACAGGGTCTGGCCCTGCATTTGGATGGCGCACGGCTCTACAACGCCGCGGTCAAGCTGGGCGTGGAGGCGCGTGAGATTGCCAAGCACTTTGATTCGGTGTCGGTGTGCCTGTCCAAGGGCCTTGGCGCGCCGATTGGCTCAGTGTTGTGCGGTTCCACGGCGTTGATCGCCAAGGCCAGGCGCCTGCGCAAGATGGTCGGCGGCGGCATGCGCCAGGCCGGTTCCCTGGCGGCGGCCGGGCTGTATGCGCTGGATCACCAGGTGCAGCGCCTGGCCGACGACCACGCTAACGCCCAATGGCTGGGCGATGAGCTGCGCAAAGTGGGTTATGAAGTGGAGCCGGTACAGACCAACATGGTCTACGTGCAGATCGGTGATCGGGCCGAAGCCTTGAAGGTTTTTGCTGCCGAGCGTGGTATCAAGTTGAGCACTGCGCCGCGCCTGCGCATGGTCACGCATAGGGATGTCAGTCGGGCGCAGATCGAGCAAGTCGTGCAGGCATTCGTCGAGTTTTCGCGCAAATGAGCCTGCAGACCGTCTAATTGAACCGTTCAATCGTATAAACACGCTGTACCCCCGGCAAAGGGCCGATATAATGCGGCCCTTTGCCGTCGCTCCGTCTGATGATGTTGCGCACTGGCCTTTGGCCGCAGCCTCCGTGGAAGAACCTAATGAAAAGCGCAGAAATCCGTGAAGCCTTCCTTCGCTTCTTCGAAGAGCAAGGTCACACCCGTGTCGCCTCCAGCTCCTTGATCCCAGGCAATGACCCAACCCTGCTGTTCACTAACGCGGGGATGAACCAGTTCAAGGACTGCTTCCTGGGCCAGGAAAAGCGCGCCTACACCCGCGCCACCAGCAGCCAGAAGTGCGTGCGTGCCGGCGGCAAGAACAGTGACCTGGAAAACGTGGGCTACACCGCCCGCCACCACACGTTCTTCGAAATGCTGGGTAACTTCAGCTTTGGTGACTACTTCAAGAAAGATGCGATTACGTTCGCCTGGACCTTCCTGACCGGCGTGTTGAAGCTGCCAGAGGAAAAACTCTGGGTTACCGTGTACGCCACGGACGACGAAGCGTACGACATCTGGACCAAGGAAGTCGGCGTGCCCGTCGAGCGCATGATTCGCATCGGCGACAACAAGGGTGCGCCGTACGCTTCCGACAACTTCTGGACCATGGGCGATACCGGCCCGTGTGGCCCTTGCACCGAGATCTTCTACGACCACGGCGCCGACATCTGGGGTGGCCCCCCGGGTTCGCCCGAAGAAGACGGCGACCGTTACATCGAGATCTGGAACAACGTGTTCATGCAGTTCAACCGCACCGCCGATGGCGTGTTGCATCCGCTACCTGCGCCGTCGGTGGATACCGGCATGGGCCTGGAGCGGATCAGTGCGGTGCTGCAGCACGTTCACTCCAACTACGAAATCGACCTGTTCACCCAGTTGTTGAGCGCGTCGGCCGCGGCGATTGGGTGTGCCAATGAAAGCCAGTCTTCCCTCAAGGTGGTGTCTGACCACATCCGTTCCTGCGGTTTCCTGATCGCCGACGGTGTGTTGCCGTCCAACGAAGGCCGTGGCTATGTGCTGCGCCGTATCATCCGTCGCGCCTGCCGTCACGGTAACAAGCTGGGCGCCACTGGCAGCTTCTTCTACAAAATCGTGGCCGCACTGGTTGCCGAGATGGGCGAAGCCTTCCCGGAACTCAAGCAGCAGCAAAGCACTATCGAGCGCGTGCTCAAGGCTGAGGAGGAGCAGTTCTCCAAGACCCTCGAACACGGCCTGAAAATCCTCGAGCAGGACCTGGCTGAACTCAAAGGCTCCGTGGTGCCAGGCGATGTGGTGTTCAAGCTGTATGACACCTATGGCTTCCCGATGGACCTGACCGCCGACATCGCCCGTGAGCGTGAGCTGACCATTGATGAAGCGGGTTTTGAGCGTGAGATGGAAGCCCAGCGCGTGCGTGCTCGCTCCGCCAGCTCCTTTGGCCTTGACTACAACACCCTGGTCAAGGTTGACGTGCCCACCGAATTCATCGGTTACAAGGCTACCGTTGGCGCTGCCAAGATCGTTGCCCTCTATAAAGACGGCAAGTCGGTCGACGTGTTGAGTGAAGGCGAAGAGGCGGTTGTGGTCCTCGACCAGACGCCGTTCTACGCCGAGTCGGGTGGCCAGATTGGTGATTGTGGTTTCCTGAGTTCGACGTCCGGCCGTTTTGAGGTGCGCGACACCACCAAGACCGGCGGTGCGTTCCTGCATCACGGTGTGTTAGTGCTGGGCAACTTGACGGTTGGTGCGCCGGTGGACACCCAGGTCGATGCCGATGTACGCCATGCGACCGCGTTGAATCACTCGGCCACTCACCTGCTGCACGCCGCGCTGCGCCAGGTACTGGGCGAGCACGTTCAGCAGAAAGGTTCGTTGGTTGACAGCCAGCGCCTGCGCTTCGACTTCAGCCACTTTGAAGCGATCAAGCCCGAGCAGATCAAGGCCCTGGAAGACATCGTCAACGCTGAGATTCGCAAGAACACCCCAGTAGAAACCGAAGAAACCGACATCGAGACCGCCAAGGCCAAAGGCGCCATGGCGCTGTTCGGCGAGAAGTACGGCGACAACGTGCGTGTCTTGAGCATGGGCGGCAGTTTCTCTGTGGAGCTGTGTGGCGGTATCCACGCCAACCGTACCGGCGACATCGCCCTGCTGAAAATCATCAGCGAAGGGGGTGTAGCGTCCGGTGTGCGTCGTATCGAGGCCGTCACTGGCGCTGCAGCCCTGGCCTACCTCAATGCGGCTGAAGAACAACTCAAGGAAGCGGCCAGCCTGGTCAAGGGCAGTCGCGACAACCTGATCGACAAGCTGTCCGCTGTGCTGGAGCGCAACCGTGCGCTGGAGAAACAGCTGGAGCAGTTGCAGGCCAAGGCGGCCAGTGCGGCGGGCGATGATTTGTCGGCTTCTGCGGTGGACGTCAAGGACGTGAAAGTGTTGGCTGCGCGCCTGGACGGTCAGGACGGCAAGGCGCTGTTGGCCTTGGTCGATCAGTTGAAGAACAAGCTCGGCCGCGCAGTGATCCTGCTCGGCGGTGTCCATGAGGATAAGGTCGTTCTGGTTGCCGGTGTAACCAAGGACCTGACTGGCCAACTCAAGGCCGGTGATTTGATGAAGCAAGCCGCCGCGGCAGTGGGCGGGAAGGGCGGTGGTCGTCCGGACATGGCGCAAGGCGGTGGTGTAGACGCTGGCGCCCTGGACGCAGCCCTGGCCCTGACCGTGCCGTTTGTCGAGGCAGGTATTTAAGGCACTGTTAATCAGCCCGTGGTCTAGTCGCGGGCGGGTTCGGTGCTGGTTGATTTATCAGGCGCCCCTTTACGGGCTGAGGCGGCTTAGAAATGGCTTTGATCGTACAGAAATTTGGAGGCACCTCGGTCGGCTCTGTCGAAAGAATCGAGCAGGTGGCCGACAAGGTTAAGAAATTCCGCGATGCTGGCGACGACCTGGTGGTGGTGCTGTCGGCCATGAGCGGCGAGACCAATCGCCTGATCGATCTGGCCAAGGCAATCAGTGGTGATCAACAGCCGCTCCCGCGTGAGCTGGATGTGATCGTGTCCACCGGCGAGCAGGTGACCATCGCCTTGCTGGCCATGGCGCTGAATAAGCGCGGTGTGCCGGCGGTGTCCTACACTGGCAGCCAGGTGCGTATCCTCACTGACAGCGCGCATACCAAGGCGCGCATCCTGCAAATTGATGATCAGAAAATTCGCACTGATCTAAAAGCCGGCCGCGTGGTAGTTGTAGCGGGCTTCCAGGGTGTGGATGAGCAGGGCAATATCACCACCCTCGGGCGTGGCGGTTCAGATACCACCGGCGTGGCGCTGGCGGCGGCGCTCAAGGCCGATGAATGTCAGATTTACACCGATGTGGATGGCGTCTATACCACCGATCCGCGTGTAGTGTCCGTGGCTCAGCGCCTGGATAAGATCACCTTTGAAGAGATGCTGGAAATGGCCAGCCTTGGTTCCAAGGTGTTGCAGATCCGCGCGGTGGAGTTTGCCGGCAAGTACAACGTTCCGCTGCGCGTATTGCACAGCTTCAAAGAGGGTCCGGGCACCCTCATTACTATTGATGAAGAGGAATCCATGGAACAGCCAATCATTTCCGGTATCGCTTTCAACCGTGATGAAGCCAAGCTGACCATCCGTGGCGTGCCAGACACCCCGGGCGTGGCGTTCAAAATCCTGGGCCCTATCAGCGGCGCGAACATCGAAGTCGACATGATCGTGCAGAACGTATCGCACGATAACACCACCGATTTCACCTTCACCGTGCACCGCAACGAGTACGATGCGGCGGAGCGGATCCTGCAGAACACTGCGAAGGAAATCAGTGCCCGCGAAGTGATCGGCGACACCAAGATTGCCAAGGTGTCGATCGTGGGTGTGGGCATGCGTTCGCATGCCGGCGTTGCCAGCCGTATGTTTGAGGCCCTGGCCAAGGAAAGCATCAATATCCAGATGATCTCTACCTCGGAAATCAAGGTTTCGGTGGTGATCGAAGAGAAGTACCTGGAACTGGCTGTACGTGCGCTGCATACCGCTTTTGAGCTGGACGCTCCGGCCCGACAGGGCGAGTGATGCAGTGCCAGAAAGGCGCGGTTTACCGCGCCTTTCATTTTTTTGTAGGGCGCATGTTCTTTTGCGTGGGCTCGACAATACTTAGGTGGTAGAGCTACGGCTTTTAGGTTGTAGGTCGAATGCCTTTTTTTTGCAGACTGTTGTTCCTGAACTGAAATGCGTGAGGAGAAAGGTATGTTGATTCTGACTCGTCGTTGCGCAGAAAGCCTGATTATCGGTGATGGCGAAATCACCGTGACCGTGCTTGGCGTCAAAGGCAATCAAGTACGTATCGGGGTTAACGCTCCGAAAGAGGTAGCGGTGCACCGCGAGGAAATCTACCTGCGGATCAAGAAAGAGAAGGACGAAGAACCAAGCCTTTAATTTTTATCGTTTTTTATGTTTGCAAACGGGGATGAACGTGGTTAATATACGCCCCGTGTTGCGGAGAGCTGGCCGAGTGGCCGAAGGCGCTCCCCTGCTAAGGGAGTACACCTCAAAAGGGTGTCGGGGGTTCGAATCCCCCGTTCTCCGCCATTATTTGCTTAGTACGTTGCAATCTGGTTTTTTCGGTAAGTTGTTGAAGTTACTCGAAAAAATAGCTTTACATAGAGATTGAACGGCCTATAATGCGCGGCAACAAATGCACTCGTAGCTCAGCTGGATAGAGTACTCGGCTACGAACCGAGCGGTCACAGGTTCGAATCCTGTCGAGTGCACCAATTAAGAGTCAGTTGCAGCAATGCAGGTGATTCGGTTGCAACCAGTTGTGATCTGGTCTAAAAACACAATCTGCACTCGTAGCTCAGCTGGATAGAGTACTCGGCTACGAACCGAGCGGTCACAGGTTCGAATCCTGTCGAGTGCACCATACAAACAAAAAGCCCGCCTAGTGCGGGCTTTTTGCCGTCTGGAGTTTGTGTAGGATTTTTTCTTTTTCGCTTCTCTCATGTGTTTTCCTTCCACACTGCGTCGTCGCAGTTCATAGATGCAGCCAATGCTTAGCGTTGGCTCGCAAGCGCTTGTTCTTTCCAGTTTTTTAACGTTTAAAGTGGCCGGGCGGTGTATCATTGCGCCCGTCAGCCCCGCCGGGGCTTGTGGAATACCTCCATGGACTTACCCAGTAGTTACTCAGTACCCCGTTTTACCAATCATGAATTGACTGATTGATCCTTCCGGCGTGCCCCGCTGCTGGGAGTGGAGTTCGCCTATGACCGAAGTAGAAGTAAAGAAAAAAACACAAGACAGCCTGCAGGATCGCTTGGCTCAAGTCATTGAGCTGCTGCAGCGCCAGCGCGTGGTCGAAGACCTTACGCACCGCCAGGATGGCCCGAATAACGACTTGGTCGAAAACCTTGTCCACCGGCAAAACCTCGTCGAGCTGCAACGCAAGCTCGATGACCTGCACTCCGCCGACGTCGCCTATATTCTCGAAGCCCTTCCGCTGGATGACCGACTGGCCCTTTGGCAATTGGTCAAGGCTGATCGTGACGGCGACATCCTGCTCGAAGTATCCGACTCAGTCCGTGAAACCCTGATCGCCGACATGGACGATCATGAGCTCCTGGCTGCGGCCAGGGAGATGGACGCCGATGAGCTGGCTGACCTTGCCCCCGAGCTGCCACGTGATGTTGTCCATGAGCTGATGGAGGCGCTGGACACGCAACAGCGCGAGCGCGTGCGCTCTGCGTTGTCTTACGATGAGGATCAAGTCGGCGCGCTGATGGACTTCGAGATGGTCACCATCCGCGAAGACGTCAGCCTGGAAGTGGTCCTGCGCTACCTGCGCCGGCTGAAAGAGCTGCCTGGTCACACCGACAAGCTGTTCGTGGTCGACTACGAAGGCATTCTCAAGGGTGTACTGCCGATCAAGCGTCTGTTGGTCAATGATCCCGACAAGATGGTTGCGGATTTAATGGCCAGCGATACGGTGAGTTTTCACCCAGATGAAGATGCCTACGACGCGGCGCAAGCATTCGAGCGTTATGACTTGATCTCGGCGCCGGTGGTCGACAAGAACGGTAAATTGATTGGCCGTTTGACCATCGATGAGATCGTCGACCTGATTCGTGAAGAGAGTGAAACTGAAGTCCTCAACATGGCGGGTTTGCGTGAAGAGGAAGATATCTTTGCGTCGGTCTGGCGTTCGCTGCGTAACCGCTGGGCCTGGCTGGCGGTCAATCTGGTTACCGCCTTTATTGCCTCGCGTGTGATCGGCTTGTTCGAAGGCTCCATTGAGAAGCTGGTAGCCCTGGCGGCATTGATGCCGATTGTGGCCGGTATTGGTGGCAACTCCGGCAACCAGACGATCACGATGATCGTGCGCGCGATGGCGCTGGACCAAGTGAGTACGGCTAACTCATCGCGTCTGTTGCGCAAAGAGCTGGCCGTGGGCCTGATCAACGGGTTGGTGTGGGGTGGGGTGATCGGTGTGGTGGCCTACTTGCTATATGGCAGTTGGTCGCTCGGCGTGGTGATGACTGCTGCCATGACCCTCAACCTGCTGTTGGCGGCCCTGATGGGGGTGTCGATCCCCATGACCCTGGCGCGTCTTGGGCGGGACCCGGCGATGGGTGCCAGCGTGATGATCACAGCCATGACCGACAGTGGTGGATTCTTCATCTTCCTGGGCTTGGCAACAATTTTCCTGCTCTGATCCCTTTCGGCGGGGGCAAGTCTGCCCCCTAACGAGCTCCCGGCGTAGCACCAGCACATCAAAATGTGTGGATGCCTATACAAATTCCAGGCAAAAAAAAGCCAGCACATGGCTGGCTTTGGCTTTCAGCTGCAAATCAATTGGCTTCTGCGGCCGCCTCAACGTCGTGCGCGATGAGCGAGACGAGAGCATTTTGCTGGCGGTGGGAAAGCTGGCGAAAACGCTGCAGCAGTTCGCGTTCGTGCAGCGACAGCTCGGGGCTGTCCAGACGCATGCTCAACTCGTCGCCCAGCGCACCTTCCTGAATGAGGCTTTGTTCCAGGCGCGCGATGATTTCGGAGTTCATGCTGCGGTGATGATTGCGAGCCACCTCGGCAATGCGTTCACGCATTCCGTCTGGCAGACGTACGACGAACTTGTCAGCCGTACGGCTGGAATAAATTGCCTGTTTCAATGGGCGCATATATTTAACCGGTTAGTTCAGGGGAGCGGTTTTTGGAATTGGCCGCAAGATGAATGTTAAGACAAGACTCACGACCAAAGTTCAACCCGAATTGCAAAGAGGCCGCATCATGCCTCAGATTTGCCAGTTCCTTGGCGTCAATTCTGTGACAAATATTGAACTGACTAAAGGCTTTATGCCAGCACTCATTTGTTTTTTTGCGGACTGGTTTGAAAAATCTTCTACGGGTGATTCCGCGAGGGAACTTCCCATAACTCCAGACTGGCACAGGGCTTGAGGCCGAACATCCTACAGCAAGGTGGCACTTTGCCCTTAGTTTTAAGAATAGTGGCAATCTGCCGATTAGCCAGAACAAGGCGACGTAAGGTAGGAGGGGATCAGCGCAGGACAGGGTCGAACTTGATACGACGACCGACAATGAGGGAGATCAACAACAGGCTGGCAAACACACCGGTGGCAATAAATGCGGTGGTTTGGCCGTCTTGCGATTCGGCGCCCAAGCCCACAGCGCCGGTGAAGGCGGTCAGGCACAAAAACAGCCAGGCAGATTTGGTCATTTACGATTTCCTTAGAAAACCCAGTGTTCAGATGCAGGTGCAGCCTGGGTGCCTTCGGTCAGGCGTACCAGCGATTGCGCGTTGGGCGTCATTACCGCCAGTTGCGGCCGCTGTTGCAGGTGATGCGGGACAGCCTGACTGATCTGCGCAGGATCGTCAGCGCCAGTCGATTGAAAATGGAATGTTACTAATGCAGCCAAGGCTACGGTGTTGAGGGCTAACAGAAGGGCACTGTTCATGGTCATGTTCTCCGCTTAACGCCGTGGCCTGTTGGGTTTGTAGGAGAAGTATTGCAGGTCTCGTGCCAATCCATTAATCCAATAAAATCAATGGTTTAAGTGTACTTTAAAGGTGCGAAAGGTTGCAATTTGCAATGATGGCATTTTGAGGGAGTGCATTTTGCACGATGGCGGCAAGTGCCCGGATTTACGGGGCGAAACTGCGATCAGCCGCGCAGGGATCGGCCTACACTCAAAAAGCCGACGGACGACATGACAAAACCCACCTCGGCCGTTAACATGCACGCCGTCCGTCGCCGTGCCCTTGGCCAGACGACTGTCATTTGTCCCAGTAGCTCAATTGGATAGAGCATCCCCCTCCTAAGGGGAAGGTTGGCCGTTCGAACCGGCCCTGGGACACCATATACCTCAAGGCTTTCAGCTACCCTCCCTCTGCTCGGTACGGCATCTCCGTGCCCCGGGCTGCGCAGCCCATATTGACCTGCGCAATGCCCCCGCTCAGAAGTCCACAGTTACGCCGGTGTAAAGCGCGCGCCCATCACCTGGAGAATGCAGGGATGCCTGTGCACCATCCGGGTCGTACCAGACGTATTCATAGTATCGGTCTGTAAGGTTTTTCAGTTGTAGGTCGACGCTGACGGACTGCGTCACCTTGTAGGTTGCACCCAGGTTAACCAGCACGTAGCCGCCATAGGTTCCTTTGGTGTTTTCCCGCTCCAGATAATAGTGAGTCTGGCCGTTCATCCAGGCGGTGAGCTGCAAGGCAGGTGTCACGTCATAGCTTATGCCTGCGTTGTAAAGGTGATGCGGGATGTGATCGATTTCCTGACCTTTGCTGTTAGGCAGCGTTGCGCTCGGCCGGAGTATTTTCGAGTACTGCCACGAGTACGCCATCCAAATTTCGGTGCGGTCGTCAGGGTGCAGGTTCATTTGCAAGTCATAGCCCCACCGCCGGGTTTCACCAACGTTATCGGACTCGCCGCTCGGGTCATTAAGCCTGCGACTGACTTCCCCAGAGGCCTCTTGCTGCCAATAGGCGACTCGCCCATCGACCCAGTCAGCCGGCGTGAACTTGATGCCCGTTTCCCAACCTTCGTTGATCGAAGGTGCCAGGTCAGTATCCCGGGGCGGAATTTTATAGGCCGCCGCTCCCGTGCCTACCTGAAAGGTGCGCCCCCAGTTTGCGTAAACGCTGGCGACCTCCCATGGGGAATAGACAACGCTGATCTTCGGCTGCTTGATCAGTCCGTAATCGTTGATGTCGTAGTCGGCGCCGGTCATTTCGTTGGTGAAGTCACCCTGGATCTTGTCGACCCGGTAGGCCGGTACGATCTTCAGTGACTCGAAAGGTTTGATCTCGGCTTGGATATAAGCGCCGTAGGTGTCGAAGTCGAACTGTTGATTGCGAGTGGTCGCCAGGCGTGCACGGTCTTTGGTGCGATAGCGTTCGCTCTTGTTTTGCTGTTGTTGTACGTCTGCACCACCTTCCAGGGCAAAATCGTATAGCCCGCTGACGTCCGGGCGCCAGGTCAATGACGTGAGGGCGCCGTATTGAGTCTCGTAGGTGTCGCGCTCCTGCTGCGAGCTTGTTTGCCAGTATTGCGTCCAGCGCCTGTCATCGAAGGTGTTGACGTAAGTCTTGGCTGACCAGGCGAGCGTATCAGCCAGGTCGGTATCGAAATGCAGGCTGACCTGGTTCATGCGCCGGGTGCCTTTATCCGTGGCATTGAAACGGTTGGTCATCTCGGGGTGATGACGTGCATCGTCCTCAGCCAGATAGCCCGGCTCCAGAGCCTCGGTTTCGTAGTGACGTGCGATCAGGCCGATGCGGTAGCTGGCATCGTCGGGCGTATAGAACCATTTGCCTGACATTGAGAACTTGTCGGCTTCGGCATGATCCCGGTAGCCCTCGGACTTCTGATAGGCGAAGAAATAGTTTTGAGTCCAGTTGCTGCTTTCAATGCCTTTGGCGAGTTGGGCCTCCTGGGTATTGAAGCTGCCATAACGAAGCCGCGCTTTTGTGTAGTCGCCACCCGTGCGGCTCAGCATATTGACGTTGCCGGCGATGTTATTCAGGCCATAACGCGCATCGCTGGTGCCACGCACCACCTCGATGCTGTCCAGCTCCATGGGAAAAATCATGTCCATGTACGGCATGTTGCCGTCGTTGCTATTGCTTGGGATTCCGTCGATCAGCAATTTGACCGCATTCACTTCCCCTTCGCCGTTGAAGCCTCGCAAGGAGATCTTGCCGGAGGTGGTGCCTTGGTTGAACTCCGTAAGCATCACTCCCGGGGCGCGGCTGAACAGTTCCCAGCTGTAATTGACGGGCATCTTTTCGAGGATGTCTGCCCCCAGGATATCTACCGAGCTGAGGACAGTGCTGGTGCTCAATGGGCCGCTGGGCGCCGCTTGAACATTTACTGTGCCGAGGGTCAACGTTGAGTCTTCCACCTTGGTGACGTCAGCCAACGCGGAGCACAAGGGGCTTATTGCGAATAAACCAGCGGACATCATCGGCCACAGGGGACGGGGCACAGGCAAACGCTTTGCGTGACGCAAAGGCAATGGAGCAGGCATAGCACGCACTTCCTGATGATCAAGAAACTTTAAGGGCGTTCAGCGTCCTTCGCGGGCCGCTAAAAGGATTTAAAGAGAGCTGCACCGGACAATGTCGCGGTGTTGTGATCAGGCGAGGGGGGAGGCGCGTGGACTGAGGCTGGGCCAACGAATCCTTGGGTGCCGGGTTGGCAACTCTGGATTTTCGAGGGAGGTATCGGGTGTGTACTGCGGCAGAAAATGCCGGTAGTAGTTGGAGGGTAATGCGGCCAGTCCGGCGTGGCCACAACAGCAGTCACCGTGTTGCATGACCGATTTCGACTGAGGTACCTGTAAGGCATCGATCACTTTGCTGAATGCTTGAGGCAACGCGCTCGAGTTTCCACCCGAACAGAACCCGCCCCAGAGCATCAGGCGCGTGTCGGGCGTCTGCATCGCACGGCTCAAGGGCATGGCGAACAGGTTCAGCAAGACCGCCAGGCAGGCGATCCAGGGGCTGATGCGCTTCAACGAACCCATAAATGAAATCGCCGTAAAGGGGCCACTATTTAGCCCGCTTTAACGGATGAAGTAAATTTTTCCAGGGTGCGCTATTTCGCCACAGGTGCTACATCTTTGTGGGCGCATGATGGTAATCAGGGGCATTATCGCTGCCTACTCACGGCACCCGCCACATCCGTTTGATCAAGTGACAGCAGGGAGTAGGCGACCTTTGATGGATATTCAATTTTGCGGTAATGGCACGCGTGATAACCCGTCTATAGGTACATGCGATGAATACCGCGTGAGCGGCATTACCAGCATCGATGATCTGACCGGGGCTTATCGTAAGCTGGCTGACACCCACCCTGGTTTTAAGCCCTTATTCTCGCTTGATGATCTGTCCCAGGCCCGTTACACCTCAGGGCATGCGCGCAATAATCTGGGGATGGGCGACGCATCGGCGCAGGACATCATCGGGTTGCCTCCAGCGTGCTTCGAGATGGGTGAATACATCGGTTATCCGACGACTTCATTCGTGCTGAGCCGCCCGATATATCCTTGGCTGACCGCGTTGCGAAGGATTTTTGTGCGCTCTACAACACTGACGATGAAAGCCTGCCAGCACGGGTCCGTGCAGTCGCAGAGGCGATCTCAGGTCGCACGCACCAGTGGTTGCGTTACGTGGAGTGACGCTTTGTGAAAGCCATAAGCCCTGACGGCCGAGCATTTTCGATACTTTGTCGAACCTTGTCGGTGTTCAGGGTTCTCAGCACGTGCGCGGTGTATTTATCTCAACTTATGTACCTTGCAAGCGGTCGGGCAGCGTCTGAGCTATTACGCACAATAATCCCCGGAAACAGCGAATGTTGCCTGTCCGGACCCGGCCACCCCGGACTATCATGCCGATAGTCCTACCTCTCACCGCAAGGAGCCGCTCGGAACGCCGATGCGCCAAATCTGGAAATCTTTTCGAGCCCTTTATTTCGCCTCTTTGATGATGCTGATCGGCTCCGGCTTGCTCAGTACCTACCTGGCGTTGCGCCTGGCGGCGGACCATGTCGACAGCCTGTGGGTGGGTGCGCTGATGGCGGCCAACTATTTTGGCCTGGTGCTGGGAGGCAAGATCGGGCACCGCCTGATTGCCCGGGTCGGGCATATCCGTGCCTATGCCACCTGTGCTGGGATTGTCGGCGCAGCGGTGTTGGGCCATGGCCTGGTCGACTGGCTGCCGGCCTGGATTGTGCTGCGGATCATCGTAGGCCTGGGGATGATGTGCCAGTACATGGTGATCGAAAGCTGGCTCAATGAGCAGGCCGACGTCAAGCAGCGTGGGGTGGTGTTCAGCGGTTACATGATTGCGTCCTACCTGGGCCTGGTACTCGGCCAACTGATCCTGGTCATGCACCCCCAGCTTGGCCTTGAATTGCTGATGTTGGTCGCGCTGTGTTTTGCCCTGTGCCTGGTGCCGGTGGCCATGACCCAGCGTATTCACCCGGCACCGCTGCATCCGGCGCCGATGGAGCCCCGCTTCTTTATCAAGCGCGTGCCACAGTCACTGAGTACTGTGCTGGGGTCGGGCTTGATTGTCGGTTCTTTCTACGGTCTGGCGCCGCTCTATGCGTCGCAGCAAGGGCTCAGCACCGAGCAGGTCGGCTTGTTCATGGGTAGCTGCATTTTTGCCGGCCTGCTGGTGCAATGGCCGCTTGGCTGGCTATCGGATCGGTATGACCGGGCGCTGCTGATCCGCTGTTTTGCCTTGTGCCTCGCGGTGGCGGCGTTGCCGCTGGCCATCATGTCCAAAGTCCCCCTGGAAGTGCTGTTTGTCGCTGGGTTCTTGTGCTCGCTGGTGCAGTTTTGCCTGTACCCGTTGGCCGTGGCGTTTTCCAATGACCACGTCGAAGGTGATCGTCGGGTCTCCCTGACAGCGATGCTGCTGGTGACCTACGGTGTCGGCGCCAGCATCGGGCCTTTGTTGGCGGGCGTGGTGATGAAGCTCTTTGGCAGTCAGATGCTGTACGCGTTCTTCAGTCTGTGCGCGGTGATCCTGGTATGGCGCATCCGCCCGAAAGCCGTGACCAACCTGCACCAAGTGGAAGATGCGCCACTGCATCACGTGGCGATGCCTGACAGTATGTCCAGCTCACCGCTGGTCGCTGCCCTGGACCCGCGGGTTGATGAGCAGGTGGTGCAAGAGCAGATGCAAAACACCGTTCCCGACCCGGAGCCGGAGACCGAGCCGCAACCACCGACGGATGAGCCGCCCTTTGAGGGGCCGCCGGAGCCGCTGGGGCCCGAAGAGCATCCGCATGACTTGAGCAGGGCGCGTCCCTGAAAGCAAAAACGGGCAGATCCCTCAAGGATCTGCCCGTTTTTTATGGCGGTTGTTAAGCCTTAAAAATCGTCGTCTTTGTCGAAGCGCCGTGCTTCACGTTGGAGCTGGTATACAAAACGCTCGACCTGACGCTGCACCAAACCACTCATGTTATGGAAGCGCACGCCGGCGAAGGTGGTGTTGATCCTTTCTTCGAAATGCAGATAACGCAGTTCGACCGAGGTGGTCATGCTGCCAAAGGGCAGTGCCGCGATAAACCGATCGTAGACCTGGCCCAGTTGCAAGCGCTCGGAAATGTCGCCTTCAAAACGCAGTTTGCAGCCGGTAGCGGAAATATCCAGCAACTTACCGTTGACCGGCGCTTGGAGTTTCTCGCCGCCCAATTCGATGTTGATCAGTTGCGCCAACTTCAACGCGGCGCGAAAGGCATTGCGCCGTTGATGGTAGACCACCTCGTCAGGCAGGCCGCCGGTGTAAATACGGTGGCCGTCCTTTTCGCTTACGGTAAGCGTACCGTTGCTTTCCCATGCGATACGCACACCGTCATGGAAACCTTCAATGCGGAACGGTTCGCCATTTTCGAGGTGGCGTTCACCGTCGCGGGGGATCATTTCATCCAGGGCGAGGGTACCGCCGTCCCGATTGACGTCCACCAGGTAGCTCTGGAAGCGTTGGCTGCGTTCATGGAAGGTGATGATCAGCGGGTCATGGCTTTCTTGCAGCATCCGCAAGGTGCTGGCGATTTCCAGAGGGGTGGTGAGGACCTTGGGTGGCTGCGGGGCATCTTCCGCATTAAGGGCGTTGAACACGGTTCTTCCATCTCCAGACAAAATACGACTACACGCAAGAGCAGGCATTCTGCCAGTATGTTGCGCGCCTTGGATAGGCCGCGCTGTAAACGGGCGTCAGGCTTGGCTGCGGGTGCTTGGCTTGACCAGGCGCGAGGTGGAGCCTTGCGCGTTATATAGCGCCGGAGGCTCACCGCCGTGAAGTATACGCAACTGGTTGGCGGTCGTAGCTTGCTGAAGCTGGATCGACTGACCGTTGAGCCGGTTGGCTTCCTGGCACAAGGAGAGCAATTGATTGAGTTCTTTGCTCTGGGCCAGTAATTGGTCACCGACCGAGGAGTGGCTGGCCAGCTGCGCCAGGCCGTCCTGGTCGGCGGGCAGGCCCAGGCTGATGAGGATCTGACTGCGTTTTTTGCCGTGCTGTTCCAGCAGGACAATCAACGACTGCTTGCGCGCCAGAATTTCTTCCAGCAAGGGCATATCGCGGCCGTAGAGGGCCAGGGATTCCTCCCTGAGCAGCTCGAGCAGCTGTTGCGTCGGCGCTAGATCATCAATGATCAGCTGAAGCAGATTTTCGTCGTGATGCATGGCTGGCCTTGGGTTTTAAGCGTCCAAAAGCCCGGCGCAGGCCTTTGCCTAGCGCTCGGCTTCGAAGTTAAGCAGCTTGCTGGCTACACGGTTGCTGTCGACTTTATAGCTGCCGTCGGCGATTGCCTGTTTCAATTCAGCCACACGGGCTTTATTGACCACCGGTTGATCGCGCAGCGAGTCAGTGACCTTCTGCAACTGTTGAGCCTCATTGCTCAGGTGTACGGATTCCCCGCTCTGGCTGACGCTGGCCTGTTCTGCCTTGGCTGGCAGAGGCTGGGCCTTGGCTTCCACGCTTTCCTTGGAACGCGTAGTGCCTGCCGTTGATGGGGCGTTATTCAAACGACTGAAATCGATGACCATGATAAAAAACCTCTGGGTATTTGGACGCTTGCCATGTTTTCGGCAATACCCGGATTAACTTTAGGCGCGAATGACAATAAATCTCCGCACGGAACATCTCGTGCACAGTGTAGAAAAAGCCAGCGTCCACTACCAGCAATCTATAAAGCGACCTCGACTTGCCCCGGCGCCGTTACCCTGGCCTTGATTACCCGGTTGGAATTGAGGTTCTTGACGCGTATCTGTTCGCTCATACCGCCGTTGGACAAGGCTTCCCCCGGCATTTTTACCTGCAGTGCACCACTGCTGGCGGAAATGACCACCTGTTCGCCTTTGCGAATCACCTCTGCCTGCTCAAGATGCACCAGCGTGATCACCTGGTCAGTGACCACTGGTCGGGTCAATTTCTGCCCGATGGCCTGATCGAGGGACGTCAGGTAGCCCTGACTGATCATGCTGATGTCGCGCTCGCGCAACACAACGTCCTCGAAACCGATGATGCCGGTGCGTTTGAGTGGGCGGGCCACCACCACCACATCGCGAAACAACTTGACCTGGGCCGGCACGAACACGGTCCAGGGCGAGGCGCCGTCGCAGCGAACCTTGACCGTCACGCGGCCGATGGGCTGTGCCGGGCTTTCCAGGGTGGCTGTCAATTCCTTGTCGCACATTGGCATGCGCAAACGCGGGTCCAACTGGTTGACCTGGATTTCATAACGCCCTGGCGTCTGGGTGGTCGCCAGATAATCTTCTACAGTGAACTCAAGAAAGCCTTGAGTGACGCCGATAAGTAGATCAGGCAGGGTGACGTTATCTGCGCGGGCTGTGGCGCTCAGGCCCAAGGCGAGGGCGAGTATCGCCAGCGGTGTGCAGAACAATCTGCAAAACCGTGTAGGGTTGGAGCGTCGGGAAACCGTCGTTTTAATGTCCATAATCAATAAATAGCAAAGCTCGTGCCGTTTAGCGTTGGGTGCGCGTCGCACCCTCAAAGGTTTTAGCGTAGGAGTCTGGGCATGGCAGGAGTAATGGATTCAGTAAACCAGCGCACACAGCTGGTAGGGCAGAATCGCCTGGAGTTGTTGCTTTTTCGCTTGGATGGCAAACAGCTGTATGGCATCAACGTGTTCAAGGTGCGGGAAGTGCTGCAATGCCCCAAGCTGACGATCATGCCCAAGTCCAGCCCGGTGGTGTGCGGCGTTGCCAATATCCGTGGCGCGACGATCCCGATTCTTGATCTGGCCCTGGCCACCAGTTCTGCAGGTTTGCAGGATCGCCAGAATCCATTCGTGATCATCACCGAGTACAACACCAAGACCCAGGGTTTCCTGGTGCGCTCGGTGGAACGCATCGTCAACATGAATTGGGAGGAGATCCATCCGCCGCCCAAGGGCACGGGTCGCGATCATTACCTCACGGCAGTGACGCGGGTAGATAACCAGTTGGTCGAAATCATCGACGTGGAAAAAATCCTCGCCGAAGTGGCACCCACCTCGGAATCGATTTCCGTGGGTGTGGTGGACGCTGAAACTGCGCACAAGGCAGTCTCCCTGCGCGTGTTGACGGTGGACGACTCTTCTGTGGCACGTAAACAGGTGACCCGTTGCCTGCAAACCGTCGGCGTGGAAGTGGTGGCTCTGAACGATGGTCGCCAGGCGTTGGATTACCTGCGCAAGCTGGTGGATGACGGCAAGAAGCCAGAAGAAGAATTCTTGATGATGATCTCCGACATCGAGATGCCGGAAATGGACGGCTATACCCTCACGGCCGAGATACGCAACGATCCACGCATGCAAAAATTACATATCATCCTGCATACTTCGTTGTCGGGTGTATTCAACCAGGCAATGGTCAAGAAGGTCGGTGCCGATGACTTCCTGGCCAAATTCCGCCCCGATGACCTGGCATCCCGGGTCGTCGAGCGGATCAAAGCAGCAGATCACGGCTAGGGGCTTTTTCCCTGGCGATCACACGATTTAAGAGGCGGTATCAGTGTCTACAGGTAATTTGGATTTTGAACAGTTCCGGGTCTTCCTGGAAAAGGCCTGTGGCATATTGCTTGGTGAAAACAAGCAGTATCTGGTATCCAGCCGTCTCAACAAACTGATGGAGCAGCAGGGCATCAAGTCGTTGGGTGAGCTGGTCCAGCGCATCCAGGGGCAGCCGCGCAGCGGGCTCAAGGAAATGGTGGTCGATGCCATGACCACCAACGAAACCCTGTGGTTTCGCGACACCTACCCCTTTGAAGTGCTCAAGAGCAAAGTGCTGCCGGAGGCCATCAAGGCCAGCCCGGGCCAGCGCCTGCGCATCTGGTCGGCGGCGTGCTCCTCGGGGCAGGAGCCGTACTCGATCTCGATGTCCATCGATGAGTTCGAGCGGACCAACATGGGCCAGTTGAAGGCCGGGGCGCAAATCGTGGCCACCGACCTGTCCGGCACCATGCTCACCAACTGCAAGACCGGCGAGTACGATAGCCTTGCCCTGGGCCGTGGCTTGTCCCCGGAGCGCCTGCAGCGTTACTTCGACTCCAAAGGGGCGGGACGCTGGGCAATCAAGGCGCCGATCAAGAGCCGCGTCGAGTTTCGCTCGTTCAACCTGCTCGACAGCTACGCCAGCCTGGGCAAGTTCGACATGGTGTTCTGCCGCAACGTGTTGATCTATTTCTCCGCTGAAGTGAAGAAGGACATCCTGCTGCGCATCCACGGTACGCTCAAGCGGGGCGGCTATCTGTTCCTCGGTGCATCCGAAGCGCTGAACGGTTTGCCGGATCATTACCAGATGGTGCAGTGCAGCCCGGGGATCATCTACCAGGCTAAATAGTACGCAAATCTAAAGGTGGGAGCGGGCAAGCCCGCTCCCACTTTTTTTGTGGCAATTCTCCCAATAGCGGCAACCCTCCATTGCCGCTTTACTGGCGCCACGCGGAAACCCCTTGCCGCTTTTCTGGCATTGCCGCCGGCAACCGCCTCGCAAACCCTTGATATACGGGCCTGCGCAAGATTGGCATGCACCTTGCTATAGCTCTGTTAACGAAAAGCAGGTCAGCCTAAAGGTTTCCGCCATGAGCATCAGCTTCGATAAAGCGCTCGGTATCCACGAACAAGCCCTGGGCTTCCGCGCCCAGCGTGCCGAAGTCCTGGCCAACAACATTGCCAACGCCGACACCCCGAACTACAAGGCTCGGGATCTGGACTTCTCCGCCGTGCTCGCCGCACAGCAGGACAAGACCAAAAACGGCACCTTCGCCTTGAACATGACCAACAGCCGTCATATTGAAGCGCAAGGCCTGAGCAATGGTGACGAGTCGTTGCTGTATCGCACGCCGATGCAGCCGTCGATCGACCAGAACACCGTCGACGCCCAGCTGGAGCAATCGGCCTATGCCGAGAACTCGGTGAACTTTCAAGCCAGCTTCACCCTGCTTAACAGCAAATTCAAAGGGCTGATGTCAGCCCTGCGTGGAGAGTAAGCCATGTCCCTGTCCAGTGTTTTCAATATTGCCGGCAGTGGCATGAGCGCGCAGACCACGCGTTTGAACACCGTCGCCAGTAACATCGCCAACGCCGAGACCGTGTCTTCGAGCATTGACCAGACCTACCGTGCCCGTCACCCGGTGTTCGCCACCATGTTCCAGGGTGGCCAGGCTGGCGGCAGCGATTCGCTGTTCCAGGACCAGGGTAATGCCGGTTCTGGCGTCCAGGTGCTTGGTGTGGTCGAAGACCAGAGCAACCTTGAAGCCCGCTACGAACCCAACCATCCCGCCGCGAACGAAAAGGGTTATGTCTACTACCCCAACGTCAACGTGGTTGAGGAAATGGCCGACATGATTTCCGCCAGCCGTTCGTTCCAGACCAATGCGGAAATGATGAACACCGCCAAAACCATGATGCAGAAGGTCCTGACCCTGGGTCAGTGATAAGGGGCGCCAAATAATGGCCATCGTTGATACGAGTAACAACACGGCAGTCCAGGACCTTTTCAACTCCAAGGTCAAGGCCGCGACAGACAACAGCAGCGTCGGTGATGCAGCCAAGACGGCGACGGGCAGCCAGTCGCTGGGCAAGGATGCGTTCCTGCAACTGCTGGTGACCCAACTGAAAAACCAGGACCCGTTGTCGCCGCAAGACAACGGCGCGTTCGTGGCCCAGTTGGCGCAGTTCAGCAGCCTGGAAGGCATCAACACCCTGAACGACTCGGTGAACAACATCTCGAGCAACTTCAGCTCGTCGCAAGCTTTGCAGGCGTCGTCGCTGGTAGGGCGTTCGATCATCACCCAGACCGACAAGGCGCTGGTGGACACCAGCAAGAGCATGACCGGTTCAGTTGCAGTGACTGCGGCGACAGGCAACGTCGCCATCAAGATCACCGACAAAGACGGCAACGTGGTGCGCACTATTGATACGGGCGCCCAGAGTGCAGGTAACTCCGACTTTATCTGGGATGGCAAGAACGACAAGGGTGAGGTCGCCCCAGCGGGCACTTACACCTTCGCGGCCACTACCAAGAATGACAACGGCGACGCGGTTGCCTTGGCAACTTCGCTGCCGGCAACGGTAACCAGCGTGACGTTGAGCAAGACCGGCGGCGAAATGCTGCTGAACCTTGCAGGCGGCATGGGCAGCGTCAGGCTGTCGCAAATCCAGACTATCGGTACATAGAGCCGGCTAACTACGGCAGAGGGAGAGAAACATGTCTTTTAATATCGGCCTTAGCGGCCTCTATGCGGCCAACAAACAACTGGACGTGACCGGCAACAACATCGCCAACGTCGCGACCACTGGCTTCAAGTCGTCCCGTGCGGAGTTCGCGGACATCTACGCGGCCTCCAAGCTGGGCACCGGCCAGAACAGCATCGGCAACGGCGTGAACCTGGCGGCTGTGTCCCAGCAGTTCACCCAGGGTGACGTCAACAACAGCGGCGGCGTGCTGGACATGGCGATCCAGGGCGGTGGCTTCTTCGTTCAGAAGGGCAGCGACGGCTCGCTGGAGTACACCCGCAGCGGTGCCTTCCGTGCCGACAAAGACGGCTATATCACCAACAATACCGGCACTTCGCGCTTGCAAGGCTACGCCGCGGACGCGGACGGCCAAATCGTCAAGGGCGGCTTGACCGACCTGCAACTGAACCTGTCGTACCTGCCACCCAAGGCGTCCACCAAGGTGGATTCCACCAGTAACCTGAACTCGTCGTCGCCGGTGATCGACCAGGTTACCAAGCTGTTTGATCCTACTGATACGAGCACCTTTACCACCCAGAACAGCACCACGTTGTATGACGCCCAGGGTAACTCCCACGAAATGGTGCAGTACATGGTGAAATCGGACGCCAACGAGTGGAAGGCTTACACGTTGATCGACGGCCGTAACCTGGATGGCTCTAAGCCTACAACCACCGGCGCCACCGCCCCCGTGCCGGCGACCTATACCTTTGACGGTGCCGGTAAGCTTCTGGGGGTCACCGGTACAGGTGTGGTCGGCACGACCCTGACACTCACGGGTTGGGTCCCGGGTACGGTGACCAACGGTACATGGGCGCCAAACAACGCTACAGCGCCGGATATTGCCGTCAATCTGGGCAATGTCACCCAGTACAACTCGGCCAGTTACCGCAACCCGCCGACCACCGATGGTTACGCTACCGGGCAGATCACCGGCCTGAAAATCGACGGCAGCGGCGTACTGTTCGCCACGTTCAGCAACCAGCAGAGCAAGGCCATCGGCCAGATTTCCCTGGCCAGCTTCAACAACGAACAAGGTTTGCAGCCGTCGGGCGGCACCACTTGGAGAGAGACCTTCGCCTCGGGTCAACCGGGTTACGACACTCCGCAATCCGGTACCCTGGGTTCGATCGTGGCCAACTCCCTGGAGAACTCCAACGTCAACCTGACCAACGAGTTGGTGGACCTGATCAAGGCCCAGAGCAACTACCAGGCGAACGCCAAGACCATCTCCACCCAGAGCACCATTATGCAGACCATCATTCAGATGACGTGATGCAGTCGTGCTCCATAAGAAGCCCCTCGTAAGAGGGGCTTTTTTGTGGGCGTAAGAAAAATACCTGCGACCACTAGGGTTACGCGCTGAATCGTTTGGTGGGGAACGTCCAGTCCCCGTCTTGCCACTGATCGGATCAGAGCCCCAGAGGCTCACCAATCATTGGGAGGGCGCGGGATATGTGGAGTTCTGGGATTTTCGGGCCAGGTGCCGGACGCGCAGTTTCTGTACCCGGTGCAGCGCCAGGGAGGGCAACACCGGTTGCGCCGGTTGCCGAAGTGACCGCGATCAAGACGCTGCTCAGCGAACTGTTTGATGCGCAGCAAACAGGTAAGACCCAAACGGTTCAGGACACACGCGATAAGTTGAACAAGCTGCGTGAGCAGCTGGGTGATGCAACATTCAAGGACATCCTTAACAAGCTGATCGATCAGGCTGATCAGCAGTTTCTTGAATTTCTCAAGCGGCTGCTGAAGGCGCTATTTCCCGAGAATGAGGATGTTGCTCCGCCTCCGCCTTCACCGGGAGGAGGTGGCGGCGGCGGTGGACGCAGGGTCAATCCACGGGATTTCGGCGGCAGCGAACCCATGACCAACAAACCATTCACTGAGGGTGCGCGCCACTTCGACTACAAACCTGACCACAGTAACCCTGGCAAGAAACCGGGCGTAGGCAGGGGGGACGGCAATATCTGGAGTGGTTTCAAGCAAGGTCCGGATGGAAACTGTGTCACCGTTTCAGCCATAAAGGCATCAATGATGCAGTTTGGCCAGAAGCCCACGGACGTCTTCAAGGACGTCAAAGGAGTGGGAGATGGCTACGACGTAAAGATGCGGGATGGGTTCGAGCTGCATTTATCCAAGGCCGAATTGAAGCAGGCAGCGAGGTATGCACAGTTCCAGGGTGATGATCCGACCATGATGGCCGATGCTAACTTCATGTACGCGGCGAGTGCCAAGCGAGCGCAGATGGAGGGTAATGGGTTCGATGATGACAAAAATGTCGCAAAGCAGAGTCTTGCTCATGCGATGCAAAGTTTGAACAATGGAGAAATGGGCTGGGAAGCGCTGGATAGGCTTGGCTTGAAAGGTTTGTACAGGAACTCTTCGAGTTCTGAACTTGCAAGCGGCAAGTTGGGTGTCGTTGATTATGGTGGTCATTCGATGGCCGTGATAGGCGGCAGCATCGAGCTATGGGGGCAGCGGGGCCAGGCGCCACGGCCCGGTAACGCGTATGCGTTTAAATGACCGCCAATAAAAAACCGATAACCCCAGCGAGTACAGAGGTTATCGGTTTCATTCAATCCCGGGCGTTTCAGCCTGGGATTGGCTTAGCTTATTGGCAAGCTTCGCAATCCGGCTCGTCAATCGCACAAGCCTTTGGCACCGGGGCCGGACCTGCTGGAGCGGCGAGTACCGAGTCATCACCGTGGTTGCCGCCGCTGGAAACTGCGTTCAGCTTGCCGGTGTTGATGGTCGACTTCTCGGTGCTGGTCGCTGCCAGGGCACGGAGGTAGTAAGTGGTTTTCAGGCCACGGTACCACGCCATGCGGTAGGTCACGTCCAGCTTCTTGCCCGAAGCGCCGGCGATGTACAGGTTCAGGGACTGCGCCTGGTCGATCCACTTCTGGCGACGGCTGGCGGCGTCAACGATCCACTTGGTGTCCACTTCGAAGGCAGTCGCGTAGAGCTCTTTGAGTTCTTGCGGGATGCGCTCGATCTGCTGCACGGAACCGTCGTAGTACTTCAGGTCGTTGATCATGACCGAGTCCCACAGACCGCGGGCTTTCAGGTCGCGAACCAGGTACGGGTTGATCACGGTGAATTCGCCGGACAGGTTCGATTTCACATACAGGTTCTGGTAGGTCGGTTCGATCGACTGCGATACGCCAGTGATGTTGGCGATGGTGGCGGTCGGAGCGATGGCCATGATGTTGGAGTTACGAATGCCCTTCTGCACACGGGCACGTACCGGCGCCCAGTCCAGGGATTCTTCCAGGTCAACGTCGATGTACTTCTGGCCACGTTGCTCGATCAGGATCTGTTGAGAATCCAGCGGCAGGATGCCTTTGGACCACAGCGAACCCTGGAACGTCTCGTAGGCGCCGCGCTCGTCAGCCAAGTCGCAGGAAGCCTGGATCGCGTAGTAGCTGACCGCTTCCATGGACTTGTCGGCGAATTCGACCGCTGCATCCGAACCGTAAGGAATGTGCTGCAGGTACAGCGCGTCCTGGAAGCCCATGATGCCCAGGCCGACCGGACGGTGCTTGAAGTTGGAATTCTGCGCCTGTGGCACCGAGTAGTAGTTGATGTCGATCACGTTATCGAGCATACGGACGGCGGTGTTGACGGTGCGTTCCAGCTTGGCGGTGTCCAGCTTGCCGTTGACGATGTGATTCGGCAGGTTGATCGAGCCCAGGTTGCAAACGGCGATCTCGTCCTTGTTGGTGTTCAAGGTGATCTCGGTGCACAGGTTCGAGCTGTGGACCACGCCCACGTGTTGCTGCGGGCTGCGCAGGTTGCACGGGTCTTTGAAGGTCAGCCATGGGTGGCCGGTTTCAAACAGCATCGACAGCATTTTACGCCATAGGTCTTTGGCCTGGATGGTCTTGAACAGCTTGATCTTGCCAGGGTACTGGGACAGCGCTTCGTAGTACTCGTAGCGCTCTTCGAAGGCCTTGCCGGTCAGGTCGTGCAGGTCCGGAACTTCGGAGGGCGAGAACAGGGTCCACTGGCCGTCATCGAAGACTCGCTTCATGAACAGGTCAGGGATCCAGTTGGCGGTGTTCATGTCGTGGGTACGACGACGGTCATCACCCGTGTTCTTGCGTAGCTCGATGAACTCCTCAATGTCCATGTGCCAGGTTTCCAGGTAGGCACACACCGCGCCTTTGCGCTTGCCGCCCTGGTTGACCGCTACGGCGGTGTCGTTCACAACTTTGAGGAACGGCACAACGCCCTGGGACTTGCCGTTGGTGCCCTTGATGTACGAACCCAAGGCACGTACTGGCGTCCAGTCGTTGCCCAGGCCGCCAGCGAATTTGGACAGCATGGCGTTGTCGTGGATCGCGTGGTAGATGCCCGACAGGTCATCCGGCACGGTGGTCAGGTAGCAGCTAGACAGCTGTGGACGCAGGGTGCCGGCGTTGAACAGGGTCGGGGTCGACGACATGTAGTCAAAGGACGACAACAGGTTGTAGAACTCGATGGCACGGTCTTCTTTGTGCTTCTCTTCAATCGCCAGGCCCATGGCCACGCGCATGAAGAACACTTGCGGCAGTTCGAAGCGGATACCGTCCTTGTGGATGAAGTAACGGTCGTAAAGGGTTTGCAGGCCCAGGTACGTGAACTGCTGGTCGCGCTCGTGGTTGATTGCCTTGCCGAGTTTTTCCAGGTCGAAAGTGGCCAGGATCGGGTTCAGCAATTCGAATTCGATACCCTTGGCGATGTAGGCCGGCAGGGCCTTGGCGTACAGGTCGGCCATTTCGTGGTGGGTAGCGCTGTCGGCGACACCGAGGAAGCCCAGGCCTTCGGCACGCAGGGTGTCCATCAGCAGGCGCGCGGTCACGAACGAGTAGTTCGGCTCACGTTCAACCAGGGTACGGGCGGTCATTACCAAGGCGGTATTGACGTCGGTCAGGGCCACGCCGTCGTACAGGTTCTTCAGGGTTTCGCGCTGGATCAGGTCACCGTCGACTTCTTCGAGGCCTTCGCAGGCCTCGGTGATGATGGTGTTCAGGCGGCCCAGGTCCAGCGGTGCAAAGGTACCGTCGGCCAGGGTGATGCGGATCGATGGGTGCGCTTGAACGGCGGCTTCGTCGGCCGGAGTGCGCACGGCACGTTCCTTGGCACGCGAATCACGGTAGATCACGTAGTCACGGGCAACTTTTTGCTCGCCGGCACGCATCAGGGCCAGTTCGACCTGGTCCTGGATTTCTTCGATGTGGATGGTGCCGCCCGAGGGCATGCGACGCTTGAAGGTCGCGGTGACTTGTTCGGTCAGGCGGGCAACGGTGTCGTGGATGCGCGACGAAGCGGCAGCGGTGCCGCCCTCAACTGCAAGAAACGCTTTGGTGATCGCGACGGTGATTTTGTCATCGGTGTAAGGAACGACAGTGCCGTTACGCTTGATCACGCGCAATTGGCCAGGTGCAGTGGCGGACAGATCCAGGTTCGAATCAGCGGCCTGCGGCACGGAGCCCTGCGGGTTCTCGCGAGTTGTGTCGGTTTGCATGGGGGGGTGTCTCCACATTCTATATTTATTTGGGCACCATCTCGGTGCCCACCGTTCCGTCCTGAAGCACTTACAGCAGGCCTGGGCCTGGCATAACAACTTCGGGACAGGAGGAAGGGAGCTATACGCGCCGCTTCCATGCCGAAGTCTTCGGATCGGGGCTGAAAAGCCCTTGGCCGTATTCCTGGTGGGTGACAGTTGCCAGGTTCAGGCACTGCAACACCCGTACCGTTTTCCGCTGTATGAGCTTGAAAACGGCTGCCATCCGCGTGCGCGGTTTGGGCTTTCAAAAAATGCGTGGGTTCAACCAAGCGAGTGCAAGAAAGGGCTTGAGTTTCTTGTCTGATCTGTGTTTGGTTTTTTCGCTCAAAACGCTACATGTAGGGTTTTTTTAGCGCCGGGCTACAAGATAATGCGTTTTGGGGGTCTTAGCAACGCACTACCTGTGGATAACGTTGTGGGTAAAATGTGTATGAAACGTGGAGCACCCGTGTAGGCCGCATTGCTGCTGGATTCGGCCGTTTGTCACCGGATATTCCAAGATAAAAACAGCGGGTTGGATTTTTGAGGGCGCGAACCCTATCACAAAAAAACGCGATCACCGAATGGATTTCCCAACTTGTGTTTGGGGGTTGGGGCATGGCTACAATCGGCCATTGTTATGCCCTTAAAACATGACAAACAGGGTATGGCCAACGCAGTTTCTAATAACAACGAGGACCACCCGTGGAGCAAGAAGCCTGGCAAATACTGATCGTCGAGGACGACCAGCGACTGGCCGAACTGACCCGTGAGTATCTGGAGAGCAATGGCCTGCGGGTGTCAGTGGAAGGCGATGGCGCCCAGGCGGCCGCGCGTATCATCGCCGAGCAACCGAACCTGGTGATTCTGGACCTGATGCTGCCCGGCGAAGACGGCCTGAGCATCTGCCGCAAGGTGCGCGAGCGCTATGACGGCGTGATCCTGATGCTCACCGCGCGCACCGACGACATGGACCAGGTGATGGGCCTGGACATGGGCGCCGATGACTACGTGTGCAAACCCGTGCGCCCGCGTCTGTTGCTGGCACGCATCCAGGCCCTGCTGCGGCGCAGCGAACCGGCGGAACCGCCTGCGGTAGAGAATCAGCGCCGCCTGCAATTCGGCCGTTTGGTGGTGGACAATGCCCTGCGCGAGGCCTGGTTGAATAATGACGGTATCGAGTTGACCAGTGCCGAATTCGACCTGCTCTGGCTGCTGGTGGCGAATGCCGGTCGCATCCTGTCCCGCGAAGAAATCTTCATCGCCTTGCGTGGTATCGGCTACGACGGCCAGGACCGTTCGATTGATGTGCGCATCTCGCGCATCCGCCCGAAAATCGGCGACGACCCGATCCACCCACGTCTGATCAAGACCGTCCGCAGCAAAGGCTATTTGTTCGTCCCCGAAGCCGCCGCCGACATGCCGCTGTGAATTCGATCTTCCTGCGTATCTACGGCGGCATGTGCGCAGCGCTGATTCTGGTGGCGCTGCTCGGCGTACTGGCCCTGCACCTGCTCAACGAGGTGCGCAGCGGCCAGTACCGCGAGCGCCTGGCCCATGGCACCTTTGCCTTGATGGGCGACAACCTGCAGCCCATGAGTCCCATCGAGCGCCAACGCGCCCTGGCGGTGTGGGAGCGTTTGCTGGGGATCCCGCTGGAATTGCGCCCCCTGGCCGATGCGCACTTGGACTTGAGCCAGCGCAACAGCCTGCAACGTGGCCAAGTGCTGGTGCAACAGACTGGGCCTCACGCCGCGCGGGTGCTGCGATTGGTCAGTGCCCAGGAACCTCTCGTGCTGGAGGGGGAGGTGCAGCAGATCAGTGAGCAACTGGCGCGCGCGACGATCTACCTGCTCGCCGACGAACTGGTGCGCTTCCCGGTGGCCGAACAGCCGCAGCGCCTGGCAGACATAAAAGAAGCCAAGGGTTTTGGCTTCGACATGCACTTGATGACCCTCGACCAGGCTGATATGGACGAAGACCAACGCCGTCGCGTATCGGAAGGCGATACAGTGATGGCCCTGGGCAAGGGCGGCGATTCGATCCGCGTGTTTGCCGGCATGGTTGGCACGCCGTGGGTGTTGGAGCTCGGCCCCCTGTATCAGATGAACCCTTATCCGGCGCAGTGGCTGATCTTGATCGCCTTGATCGGCCTGACCCTGATCGGTCTGATCGTCTATCTATTGGTGCGTCAGCTTGAACGTCGCTTGCGCGGCCTGGAAGCCGCCGCCACACGCATTGCCAAGGGCAACCTGGAAGTCCGCGTGCCGGCCCGTGGCGCTGACTCGGTGGGGCGCCTCGCTGCAGCGTTCAATGGCATGGCCGAGCACTTGCAGCAGTTGCTGGCGATCCAGCGTGAACTGGTGCGTGCGGTGTCCCACGAACTGCGCACGCCCGTGGCGCGTCTGCGTTTCGGCCTGGAGATGGTCGGCGATGCCACCACCCCTGAGGCACGGCGCAAATACCTGGAGGGCATGGACAGCGACATCCAGGACCTCGATGGCCTGGTCGATGAAATGCTCACTTATGCGCGTCTGGAACAGGGCTCGCCGGAGCTGAATTTCCAGCGGGTCGACCTCAATGCGCTGCTCGATCAGGTGATCGGCGAATTATCGCCACTGCGCCCGCAGATCAACGTGGCGCGGGGTATCTGCCTGTCTTCGACGCATTGGGATGACGCCTGGGTCGACGCCGAGCCGCGTTATTTGCACCGTGCCCTGCAGAACCTGGTGAGCAACGCCATGCGCCACGCCCAAGGCCGCGTGCTGATCAGTTATCAGGTGGGCCAGGTGCGCTGCCGCGTCGACGTGGAAGACGACGGCCCTGGCGTGCCGGAAAGCGCTTGGGAGCGCATCTTCACGCCGTTCTTGCGCCTTGACGACAGCCGCACTCGCGCCTCGGGTGGGCATGGCCTGGGCTTATCGATTGTGCGTCGGATTATCTACTGGCACGGCGGCCGGGCGTTGATCAGCAAGAGCAACAATTTAGGAGGGGCGTGCTTCAGTCTGAGTTGGCCCAGGGATCAAGAGAAACCCTGATGCCGCCTTCGCGGGCTGGCTCGCGAAAGCGATCGATCAGGCGCTGATAGCCACCAGGCTCAACAACTGCCCATCGGTCACCGCAAACTGCCCCACCAACGCCTTGCCATGGCACCACTCACTGGAAAGATCCGTCAGCAACCGTAGCCGCAGTTGGCCCGACTCGGACCACTCCAGCAACTCCGCATGCTCAAAATAAAAACGCTTCTGCACAATAGGATAGAGCGCCTTGAACAGGCTCTCCTTGGCGGAAAACGTCAGCGTCACCAGCAATGCGACCTGCTCTCGCGGGAGGGCGGCCATACGCCGCATTTCATCGGCAGTCAGGATTTCCCCGGCCAGCCGTTCAGCCCGCTCCAGCGTCAGCACATTCTCCAGGTCCATCCCAAGCCCGCGCCATTGTGCCGTGTGCGCGGCAATCGCAGCGGCATGCCCGGTGCTGTGGGTGATGGAGCCACAGATGTGCGCGGGCCACACCGGTGCGCGGTCTTCACCGATGGCCGGCACGCAATCGAAGTGATCGAGCTGTTGCAGTGCCGCGCGGGCGCACAGCCGGCCGGCCAGGAACTCGGCCTGACGCTTGGCCACTGAACGCTGGATGCTCGCGGGGGGCGGCACGGCACTGCGCTGGAAGTCGCCTGGCGCTAATAAGGCTGGGTCAAACCGGGTGCTGAAAAACACCGTGCCCGGCAAGGGATCGGGCAGCGGCCAATGGGCGTCGAGCGGAGTGCAGCAAGCGGGTAGGGAATTCATGGGCGGTATTTTGCCGAGTTGATGGGCAACAGGATAGCCCGCTGCGGTTCAGGTGCGGTTCAGAGCCTGTTCAGGGGGAGTTCAGGGGCGCCTGCGTAGTCTGGTCCTACAGCCAAAACGCGTGGAGGTAAGCACCATGAGTGCGATCAAAAAGCTGATGTTGGCGTTAACCATGCTCAGTGCCACTGCAGGGGCCCAGGCCGCCGATGGTGCCTTTGCCGCATTCGGCAAAGAAAAGACCCGAAAAACCAGCACTTTGATTCAGCGTGTCAGCGTCGAAGACGCTGGCAGCCAACCTACGCCTTGGGGCCAGTCCCTTGGCCTTGTAACCCCGCAGCCGGCCTACCGCGCTGGCTATGAACACCTGACCGGTCAGTTCAATGGTATTAAACTGCGCCCGCAAGATCTGCAGGGCCGCTATGATATCCCTCTGTCGGACAGTTGATTTGCTTTGGAGAGCCTTATGAAATTGCTGGTGGTGGAAGATGAGGCGCTGCTGCGCCATCACCTGTTTACCCGCCTGACCGACAGCGGCCACGTGGTCGAGGCCGTGGCCAATGCCGAAGAGGCCCTCTACCAGACGGGCCAATTCAACCATGACTTGGCCATCATCGACCTGGGCCTGCCCGGCCTGGGTGGGCTGGACCTGATCCGCCAACTGCGTACCCAGGCCAAGACCTTTCCGATCCTGATCCTCACGGCTCGCGGCAACTGGCAGGACAAGGTCGAAGGGTTGGCTGCCGGCGCGGACGACTACTTGGTCAAGCCGTTCCAGTTCGAAGAGCTGGAAGCGCGGATGAACGCGTTGCTGCGTCGCTCCAGTGGTTTCACCCAGTCGACCATCGTGGCCGGGCCGTTGCTGCTGGACCTTAACCGCAAGCAAGCGTCCCTGGACGAACAGCCCCTGGCGCTGACCGCCTACGAATACCGGATTCTCGAATACCTGATGCGCCACCACCAGCAAGTGGTCGCCAAGGACCGTTTGATGGAGCAGCTTTACCCTGATGATGACGAGCGTGATCCAAATGTCATCGAAGTGCTGGTCGGTCGCCTGCGCCGCAAGCTGGAAGGCCCGGTTGGGTTCAAGCCGATCGACACCGTGCGTGGCCTGGGCTACCTGTTCAATGAGCGCTGCCGTTGATTCGCTCGTTACGCGTGCGCTTGATGCTGGCGGCCGCCACCCTGGCCGTGCTGTTTATGCTGGGTTTGTTGCCGGCCATGCAGGGTGCGTTCAGCCTGGCATTGCAGGATTCCATCAAGCAGCGCCTGGCGTCGGACGTCACCACCCTGATTTCCGCCGCGCGGGTCGACAATAACCGCCTGCAGATGCCGGCGCAGTTGCCGGACGAACGTTTCAACCTCACCGACAGCCGCCTGCTCGGCTATATCTACGACCGCGAGGGCCACCTAGTGTGGCGTTCGCGGGCGACCAAAGAAGAAAACATCAACTACAAACCGCGCTACGACGGGCGCGGTAATGAATTTGCGCGAATTCGTGAGGCCAATGGTCAGGAATTCTTTGTATATGACGTCGAGGTCAGGTTGCTGGGCGGCAAGAGCGCGGCGTTCAGTATCGTCGCCCTGCAACCGGTGCGTGAATATCAACTGACCCTCGAGGGCCTGCGCGAAAACCTTTACCTGGGTTTTGGTGCGGCGTTGCTGGTGTTGCTGACCTTGCTCTGGCTGGGCCTGACCTGGGGCTTACAAGCCTTGCGGCGGCTTAGCCAGGAACTCGACCAGATCGAAGGCGGCACCCGAGAGAGCCTTAGTGAACAACACCCCCGCGAATTGCTGCGCCTCACCGGCTCCCTCAACCGTTTGCTGCACAGCGAACGTGAGCAACGTGCGCGCTACCGCGACTCCCTCGACGATTTGGCCCACAGCCTGAAAACCCCGCTGGCGGTGTTGCAGGGCGTGAGCGAAGACATGGCCCAGCGCCCGGAAGATCGCGACCAGGCCTGGGTTTTGCAGTCGCAGATTGAGCGCATGAGCCAGCAGATCAGTTACCAGTTGCAACGCGCCAGCCTGCGCAAAAGCGGCCTGGTGCGCCACCAGGTACGCCTGGCGCCGGTGCTGCAAAGCCTGTGCGACACACTGGACAAGGTCTACCGCGACAAACGCGTCACCGTCTCCTTTGAACTGCCGGATGAATGCGACGTGCCCATCGAGAAGGGCGCCTTGCTGGAATTGCTCGGCAACCTGCTGGAAAACGCTTACCGCCTGTGTTTGAGCGAAGTGCGCATCAGCCTGGTGGAAAGCCTGGAGGGCAGTGAGCTGTGCATCGAGGATGACGGGCCGGGTGTGCCGCCGGACCAGCGTGCACGGATTCTGCAACGGGGTGAAAGGCTGGATCGCCAGCATCCCGGGCAGGGGATTGGCTTGGCGGTGGTCAAGGATATTATTGAAAGCTACGGCGCACGGTTGACCCTGGGGGATTCACCGTTGGGTGGCGCTGCGTTCAAGATTCATTTTCCGGCCTTGTGATCTCTAATGACTCCACTGGCCTCTTCGCGAGCAAGCCCGCTCTTATCAAACAAAAAATAACTCATTGTTTTTGCTCTTAAAATTTAAGCCGCTTTAACCAGCTGCAATCCAAGTTTGCGTGCCTTGCGTTCCAAGGCGCGCATCTGCCGATCACGGC